>NZ_JBSHBP010000025.1:0-104944 GCF_053612065.1 Streptomyces sp. NPDC054765 | reverse complement strand
GGCCTGTGTTGTGGACGTAAAGCGAAGCAGTCCACAACACAGGCCCCGGAGGCCCACCACCGGCACCCACCACAGACGGCAAGCGGCCCCGCCCGAACACCCCTCCCGCCGAAGGCGGAAAACAGGCGCGGCGCCGCAGCCGAAGACGTGGGATTACAACCGGTGCGCCGCACCGGTAGGCGTCGCGCCCCGTGTGTCCAGGAGGAGCTGGGCCTTGACCGACAGCCCCTGAAGGTCATACGTGCGGTGCGCCTGCAACAGCACCGTCAGATCGGCGGCGGCAGCCGCTTCGTACAGCGAGTCGGCCCTGGGCACGGGGCGGCCCAGGACGTTCCACTCGGGTACATACGGGTCGTGGTACGTCAGGTGCGCTCCCAGTTCCCTCAGGCGGGAGGCGATCTCGCGGGCCGGTGAGCCCGTCCGGTCGGCGATGTCCGGCTTGTAGGTGACGCCGAGCAGCAGGATGCGGGCGCCGCGGGCGGACTTGCCGTGTTCGTTGAGGAGGGTGGCGCAGCGCTGGATGACGTAGCGGGGCATACGGCCGTTCACCTCCTGGGCGAGTTCGACCATGCGCAGCGGATGACCCAGTGAACGGCCTTTGTAGGAGAGGTAGTTGGGGTCGATGGGGGCGGCATGGCCGCCCACCCCAGGGCCGGGGCGGAAGGACTGGAAGCCGAACGGTTTGGTCTCGGCGCAGCGGATGACGTCCCACAGGTCGACGCCGATGTCGTGGCAGAAGACCGCCATCTCGTTCATCAGGGCGATGTTGATGTGGCGGTAGTTGGTTTCCAGGAGCTTGGCGGTCTCGGCCTCGCGGGGGCCCCGGGCGCGTACGACCTTGTCGGTGAGGCGGCCGTAGAAGGCGGCGGCGGCCTCCGTGCAGGCGGGGGTGAGGCCGCCGATGACCTTGGGTGTGTTGGCGTAGCGGTGGGTGCGGTTGCCGGGGTCGTGGCGGCCGGGGGAGCAGGCGAGGTGGAAGTCGCGGCCGGCGGTGAGGCCCGAGCCCTCCTCCAGGAGGGGGCGCAGGAATTCCTCGGTGGTGCCCGGGTACGCGGTGGATTCGAGGATCACCGTGGTGTGCGGGCGCAGCTGTGCGGCCAGTGTGCGGGCGGCGTCGGCGAGGGCGGTGAGGTCCAGCGCGCGGTCCTCGCCGAGCGGGGTGGGCGCGCAGAGGACGGCGGTGCGGACCCGGCCGAGGGTGGTGGGGTCGGTGGTGGTGCGGAAGCCGGCGGAGAGCAGGCGGCGTACTTCGGTGGCGGACAGCGGCCCGTCGGCGCCGGAGAGCGCGGCGGTGTGCGGGTCGGGGTCGTAGCCGATGGTGCCGATACCGGCGGTGGTGGCGGCCTGGGCGAGGGGGAGGCCGAGGTGACCGAGTCCGATGACGGCGAGGTCTGCGGGCATGGTGCGGCCGTCCTTCCCGAGCGACTGCGAATGACGTGTGCGCACGACATATGCGGATGGCGCATAAGTAGACTAAGCGGATATTTGACACAGAATAGGGATTGATGGATCAAGGCGGCGGGGTGTTGCCGCCGTGAGCGGAGGGTGGATACCGGAACGCAGCGCGGACAGAATCGACGGACGGGGGGTGTGGCCCCGATCACAGCGGGAGGCAGCGGTGAAGACAGCGATACTGGGACCGGCGCAGCGGGCCGAGGCGCTCGCCCGAATGGCGGAGCGGGAGCTGGACGTTCTCGTGGTCGGCGGCGGAGTCGTCGGCGCGGGGACGGCGCTGGACGCGGCGACCCGCGGCCTGTCCACCGGACTGGTCGAGGCGCGCGACTGGGCCTCGGGCACGTCCAGCCGGTCGAGCAAGCTCATCCACGGCGGTCTGCGGTATCTGGAGATGCTGGACTTCGCGCTGGTCAGAGAGGCGCTGAAGGAGCGGGGGCTGCTGCTGGAGCGGCTCGCGCCGCATCTGGTCAAGCCGGTGCCGTTCCTGTATCCGCTGCAGCACAAGGGCTGGGAGCGCTGGTACGCGGGCGCCGGTGTGGCGCTGTACGACGCGATGTCGCTCTCGTCGGGACACGGGCGCGGACTGCCCCACCACCGGCATCTGTCGCACAAGCGGGCACTGCGGGTGGCGCCCTGCCTGAAGGGGGATGCGCTGGTCGGCGCGCTGCAGTACTACGACGCGCAGATGGACGACGCGCGCTATGTGGCGACGATGGTGCGGACCGCGGCCGCCTACGGGGCGCAGGTCGCCAACGGCGCGCGGGTGGTGGGTTTCCTGCGCGAGGGTGAGCGGGTGGTCGGCGCGCGGGTGCAGGACGTCGAGGGCGGTGGTGAGTACGAGATCCGGGCGCAGCAGGTGGTCAACGCCACCGGTGTGTGGATGGACGACACCCAGGCGCTGATCGGTGAGCGCGGGCAGTTCCATGTCCGTGCGTCGAAGGGCATTCACCTGGTCGTCCCCAAGGACCGGATCCATTCGACGACCGGGCTGATCCTGCGGACGGAGAAGAGCGTCCTGTTCGTCATCCCGTGGGGGCGGCACTGGATCGTGGGGACGACGGACACGGACTGGGATCTCGACAAGGCGCATCCGGCGGCCTCCAGCGCGGACATCGACTATCTGCTGGAGCATGTGAATGCGGTGCTGGCGACCCCGCTGACCAGGGACGATGTCGAGGGTGTCTTCGCCGGGCTGCGTCCGCTGCTGGCCGGGGAGTCGGATGCCACCAGCAAGCTGTCGCGGGAGCACACCGTCGCACACCCGGTGCCGGGGCTGGTCGTCGTCGCGGGCGGCAAGTACACGACGTACCGGGTGATGGCGAAGGATGCGGTGGACGAGGCGGTGCACGGCCTCGACCGGAGGGTCGCGGAGTGTGTCACCGAGGACATTCCGCTGGTCGGGGCCGAGGGCTACAAGGCGCTGTGGAACACGCGGGCCCGGATCGCGGCGCGCACCGGACTGCATGTGGCGCGCATCGAGCATCTGCTGAACCGGTACGGCTCGCTGGCCGAGGAGTTGCTGGAGCTGGTGGTGGCCGATCCTTCCCTGGGCGAACCACTGGCGGCCGCGGACGACTATCTGCGGGCCGAGGCCGTCTACGCCTGCACCCATGAGGGCGCCCGGCATCTCGACGACGTACTGACCCGGCGCACCCGGATCTCCATCGAGACCTTCGACCGGGGCACCCGCAGCGCCCGCGAGGTGGCCGAGCTGATCGCGCCCGCGCTGGGCTGGGACCACGACCAGATCGAGAAGGAGATCACGCACTACCGGAAGCGGGTCGAGGCGGAGCGCGAATCCCAGCGGCAGCCGGACGATCTGACGGCGGATGCGGCGCGGCTGGGGGCTCCGGACATCGTGCCGCTGTAGGCCCGTAGCCGAAGGCAGGCCGGTGGGCCCGTGGACCGCGGGCGCTACGTACGCCGTGCCGTGCAGAACTCCGCGGTCAGCACCGCCCTGCCGTGCGCCGGGTCGGGCAGGTCATCGGTGTTGACGCGGTAGCTGACGAGGTGGCGGCCGTCGGTGGTACCCGCGGTGCGGGCGTAGGAGCCGTTGATGTCGCCGGTGTGGCCCCAGACCGTGACGCCGCAGGGCAGCCGGGTCGCGTACAGGCCGAGGCCGTACGCCCCGCCGGTGCCCTTCTCGTTGCGTATCTGGGCCATCTGGCGCGGCGCCAGGAGCCTGCCGCCGAGCAGTGCGGAGAAGAAGCGGTTGAGGTCGCCCAGGGTGGTGACCATTTCGCCGGCCGCGCCCGCCCGGCTGGGGTCCAGGGTCGTGGCGTCCACCCGCCGGTCACCGATCCGGGAGTACGCGCGGCCGTGCGGCCGGGGCAGTACCGGGTCGGTGCCGGGAAAGGAGGTGTGGCCGAGGCGGGCGGGGACGAGGATGCGGCGCCGGATCTCCGTGGCGTACGGTTTTTTGCTGACCGCCTGGATGACCAGGCCCAGCACGAGGTAGTTGGTGTTGGAGTAGGCGTACCGGGTGCCCGGTGCGGCCACCGGCGGGTGGCTGAGGGCGATCCGCAGCAGCTCGGCCGGGGTGTGGCTGTCGTAGCGGTGGGCGCCGAAGCCCGTGCCGTAGAGCTGCTTCGCCAGCCGGGGGTCCTGGGTGTAGTTGAACAAACCACTCGTATGGTCGAGCAGCTGGCGGATCGTCACCCTGCGCAGCTCGCTGCGGTCGCCGTCCCCCGTGGCCGGCACGCCGGGCGGGAGGTGTGCGGCGGCGCTGTCGTGCAGGGACAGCCGGCCCTCGGCGACGAGCTGCAGGACGACCGTGGCGACCAGGGTCTTGGTGAGGCTGCCGGCCCGGAAGTGGTCCTGCGGGCCCATCCTGCGGCCGCTGCGCAGATCGGCCACCCCGGCCGTGGAGAAGCGCGTGGCGGCGTACCCGTCGCGGGTGACGAGGGAGGCTGCGCCCGGGACGCCGTCGTCGACCAGGCGGTGCAGTGCGTGCAGCGTCGTCGCGGGCGGCCGTTCGGGCCGCGCGGGCGGGACGGGGGCCGGGCGGGTCCGGCCCGTACACGCCGTCAGGGCCAGCGCGGCCGCCGTGGCCAGGGCACTCGAACGGACCAGGGCGCGGCGGCGGCCGGCCGACGTCGCCGGCGCGGCGGTCGCGGCCGGGCGAGGCGAGCGCTTCGGCATCGGGACTCCCGTTCGTCGGGGCCATCATGACGGGTACACGGTGTCGTCCGGCACCGACCCGGGCCTTCCGCATGGCCGCAGATGAGGGAGAATGAAGGCTCTGCCAGGGTGGGTTGTCCGAGTTGGGCCAGTTTGGTGATCGATGGGACGTCGAAGCTGCCAACTCGGCTGGATAGCAGAGGGGATGCAGTGGGCGACGAGGTCGAGATGGACGGCAAAGGGGGCAGGCTGCTCGCCGGGCGGTACCGACTCGCCGATGTTCTCGGCCGGGGTGGCATGGGCACCGTGTGGCGGGCACGCGACGAGGTCCTGGGCCGCACGGTCGCGGTCAAGGAGCTGCGCTTTCCGGGCGGGGTCGAGGAGGACGAGAAGCGTCGTCTGATCACCCGCACGCTGCGCGAGGCCAAGGCGATCGCCCGGATCCGCAACAACGGCGCGGTGACGGTCTACGACGTGGTCGACGAGGACGACCGCCCGTGGATCGTGATGGAGCTGGTCGAGGGCCGCTCGCTGGCCGAGGTGGTCCGCGACGACGGCCCGCTCACCCCGCGCCGCGCCGCCGAGGTCGGCCTGGTCGTGCTCGATGTGCTGCGCGCCGCGCACGCCGAGGGCATCCTGCACCGCGATGTGAAGCCGTCCAACGTCCTGATCTCCGACGACGGCCGGGTCGTGCTGACCGACTTCGGCATCGCCCAGGTCGAGGGCGACCCCTCCGTGACCTCGACCGGCATGCTCGTCGGCGCCCCCTCCTACATCTCCCCGGAGCGCGCCCGCGGCCACAAGCCCGGCCCGCCGGCCGACATGTGGTCGCTGGGCGGTCTGCTGTACGCCTGCGTCGAGGGCGTGCCGCCGTACGACAAGGGCTCCGCGATCGCCACGCTGACCGCGGTGATGACCGAGCCGGTCGAGCCGCCGAAGAGCGCCGGCGAGTTGGAAGAGGTCATCTACGGCCTGCTGGTGAAGGACCCGGCGGGCCGGCTGGACGACGTCGGCGCGCGGGCGCTGCTGGAGGACGTGGTGCACGCCCCCGAGGCGCGGACACCGGAGCCCCCGATGGACGCGACCCGGGCGATGGCGCTGCCGACCGCGCCTCAGGAGCGGGCGGAGCCGAAGCCCAAGCCCAAGGCCACGCCCAAGCCGAAGACGAAGCCCGCCCTGAAGTCGCGGGTGGCGCGGGGGTCGAAGCCGGCAGCCGCCCCGGAGGCGGACGCCGCCGGGAAGGCGAGCCGGTCCGATGACGCCAAGACCGGCCCGGACACCTCCGCGGCAGCCAAGGCGGGCGGCAGCAAGGCCGCTGCCGCCGAGGCGGCCGCGGCGGGCACGCCGGTGTCCACCGGGCGCCCGCAGAAGAAGACGGCCGGCCCGGCGGACGGGGAAGCCACCGGTTCGGGCCAGGTGGACACGGACCGTACGAGCCCGGCCGGTGCGCACCCGGACCGGCCGGCGGGCGCCCGCCCCGGGTTCGACAGCGAGGCCGCCAAGGAGCGGCTGCGCGGCGCCCTGCAGTCGGTGCGCAGCGCCGCCGCCGCGATGGCGGCCCGTACGGACTCCAGACCCGGCGACGGGAACCGACCGCCGGTGCGCGCGTCGGTGACCGATGTCGTCCCGCGCCGGACGCTGATCATCGTGGCCGTGGTCGTGGTCGTCGTGCTGGCGGTGCTGGGCACGGTGCTGGCCGTCGTCCTGAGCGGTGACGACACGGCGAAGAAGGGCGCCGCGTCGTCCGGCAAGCAGGACAAGTCGTCGTCCGCCGGCCGGGCGAAGGCCTCGGCGGACGCGGCCGGTGCGAACGGGGACGCGGCGCAGGACCGGGCCCCGTCGACCCTGCAGCCGCCGGACCTCAGCCCGGCCGAGGACAAGGGCGGCAAGGGCGACGCGTCCGGCAAGGGCAAGGACGTGCCGGACGGCTTCGCCGAGCTCTCCAACGCAAGGTTCCACTTCCGTATGGCGATGCCCAAGGGCTTCCGGCAGACCGACACCGCGGGGGCGGGCTCCGGCGCCATATACAGCGCCTCGGGCGGCTTCCCGCGCATCCAGATCGACTACAACGCCGAGCCCGGCACCGACGCGGCGGCCTCCTGGCGCAGCCTGGAGCCGGCCGTGCGCTCCTCCAGCGAGGACTACCACCTCATCGGCATCAAGCCGGTGAAGTGGCGGGGCTATCCGACGGTCGCCGACTGGTCGTTCACCCGCCGGCAGAGCGGCGAGAAGGTACGGGTCCTCGACCGCGGCTTCCGGGCCGATGACCACCACGGCTACGCCATCATGATCACCTGCAAGGCGGACGCCTGGTCGGACAAGGCCTGCCGGCAGATGGTGGCGACGGCGTTCAAGACCTTCACGCTGAAGGACTGACCGGCGGACCGGGCGCACGGAGGGCGGGACGGGCCGAGAGGTTGCGCGTCGTTGCGCCGAGCGGGCCGCAAGCGCCGATGCGGGCACGTATCGTGAGACAGCGAAGACCGTACGCATCCGCAATCGGCGGGAAGACGACCGGAAGTGACCGGAGGCGCCAGCGCTGACGGGCGGCTCCGGCGCGACGGTAGACACAGCGCGCGCTGCGGGGAGGCGTCGTGGACGAGTACGCGGGAAGGGTGCTCGCCGAGCGATACCGCCTGCCGTTGCGGCCCCTCGGCGACGACGACTTCACCGAGACCCGGGCGTTCGACACCTTCAGCGGGCAGGAGGTCCTGGTCCGTCAGGTCCCGCTGCCGGAGGTCGTCGAGGCGGAGGTCGTGGGGGCGGAGGCGACCGGTCCCGTCGAGCGGAGTGCGGCCGGCGGCCGCTTCGGTGCCGGGCGGGTGCCGGGTGCGGCGCGGGTGGCCGACCGCAGCCCCCGCGACCCCGCCGTACGACGCGCACTGGAGGCGGCGACGACGGCGGCCCAGCTGGCCGACCACGCCCGGCTGGAGCAGGTCTTCGATGCCTTCGCGCAGGACGGCAGCCTGTGGATCGTCGCCGAACTCCTCACCGCCCGCCCGCTGTCCGCGCTGCTCGCCGAGCGGCCGCTGTCCCCGCACCGTGCCGCGGAGATCGCCGCTGATCTGCTCACCGCGCTGCGGGTGCTGCATGCGAACGGCTGGCTGCACCGCAATATCACCGTCCGTACGGTCCTGGTCTGCGCCGACGGCCGGGCCATCCTGACCGGCCTGGCGGCGGGCGCCGCCCAGGAGGCGCTGTGCGCAGACGCATCGCCCGGCGCGGACGGGTCCGCACCGGAGGCACGTGCACCGGACGGGTCCGCACCGGAGGCTTCCGCCGCCGCCCGGACCTCGCTGAGCAAGCCCGCCCCGGACGGCGGCGCCCCGGCCACCGCCGCGTACGGCCGGCCCACCGCGGGGCTCGCCGCCGAGCGGGCGCGGCAGGCGCGGCTGACCGCCATCGGCCCGGTCACCGAGCGCTGGGCCCCGGAGCAGGCCGGACCCGTGCACGAGAACTGGCAGTTGGCGCCGCCGGTCGGTCCGGCCACCGATCTGTGGGCGCTCGGTGCGCTGCTGTACCGGAGCGTGCAGGGGCAGCCGCCGTTTCCGGAGGACAGCGCCGCCGAACTCGCGCAGCTGGTCTGTTCACAGCCGCCGGCGGTCGCCGAGGAGTGCGGGGCGCTGCGTCCGGTCGTCGAGTCCCTGCTGCGCCCGGACCCCGCCGACCGCCCGGATGCCGACGAGCTGAACGGCTGGCTGCGGTCGTTGATCCGTACGGCGCCGGAGCCGGAGGCCGGCAGCCGGCTGGTGACGATGCCGGCCTCGCAGGGCGCCGCCGATCCGCGGCGGCTGCCGATCGTGCGGCGCCGCGGTGAACTCGTCCGCAAGGGGCGGCACAAGAAGCCCCGGACGCTCCGGCGTGCCCGGCCGCAGCCGGCGCCGGCCGTCGTGGGGGCGCCGGCCGCCGCGGCGGCACCGCCCGTCGTGGGAGCGCCGGCCGCCGTGGCCGCACCGCCCGTCCCGCAGCCGCCGGACCAGGAGGTCTCCGCCCCGGCCGCGCCTCGTCCGACCCGCCCCCCGAAGCAGCCCAAGCCGCTCCGGCAGCCCAGGCCCGCCCGGACGGACCGGTCCGCCGAGCCGTCGGTGCCGGTCGGGCGGAGCGGGACCGCGGACCGGGAACCGTACGACCAGGAGATGCTGGGTGACGTCGGCCTGGAAGCCGCGCCGCGCCAGGACCGCCCCCCGCGCGCGCCGCGCCACCTCGGCCGGCTGGTGCTCACCGCGATCCTGCTCCTCCTCGTCGGCGCGGTCATCTACGCCATGGCGTTCCTGCCGAAGTCCGGCCAGGACTCCAAGGCCGGCGGGCGCGGCGCGGACCGTACGGGCACCTCGGGAACGGCGCCCGGCGGCAGCGGCACACCGCCCGGGGACCGGGGGAGCAAGAAAGACGGCGGCTCCGGCGCGCCGCAGATCACCCGGCCGACGGAAGTCGCCAAGGGCTTCGAGATCCGCACCGACCCCGAGGGCTTCCAGGTCGCGGTCCGCAAGGGCTGGCAGCGGCGCGGGGCGAACGGCATGGGCCAGGTGCGGTACGTCGGAGGGGACTACGAGCTGGTCGTGGTGCCCGGCCGGGACACCACGGCGCACTCCGGCACGGACCCGATGGCCTACATGCAGGACAAGGAAGCCGAACTGGCGCCGTACCGCTCCTCCGGCTGGGCCTCGGCGTCCGGTCTGCAGCGGATCGACGTCGGGAAGACGGCGATGGCCGAGGGCACCTTCTCCTGGCGCGACGGCAGCGGCCGCGAGGTGTACGTGCGGAACCTCGCGATGATCCACAACGGCCGCTACCACCTCGTCCTCGTCATCGGCCCGGACAGCGGCCGGCACGAGGTCGACCAGCTCTACGAGCAGGCGACAAGCGCCTACCGCCCGAGCTGAGCCGGCCGGGCGGCGGCCCGGCCGCGGGCTGTCACCCGCTCAACTCCCGCTCCAGCGGCGTCCGGATGCGCGGGGTGAGGGTGCGGCGGTGCCGATACGGGGGCGGGAGTGGCTCATGGGGGACCGTAGGGGAGGGCCAGGACAAGGTGTGTCCTATCTGCCCGGGTCCTCATCGGACGATGGCCCGCCCGTTCCCGGAGCGCTCCGCCCACCCCCGTAGCGCTCCCTCAGCTCCCCCTTGAGCACCTTGCGCAGGGTCGCGCCGCGGGGGAGGGCGGCCGGTGCCTCCAGCCGTTCGGGGAGTTTGTGCGGGGCGAGGCCCTGGGCGAGGAGGTGGGCGCGGACTTCGGGCAGGGTCACTGTGTTTGCGCCTGGGGGCTGTTCGATGACGGCGCAGACCAATTCGCCGCGTGCGGCGTCCGGCAGGCCGATGACCGCGGCGTCGGCCACACCCGGGTGCCGCTGGAGGAGTTCCTCGATCTCCTGGGCCGAGATGTTCTCGCCCTTGCGGATGATGATGTCTTTGAGGCGGCCGGTGATGACGAGGTGGCCGGTGGGGGTGAGGTACCCGAGGTCGCCGGTGGGCAGGAAGCCGTCGGGGTCGAAGGGGTCGGGCTCGTCGAGGTAGCCACGGCAGACGGCCGGGCCGCGCACGGATATCTCGCCGGTGCCGGGCGCGATACGGATCTCCATGCCGGCGGGTGGCCGGCCGTCGGTGGTGGCGAGGTGTGCGGGGCTGTCGTACGGGTCGCCCATGGTGACCATCGGGGCCTCGGTCATGGCGTAGCCATGGGTGAGCCGGCAGCCGAGCCCGGTGACGACCTCGTGGTACAGCGCGGGGGGCAGGGGTGCCCCGCCGCCGGCCAGCAGCCGCAGCGACGGCAGGAGCCGTACTCCCGGCGGTAGTTTGCGCTGTTCGGCGAGGAAGAGGGCGTAGAAGGCGGTGGAGCCGCCGGCGACGGTGACGCCGTGGCGGCGGTAGGCGGCGAGCGATCCGGGCAGCGCGAAGTGTTCCAGCAGGACGGCCGGGATGCCGTGCAGCAGGAGCAGGACGGTGTAGTCGGGGCCCGCGACATGGGCGTACGGAAAGGCCATCGAGCCGACGTCGGACGGGTCCAGGCGCAGCGCGTCGGCCAGGCAGCGGCCGGCGGTGCGCAGGCTGCGGTCGGTGTGCAGGACGCCCTTGGGTTCCGCGGTGGTGCCGGAGGTCCAGTAGATCCAGCGGATCTCGTCGGCGTCGGCGGGTGGCGGGGGCAGCACGGCCGGGTCGCCGTCGGGGAGGGTGTCGTACACATCGATGACGGTGAGCGGGCCGGGCAGGCCGGCGGCCAGCCGGCGGGCCATCGCATGGTGGTCGAAACCGCGCCAGGTGCCGGGGACGGCGAAGAAGGCGGCGCGGGTGCGGCGCAGCACCTGGGCCACCTCGTGGTCGCGGTAGAGCGGGACGACCGGGCTCTGGACGGCGCCGATACGGGCCAGCGCGAGGCTGGTCAGCACGGTCTCGATGCGGGTCGGCAGCTGCCAGACGACCCGGCTGCCGGGCCGTACGCCCCGCTCGTACAGGCCGGCCGCGACCCGTTCCGCACGCCGGTGCAGGGCGCCGAAGGTGATCCGCCGCTCGTGCCGGGCGGATGCGGCGCCCTGGATGAGGGCGGTGGCGCCGGGGGTGCGGGCGGCCCGCCAGGCGACCAGGTCCCAGAGGGTGCTGCCGGTCATCTGTCCTCCCGGATGCTGACGCATCGTCAGATTCGTGTGGAGGGTAGGTGCTGGCGGGTTGTCGGTCCAGAGGGGCCGGGCTAGCCTTTCTGACGGAGCGTCAGGAATGGGGTTAGGGGAAGCGATGGACCTCACGTACACGCCCGAGGAGGAAGACTTCCGGGTCCGGCTGCGCAGCTGGCTCGGCGAGGTGCTGCCGGGGCTCCCCGCGAAGCCCGCCGCCACCGACTGGCCCGGCCGGCGGGCGTACGACACGGCCTGGCAGCGGATGCTGTACGACGCCGGATACGCGGGCCTGCACTGGCCGCGGGACGCCGGCGGGCAGGGCGCCACCCCGACCCAGCACCTGATCTTCCTGGAGGAGACCGAGCGCGCCGGGGCGCCCTATGTCGGCGCGAACTTCGTCGGGCTGCTGCACGCGGGGCCGACCCTCGCCGTCGAGGGCACCGCCGGGCAGCGCGCCCGGTGGCTGCCGCCGATCCTGCGCGGTGACGAGATCTGGTGCCAGGGCTTCAGCGAACCGGACGCCGGCTCGGACCTCGCCGCGCTGCGAACCCGAGCCGTGCGCGACGGGGACAGCTACGTCGTCAGCGGCGCCAAGATCTGGACCTCGCACGCCGAGGTCGCCGACTGGTGCGAACTCCTCGTCCGCACCGACCCGGACGCGCCCCGGCACCGCGGCATCAGCTGGCTGGCGATGCCCATGGACGCGCCGGGGGTGACGGTCCGGCCGCTGCGCACCCTGGCCGGCTCGACGGAGTTCGCCGAGGTGTTCCTCGACGAGGTGCGGATACCGGCCGGCAACCGCGTCGGCGCGGAGAACGACGGCTGGCGGGTGACGATGGTGACGCTGTCCTTCGAGCGTGGCACCGCCTTCGTCGGCGAGGTGGTGGCCTGCCGCCGGGTGCTCGGCGCGCTGGCCCGCGCGGCCCGCGCCAACGGCCGCTGGGACGATGCCGTGCTGCGCCGCAGACTGGGCCGGCTGAACGCACAGTTCACGGCGCTGTGGCGGCTGACCCAGTGGAATGTGAGCGAGGCGATGGGGGTCCCCCCGCGCGCGGGGCGGCAAGGGAGCGGCGGCGGCGTGCCGGGAACCGGTGGCTCGGTCTTCAAGCTGCGCTATTCGCACGCCCGTCAGGAGCTGTACGACACGGCGGCCGAGGTGCTCGGCGGCGGTGCGCTGGACGCGGACCACGAGTGGATCGCCGACCGGCTGTCGTCGCTCTCGTACACCATCGCGGCCGGCACCTCGCAGATCCAGCAGAACATCGTCGCCGAGCGGATTCTCGGCCTGCCGAAGGGGCGGTGACCGGCCGTGGACTTCCAACTCACCGATGACCAGCGGGCGTTGCGGGACGGCACCCGCGAGCTGCTGGCCGGCCGGTTCGGCCGGGACCGGCTACGGGCCGCGGTGGGGGACCCGGCACTGGACCGGGCGCTGTGGCGGGAACTGGGCGAGGCCGGGTTCTTTGCGCTGCGGCTGCCGGCGGAGGCCGGCGGGGTGGGACTCGGGCTGCCGGAAGCGGTGCTGGTCCTTGAGGAGGCCGGGCGGGCGCTGCTGCCGGGGCCGCTGGTGGCGTGCCAGCTGCTGGCCGGGGTGGTGGACGGGGTCGCGGCCGGGGAGCGGATCGTCGGGCTGTGCGAGGGGGAGCGGGAGCCGGTGGTGTGGGAACACCCGGCCGACTGCGATGAGTTGATCATGGTGGGGTGCGGCAGGGGTGGCCGCATCGGCGGACCCGGAGGCGGACCCGGAGGCGGACCCGGAGGCGGATCCGGAGGCGGACCCGGAGGGGAAGTCGGAGGGGAAGTCGGGGGCCAAGTCGGGGGGGTACAGGGGCGCGCGGACGGTGCATACCGGAGCGCGTCGGACCGGGTCGCCTGCGCCCCTTTTGCCTCCGTCGATCCGCTCACCCCGCTCGCCCGCGTCACGGATCTGCCGCGCGCCGCTCCCCTGGCCCTGGACGTCCCCCGGCTCCGCCGCGAGGCCACGCTGCTCACCGCGGCCCAGCAGCTGGGCAGCGCGGCCCGTACGGTCGAGACCGCGGTGCGCCACGCCCGCGAGCGCGAGCAGTTCGGCGTCCCCATCGGCTCCTTCCAGGCGGTCAAGCATCTGTGCGCGCAGATGCTCGTACGTGCGGAAATAGCGCGAAGTGCCGTCTATGCGGCGGCGGTCACGGACAGTGCTCTCGACGTCACGGCCGCGAAGCTGCTCGCCGACGAGGCGGCGGTGGCCAATGCGCGGGATTGTCTGCAGGTCCACGGCGGAATGGGCTTCACCTGGGAAGCCGATGTCCATCTGCATCTGAAGCGGGCCTGGCTGCGGGCCGAGTGCTGGCAAGTGGCGCGCGAGGCGGAAGAGCTGCTGGCGGCGGGCTTGATCGGCTGACGGCGGCCGCGCGAAGGCCGGCGCGGCGGCGCCCGGTGCCCGGCGATGCCGGACTCCGGCAACCCGTAGGCGAAATGTCGGACTCACCGCACCGAAGTGGTCACGGAGGGTCGATATCGGGTTGTGTCCTAGGCGTGACTCGTCACAGGGGGGAGTCGGCGGTCGGCTCGGGTACGCTCCGTTGGGTGCGAGTGGTTCTGTGGCGCAACGAACCCGGTGTCGTCGGAAAGACGGCTCCGGGGTACGGACTGCGTGCCGCTCGCCCTTGGGCGGGCCGTGGTCGCCCCCCTTGTTCGACTCCCCGCAAAGTGCGTCGCACAGTATGCAGGACGCATACTCCCTTGCGCTGGAATATGCCCGAAGCGCTTGTTGGGGTGACTGAACGTCAACCATGCTGTGCTTCGCCGGGGTCACGCACCGTGACTCCGTGGAGGCGCGAGGCGATGTTTCCGCCGGTTCGGATGGTGTGAGCGGTGCAGGTGCTTCAGGTGCAGTTGGACGTACGGCCCGACCCTGCGGAGGTGGGGCGGGCCCGGCGGTGGGCCCGGTCGCGGCTCGTGGGTTCCGGTATAGGGGCCGACGAGCCACTCGCGGAGACGCTGATCCTGTTGATCTCCGAGCTCGTCACCAACGCTGTGGTGCACACCGGCGCGGCGGCCGAGCTGCGGATGTGTTTCTCCGGATCGGGTGCCGTGGTCGGAACGGTCCGGGTCGAAGTGGTGGACGTGAGCGCCCGCCCGCCACGTCAGCGGCACGCCGACGGCGAGGACACCAACGGTCGCGGCCTGGAGCTGGTCGACGGGCTGGCCGACCGCTGGGGCTGGCAGCAGGAGGGCGGCGGCAAGCGCATCTGGTGCGAGGTGGACCGCGGGCAGCCGCTCCTGATGGCGGCGGGGTCCGATCTGGGGGCCTATGAGCCCCCTCACGCAGCGTCGCGTGCCGTGACGCATCAGGCGTAATTCGGGAGCAATTCCCTCATACCTCAGTAAGTCGGGCCGTCGGCCGTCACGGCCGGCGGTCCGGTGCGGCCCGGGTCAGAGGATCGCCACGGGCGCGACCGGTGCACCGGATCCACCGACGAACGGTTCGGCCATCGCGGACAGCAGGAACGCGTGGCGCCCCGCCTCCGCGCAGGCCGTCGACAGCTCCTCCAGATTCCAGTTCTGGCCCTGCGGCATGCCCATCTCGACGAGGTCGAGCGCATGCACCGGCATCCACAGGTTCTCGATCTCCGGCGGGAAGATCTCAAAGGTCAGGGTGTCATTGGCGACCGCCGCGACATCGCGCGCGTGGAACCACTCCGGGGTGCGCACCGAGAGGCCGGGCGACGGGAAGGCGTAGGCCTGCCGGTCACCGGCGAGGTAGTGCCGCAGCTGCCCGGTCCGTACGAGGACGATGTCGCCGGCCCGGACCGTCGTCCCGGCCAGTTCCTCGGCGGCGTCCAGGTCTTCCGGTGTGACCGCATGCCCGCCGGGAAGCCGGTCGGTGTGGTGCACCCGGGCCACGTCCAGGAGGACCCCGCGGGAGACGATCGGAGGGGCCTTTTCCACGCCGAGGCGGGTGGCGCCGTGATGCGCGGTGACCGAGTCGGCGGGGCGGTTGTTGTAGAGCCGCCCGGAGTGGGAGGCATGGGCGAGGCCGTCCCAGTGGGTGGCGGCCTGGAGGCCCATCGTGACCACGTCGTCCGAGGTCGCGACCGTGCCGGGGCCGAAGATCTCCTGGTTGACGGCGGTCATGGTGTGCAGCGGGTTGACCCGGCCGGGGATCACGCCGGTCTGTACGCCGTCCTGCCGGAGCGGGAGCGCGAGCGGGATGCGGCGGCCGCTGCGGATGCAGCCGGCGGCCTCCCGGACGACCTGGCCGGTGATCAGGTTCAGGGTTCCGGCCTCGTCGTCCGCTCCCCAGCGTCCCCAGTTGTTCACGCGGTGGGCGATGTCGTGGAACTCCTGCGGCAGGGGCATGGGCCCTCCTTGGGATGGCCGGGTTCGGTCCGGCCCCGGGTCTTGTGTTCGTACCGTGTCTGCTCAAAAATCTAACGGTCCGTCAGAAACTGCGGAAAGGGTCACGGCATGGGGAACTTCTTGGCCGGCAAAGTGATCGCCGTAACGGGGGCGGGCCGCGGTATCGGCCGGGCGGTGGCCCTCGCCTGCGCGGACCAGGGCGCCAAGGTGGTCGTCAACGACTACGGGGTCTCCATCGAGGGGGGCGAACCCAGCAGCGAGGTCGCCGAATCCGTGGTGAAGGAGATCGAGGCGGCCGGGGGCGTGGCGGTCGCGGTGGCCGATGACGTGTCCACCATGGCCGGCGGTCAGCGGATCGTGGACACCGCGCTGGCGCAGTTCGGGCGGGTCGACGGCGTGGTGTGCGTGGCCGGGATCCTGCGGGAGCGGATGCTCTTCAACATGTCCGAGGAGGAGTGGGACCCGGTGGTCGCCACCCATCTGAAGGGGACGTTCACGGTCTTCCGGGCCGCGTCGGCCGTGATGCGCCGGCAGGGCTCGGGAACCCTGGTCGGCTTCACCAGCGGGAACCACCAGGGGTCGGTGTCGCAGGCCAACTATGCGTCCGCGAAGGGCGGGATCATCTCGCTGGTGCGCAGCGCGGCGCTGGGGCTGCACAAGTACGGGGTGACGGCCAATGCGGTGGCGCCCGTGGCGCGGACGCGGATGTCGGCGAATGTGCCGATGGAGCTGACGGAGATCGGCGAGCCGGAGGATGTGGCGGCGCTGGTCGTCTATCTGCTCAGCGAGCAGGCCCGGGAGGTCACCGGGCAGGTGTACACGGTTGCCGGGCCGAAGATCGCCGTGTGGGCGCAGCCCAGGGAGCTGCGCTCCGTGTATGCCGAGGGGGGCGGGTGGACGCCGGAGCGGGTGGCCCAGGTGCTGCCGGGGTCGGTGGGGACCGATCCGATGCCGTTGCTGGGGCAGGTGGCGGCGATGGCGGCTGCGGCTGCGGCTGCGGCTGCGGCTGCGGCTGCGACTGCGGCGCGGCCCGGCCGGTAGGTGGTGTGTGTGCGTTGCCGGGTGCGGCGCCGTGGTGGGTTTTTTGGTCCGCTGCGCGGGGCTGTGGGTGCGGTGACGGGCCTGCGGGGCCTGGTGTGGGGACTGCTTCGCTTTACGTCCCCACACCAGGCCCCTCCGGCCCGTCACCTCCCGTGGGTGGGTGGGGAAAAGCTGGGTGGGGCGGGCGTGGGAGGTCTTCGTGGACTTTGGGTTCGGGAGCGGGGATGAGGAGTTCCGGGCGGAGGCCCGTGACTGGCTGTCGGGTCATCTCGTAGGCCGCTACGCCGAGTTGGCGGGACGCGGTGGCCCCGGCAGCGAGCACGAAGGGGCCGCGGAGCGGCGGGCGTGGGAGCGGGAGCTGGGGGCCGGCGGGTGGATCGGGCTCGGCTGGGACTGTGCGGCGGGGGCGTACGGGAACCGTCCGGTGAGTCTGAGCCGGCAGGTCGTATGGGCCGAGGAGTACGCGCGGGTCAGGGCGCCGGGGCGGGTGGGGCACATCGGGGAGAACCTGCTCGCGCCGACGCTGCTCGCGTACGGGGACGAGGCGCAGCGGCGGCGGTTCCTGCCGGCCGTCGCCCGGGGCGAGGAGCTGTGGTGCCAGGGCTACAGCGAGCCGGATGCCGGGTCGGATCTGGCGGGGCTGCGGACGCTGGCGGTCCGGGACGGTGCCGGCTATCGCGTCAGCGGGCAGAAGATCTGGACGTCCCTGGCGAGGGAGGCCGACTGGTGCTTCGTGCTGGCGCGGACGGACCCGGCCGAGCGGCGGCACCGGGGGCTCTCGTTCCTGTTGGTGCCGATGGACCAGCCGGGACGCATCGAGGTGCGGCCGATCCGGCAGATGTCGGGGACGGCGGAGTTCAACGAGGTGTTCTTCGACGGTGCCCTCGCCGGGCACGTGGTCGGCGGGGAGGGTGCGGGCTGGCGGGTGGCGATGGGGCTGCTGGCGCAGGAGCGCGGGGTGTCCACGCTCGTCCAGCAGATCGGGTTCGCGGCGGAGCTGGCCGACGTCGTCGGGACGGCGGTGCGCTGCGGCGCCCTGCGCGATCCGGTACTGCGTGAACAACTCATCACCCTGTGGGCCGAGTTGAAGGTCATGCGGTGGAACGCGCTGCGCACCCTGGGGGCCGCCGGGGACGCCGGCGCACCGAGTGTGGCGAAGCTGCTGTGGGGCGGCTGGCACCAGCGCCTCGGGGAGCTGGCGATGCGGGTGCGGGGGGCCGCCGCGGCGCTGGGGCCCGCCGACTGGACCGCGCAGGCGCCGTACGAACTCGACGCGCTGCAGCGGCTGTTCCTGTTTACCCGGGCCGACACCCTCTACGGCGGCTCGGACGAGATCCAGCGCAACATCATCGCCGAGCGGGTGCTCGGCCTGCCCAGAGCGGAGCGGATATGAGGGGCGTCATCTTCGACGGGGAGCAGCCCCGGGTCGTGGACGATCTGGAGGTGCGGGACCCGGGGCCGGGCGAGGTGCTGGTCGGCATCCGGGCGGCGGGGTTGTGTCACAGCGATCTGTCGGTGGTCGACGGGACCATTCCGTTTCCGGTGCCGGTGGTGCTGGGGCACGAGGGGGCGGGGGTGGTCGAGGCCGTGGGCGCGGGCGTCGGCCATGTGGCGCCCGGTGATCATGTCGCGCTGTCGACGCTGGCCAACTGCGGGGCGTGCGCGGAGTGTGACCGGGGGCGGCCGACGATGTGCCGGAAGGCGATCGGGATGCCCCAGAAGCCGTTCCGGCGGGGCGATACCGAGTTGTTCAGCTTCGCGTCGAACTCGGCGTTCGCCGAGCGTACGGTCGTCAAGGCGGTGCAGGCGGTGAAGATCGCCGGGGATATTCCGCTGACTTCGGCCGCGCTGATCGGGTGCGGGGTGCTGACCGGGGTCGGGGCGGTGCTCAACCGGGCGCGGGTGGACCGCGGGGACTCGGTCGTGGTGATCGGGGCCGGCGGTATCGGCCTCAATGTGCTCCAGGGGGCGCGGATCGCCGGGGCGTCGGTGATCGTGGCGGTGGACGCCAACCCCGCGAAGGAGGCGGTGGCGCGGCAGTTCGGGGCGACGCACTTCATCGATGCGTCGGCGGTGACGGACAGCGTCAAGGCGGTCAAGGGGATCCTGCCGACCGGGACCGACCATGCCTTCGAGTGCGTGGGCAGCACCCGGCTGATCCGGCAGGCCGTCGATCTGCTGGACCGGCACGGCCAGGCGGTGCTGCTCGGTGTGCCGCCGGCCACCGCGGAGGCATCGTTCCGGGTGTCGTCGATGTATCTGGACAAGTCGATCCTGGGCTGCCGTTACGGGTCGGCCCGCCCGCAGCGGGACATCGCGCTCTACGCCCGGCTGTACCGCGAAGGGCGGCTGCTGCTCGACGAGTTGGTGACCCGGACCTATCCGGTGCAGGACTTCGCGAAGGCGGCGGACGATGCGCATCACGGGCGGGTGGCGCGGGCGGTGCTGACGTTCGGCTGAGGGCTGTCCCGCCAGGGATGACGGGACAGCCCTCAGGGCTGCGGTGCGGTCCCGGTCCGGTGTGGCCGCGGTGCCGGCCGGGTGCGGCCCCGGTGCCGGCCGGGTGCGGTCCCGGCGTGCGGCGGCTTCGGGGCTTACCCCTCACGCACGGAACCGCCCGAAGGCTCCCCGGTGGAAGAGGAGCGGGCCGGTTTCGGCGGCGGCCGGGTCCGTGCCGAGGGCGTCGACCCGGCCGACCACGATCAGATGGTCGCCGCCGGTGTGCACGGCCTGGACCGTGCAGTCGATCCAGGCGGGGACCCCCGCCAGCCGTGGTGAACCGGTCGCGGGCGCGGGCCCGTAGTGGACACCGGCGAACTTGTCGCCGCCGCTGACCGCGAAGCCGCGGCACAGCTCGCCCTGCCCGGCGCCGAGGATGTTCACGCAGAACACCCCGGCGCGGGCGATCCGCGGCCAGGTGGCCGACGTACGCGAGACCATGAACGCCACCAGCGGCGGGTCGAGGGAGAGCGAGGCGAAGGACTGGCAGGCGAAGCCCGCCGGCCCCGGTTCCCCGGGCGAGGTGACCACGGTGACGCCGCTGGCGAAGTGCCCCAGGACGGAGCGGAATTCGGCCGGATCCAGCGCGGCGCGCTCGTCGTCGCGTACGGCCCGCAAGGCGGGTCGCGGAGGTGGCCCGGCGGCTGCGCCGGCCGGTGCGCCGGCCGTGGTGGGCGCGCCGACGGAGCGCAGATACCGCACGGCCGTGGCCGCCATTCCTGCGTGTCCCATCATGCTCTTATTGAATCTGATGAGGCGTCAGATGTGAAGGTGCGGGCAACGGTGGCCACCCGCACGTGTGGTTTACCGGGGGATCGGGGTTGATCTCGGCCGATTCGCGGGAGATTGGTGAGCGGTTTCCTGATTGCGTGTCGTCCGCACGGGTAGCGTCCACCTCGGCCGCGTCCGTAGCCGAGCACGGGGGAGAGTTCCGGTACATGGCCGATGCGACATCGTCGTCAGCTTCGTCTGCCGCGTCACCCACCTTCGACGAGGTGTTCTGCGGGCTGCTGCCCCGGCTCTACCGAAGAGCGGTGATGCTGGCCGGATCGAGACAGTCCGCGGAGGATGTGGTGCATGAGGCGTACCTCCGGCTGGCCGCCCGGCCACAGCGCTTCCTCGCCCATCCGGAGCCGTACGCCTATGCCTTCACCGCCGTACTCAACGTCGCCCGCGACGCCTACCGCAAGGACCGGCGGCAGGTGCTGGTCGAGGGTATGGACGACGTCGAGAACGCCGGCGCGGGCGGCGGCGCGGGTGCGGGGCCCGGTGGCTGGGACGGCGGAGTCGAGCGGCGGCAGGCCGAGATCGAAGCGGTGCGCCTGCTGGGGAAGTTGTCGCACCGGCAGGCCGGCATCGTCATCCTCGTCGACCTCGACGGCTACACCATCGACCAGGCCGCAAAGATCATGAAGGTGCATCGTGGCACCGCCGCCCGCCATCGCGCCCGTGCGTTGGACAGGCTGCGCGCCTACCTCGTTGAATCCGAACACGGGCAGGCCGGGAGGTGAGCAGCGCGGTGGGTGTGGGGTCACGGTACGACGGCGGTGCGGGTGGTGCGGGCGGCGACGGCGGGGGCTTCGGCGGCGGTCGCGGTGACGGGGGCGGGGGCGGCGGCGATGCGGAGGCGCTGCTGCGCGTACGGCTGCGGCTCGCGGACGAACAGATCGAGACACCCCCCGGCCTGTGGAACCGCATCAGGGACTCCGGCGCCGCACCGGTGCCCGCCGTGGCCGCACTGCCCCGGAAGCGGCCGTACGCGGTCGCGCTCGTGGTGGCGGCGGCGGTGGCCGCGGTGGCGCTGGGGGTGTGGTGGCTGGTGCGCCCCGGGCCCGTCACCCTGCAGCCGGCGGGTCCGCCCCCGACGGTGAAGATCACGGTCTACAACAGCGAACAGGCCTGCCGCACCGGCCGCTCCCTGGAGTGCGCACTGCGGCTGGCCAGGGACCCGCGGGCCATGTACGCCGCGCGTGGCAACTCCGCCGGCCGGGTCTGGCACGGTGACGCACTGGCCGCGCACTGTGTGGTGACGGACGGCCGGATGGTCCGCGACGAGGCGGGCATCACCTCCACCCGCTGGTATCTGGTCACCAGCGGGCAGGGGGTGCGGGGGTGGCTGCCCGGGGTGCGGACGCGGAACACCCGTGAGGTGCCGGAGTGCGGTGCCGGGGTGAAGCAGTCCGGTCAGCGGCGCGGGTAGGCCGGGTGCCGGGGTGAATCAGGCGGTCAGCGGCCCCGGTAGGCCGGGTTGCGGCGTGCCACGAAGGAGGCGATCCCCTCCTGTGCGTCCGCCGTCGTCATATTGACCTCCTGGGCGGTGGCCTCGGCGGCGAAGGCCGTGGCCCGGTCGGTGTCGAACGAGGCGTTGACCAGTTGCTTGGCCAGGGCCAGTGCGCGGGTCGGGCCGGCTGCCAGCCGCTCCGCCCACTCCCGGGCCGCCTCCGCCAGCTCGCCGTCCGGGACGACCCGGTTGACCAGCCCCATACGTGCCGCGTCGGCGGCCGGCACGGCGTCGCCGAAGAACATCAGTTCCTTGGCGCGCTGCGGGCCGATCAGCCGTGGCAGGAGATAGGCGCCGCCGCCGTCCGGGACCAGGCCGCGGCGGACGAACACCTCGATGAACCGGGCCGATTCGGCCGCCAGCACCAGATCGCAGGCGAGCGCGAGATGGGCGCCGATGCCGGCCGCGGTGCCGTTGACGGCGGCGATCACCGGCTTCTCGCAGTCGAGCACCGCCGTGATCAGCCGCTGCGCGCCGTCCCGGATCATCCGGGCGACGTCACCGGCGACCCGTTCGCCCGCCGCCGCCGATCCGCGCAGATCGGCGCCCGCACAGAAGCCCCGGCCGGTCGCGGTGAGGACGACGGCCCGTACGTCCGGGTCGGCCGAGGCCTCGGCGAGCAGGCCGATGAGGCGCTCGCGCTGCTCCGGGGTGACCGCGTTCATCGCCGCCGGCCGGTTGAGGGTGATCCACGAGACGCCGTTGTCAGTGGCGTGCAGTATCAATGAATCGGCTGGGTCGACTGGACCGGCTGACTCGACTGGATCGGCTGAAGGGAGTGGATCGGCTGAAGGGACTGGACCGGCTGAAGCGCGTGGATCGGCTGAAGTCAGTGGATCGGCTGAAGCGCGTGGATTGACCGGCGCGACGGAAGCGACGGGGTCCGCGCGGTCGGGGGGATCGGTACGGGCGGTGTTGTCGCCGGGCCGGCCTGGCGCGGCGGGTGCGGCCGGCCCGTCGGGTTCGGCGGCGGCCGGGGGAACGGAACCGGGGGACGGTGAGGGTGTCATGGGGGAGCGGCTCCCAAGGGGACGGTTGTCGGGACGGGCGTCGGCTCGGGCGCGATCAGGGGCAGATGGCGAGCGCGTCGAGGGCCACGGCGCCCTCCCCGCGTGGCAGGACCACCAGCGGGTTGATGTCCAACTCCGCCAGCTGCCCGTCGAGTTCGAGCGCCATCCGCTGCACCCTGAGCACGACCTCGACCAGCGCATCGACATCCGCGGGCGGTGCGCCGCGTACGCCGTCCAGGAGGGCCCGGCCGCGGAGCTCGTCGAGCATCGCGCGCGCCTGGTCCTCGCCGAAGGGCGGTATCCCCACCGCGACATCCTGCAGGATCTCCACGAGCACCCCGCCGAGGCCGACGGTCACGGTCGGCCCGAAGAGGCTGTCGTGGGTGATGCCGACGACCATCTCGACGCCCCGCTCGATCATCTGGCAGACCAGTACGCCGTCCAGCGGGACGTCCTCGTAACGGGCGATGTCGGTGAGCTCGCGATAGGCGTCCCTGACCTGGCTGGCCGAGGTCAGCTGGACCTTGACCAGGCCGAGTTCGGTCTTGTGCGCCAGCTGCGGCCCCGACGCCTTCATGACCACCGGGTAGCCGACCAGGCTCGCCGCCCGTACGGCCGCCGCCGCGCTGGTCACCAGCTGTTCGCGCGGGACCCGGATGCCGTAGGCGCGCAGCAGCTGCTTGGCCGCGTGCTCGCTGAGCGGCTGGCCCGGACGCATCAGGGCCTGCGCCTTGCGCGCCGACGGGGACGGTATGCGGGGGGCGTCCTCGAAGGGGGAGCGGTAGCCGGCGGTGAAGCGGTGGTGTTCGAGGTAGGCGCGTACGGCGGTGATGCAGTTGGCGAAGGTGCGGAAGGTCGCCACCCGGGAGGAGCCGAGGAGGGTGCCGCGATAGGCGTCCTCCGTGCCGACCGGCGAGCCCCACACCACGCACACCAGCTTGTCGGTCTGTTCCGCCGCGTCCACCAGATCCTGGGCGAGCTTGTCGCTCATCGGCGGGAAGGGCCCGGTGATCGGGCAGATCAGTACGCCGATGGACGGGTCGGCCAGGATCGCTTCGATGATCTTGCGGCCGCGCCAGTCGCCCACCGGGTGCCCCCCGTTGTCGATCGGATTGGCGACGTTGAGGTAGTCCGGTATCCACTGGTGCAGTTCGGTCTGCTTGGCATCGCCGAGGGTGGGCAGCCGCAATCCCGCCGCGGTCGCCAGGTCGGCGAAATGGGCGCCGGTGCCGCCGGAGATCGAATAGACGGCGACGCCCTCCGCGGTGGGCTTTTTGGCACGGGCCAGCAGGGCCGCGGTGTCCTGCAGCTCGTCGAGCCCGTCCACCCGGATCACGCCGAACTGCCGCATGGCGGCGTCCACGACACCGTCGGCGCCGGTGAGCTTGCCGGTGTGCGAGGCGGCCGTCCGGGCTCCGGTCTCGGTCCGGCCGACCTTGACGGCGACGACGGGCACCTTGTTGCGGGCGGCGCGGTCGGCGGCCAGCAGGAAACTGCGGCCGTCCTTGAGGCCTTCCACATACGCGGCGATGGCCCCGACCTCGGGACGGGTGGCGAAGTAGGAGACAAAGTCGGCGGTCTCCAGATCGGCTTCGTTGCCGGTGGGGGCCCAGTGTGAGAGGCGGATGCCCAGTTGCTGAAGGCTGAAGACGGGGCGGCCCTGGTGGCCCGACTGCGTGATCAGGGCGATGGCCGGGCCGTCCAGGTCCTCGCGGAACTTCTCGAACGCGTTGAGGTTGGTGTTCGGGCCGAGCAGCCGCAGACCGGCGCGCTCGACGGCCTCGGCCAGCCGGGCCTGGGCCGCCGCGCCGCGCTCGCCGGTCTCGGCGAATCCGGAGGCGAAGGCCACGGCGAACTTCACCTTGGCCTCGCCGAGTTGCTCGATGACCGGCAGTGGGTCGCCGACCAGGAGGACGGCGAGGTCGACGGTCTCCGGCAGATCGGCGACGGTGGCGTGACACGGCCGCCCGAAGACCTGGGTGCGCCCCGGATTGACGGGGTGCAGCCGGGCACCGACGCGTTCCGCCCAGGCGATCAGCTGGCGGGTGATGCCGGTGTTGGGGCGGCCCTCGCTGTCCGAGGCGCCGATCACGGCCACGGACCCGGGCCGGAAGAACCGGTCCAGGTCGGGCACCGGAGCGTGCAGCGGGCGCCCGCTGACGTCGCGGTCGACCGCGACGGCGCCCTGTCCTCCGTCCCCGGAGTGCGGTTCACTCATGCCGTGGACGGTGTGTGGTGGTTGCTCCCCACAGGCCACGACGCGGGCCGGCCGGGAGTGAGTGGTGAGGGTGCCGTGAGTCGATCCAAGCATCGCAGACGCCCGCTCCTCTGTGAGGCCGCTCCTTCTCCTTACCTGACGCATAGTCAGATTACTGAACTGACGGCGTGTCAGGAATGGGGCTGCACGGTAAAGGTTGCGGAGGGGGCCGGCCTTGGGGGAGGGGCGACCTTGGGGGAGGGGCGGCCTTGGGGGAGGGCCGGCCGTGGCCCTGCTCCGGTCTTGGCTTCCCCGGGGTGGATGAATTGCGCAGAACCCCTTGCGCGGGGGGGTGCGTGTCGGCTGAACTGACGTACCGTCAGGAATGGTGCAGGGTGTGGGTTGCGCGCGGTGTGCCGCGCCCACGGCGGGCACCCGGTGCGGCAGCGGGAGGGTGTGCGGGATGCGTTTCGATGTGCCTGAGGCGGACGTCTTCACCAGGCCGTACTGGGACGCGGCGGCCGAGGGGCGGCTGCTGTTGCGCCGGTGCCGGGCCGAGGGGTGCGGTGCGGCCCATCACTACCCGCGTGAATTCTGCCCGTACTGCTGGAGCGAGGACGTCGGCTGGGAGCCGGCCACCGGCCGCGCCGCCCTGTACACCTGGTCCGTCGTGCACCGTAACGACCTCCCGCCGTTCGGCGACCGGGTCCCGTACGTCGCGGCCGTGGTCGATCTCGTCGAAGGCCCCCGGATGATGACCGAGATCGTCGACTGCCCGGAGCCGGAACTGCGGATCGGGATGCCGCTCGCGGTGCACTTCCGCGACGGGGGCGAGGGTGAAGGGGACGGCGAGGGGGCGCGCGCGGGCGGCAGGTTCGCCATCCCTGTCTTCCGGCCCGCGTGACATCGGCCGGTCCCGGTGCGTCCCCGAGCCGGCGCGCCCCTGCGGTCCGTCCCTGGGCTCCCGCGTAGCCCCGGGCCCGTGTGTGTCCCGGTGTCCCCGCGCCCTCGTTCAGGCCGCGGCTTCCTGTGGCTTCCCGTGGCTTCCCGTGGGCTTCCCGCGGCGAATTCCGGTGGCGGGCCCGCTGCGTCCGCGGGATGCTGTGGGCGTGCTGATCCGTGAGGCGACCGCGGGCGACTGGCCCGCCATCTGGCCCTTCCTCCACACCCTCGTGGCGGCCGGGGAGACCTATACCTATCCGCGGGACGTCGATGAGGCGACGGCCCGCGAGATGTGGATGCTGACGGCGCCCGGCCGTACGGTCGTCGCCGTCGACGACTCCGGGACGGTGCTCGGTACGGCCAAGATGAACCCCAACCACATGGGCGGCGCCGCGCATATCGCCGGCGCCAGCTTCATGGTCGATCCGCAGCACGGCGGACGCGGCGTCGGGCGGGCCCTGGGCGAACACGTACTGGCCTGGGCCCGCGCCGAGGGCTATCGCGCGATGCAGTTCAACGCCGTCGTGGAGACCAACACCGGCGCCGTCGCCCTCTGGCAGTCGTTGGGCTTCCAGATCATGACGACACTCCCCGAGGGCTTCCGGCACCCCACCAAGGGCTATGTGGGGCTGCACATCATGTACCAGCAGCTGTGAGGGCGAGCGGACCGGCGTGACGCGACGGCCGCCGGGCCGGCTCGGTGGCTCACGGACCGGCTCCGCAGCTCACGGACCGGCTCAGCGACTCACGGCCAGAGCAGTTCCTTCACCCAACGTCCGCCTTCGCAACGGTAGTTGAGACGTACGTGTCGGCGCCGCGCATCCCCCTGGAAGAACTCGACCTCGTCGGCGCGCAGCACGTACAGCGTCCAGCTCGGCACCGGGGCCTGTGGCTCGCGCCGGGCGCGCTCCCAGGCGGCGTCCGAGGCGCGCGCCAGTTCCGAGGACGAGCCGAGCACCTCGCTCTGCCGGCCGACCAGTGCCGCGGCCAGCGCGCCCGTGGAACGGCGGTGCAGATCGGCCGCGCTCTCCTCGGGCCCCGCCGCGGCCACCGTCCCCCGGACCCGCACCTGGCGGCCGACGCCCGCCCAGTAGAAGCCCAGCGCCGCCCGTGGCCGCTCGGCCAGCTCGCGGCCCTTACGGCTGCCGTGGTGCGAGGCGAAGTGCCAGCCGCGCTCATCGGCGTCGTGCAGCATCAGGGTCCGTACGGAGGGGGCACCGGCCGCGTCCGCCGTGGCGAGTGTCATGGTGTGCGGCTCGGGGACACCGGCCTCGGCGGCCGCCCGCAACCACTGCCGGAACAGCGGCAGCGGTTCGTCCGGGGCCGCTGCCGGGTCGAACCGCGGCAGTTCGACGTCCCAGACCCGCAGCCCGCGCAGCAGCTCACGGAACGCCTGGGCGTCCGCAGTGTCGGAGTGGTGTGCCGCGGCGCCGGCGGGGGCGGCGTCCGGCGGGCCCTCGTGCCCGGCGTGATCAGTCATGTCACGCAGCGTACGTGGGGTGTGCGGCGTAGGTGGTGCGTGCGGCGTAGGTGGTGTGTGCGGTGTGCGGCCGGCGACGGCCACCAGGAACAGCGGATCATGCGGATCACCCTGCTCGTTGCCCGATTCGCCGCCGAGGCGCCCAAGCAGGACGGCTCAAGCAGGCCAGCCCAAGTAGGCCAGCCCAAATAGTTCCGCCCAAATAGGATAGTTCCTGACCTTGACCCTCACTAGCGTCGCCCTTGACGGAGTCATCACCGCGAAGGAGCAGAAGTGAGCAACGTCAGCAGCAACCAGCCGCTCGGCACGCCGACATGGATCGACCTCGGGGTCCCCGACCTCGACCGTGCCATGGAGTTCTACCGCGCACTGTTCGGCTGGGAGTACGAGGAGCGGTCGGCGGCGACCGGCCCCTTCACCCTGTGTCTGCTGCGCGGACGGCGGGTGGCGGCGCTGCGTCCCGTCTCCGCCACCGACGCCGAAGGGGAGTCCTGGTGGCATGTCCACCTCGCCACGGACGACTGCGACGGTACGGCCGAGCGGATCGTCGTCAGCGGCGGGACGGTGCTCGCGCCGCCGACGGACGTGGCGGACCTGGGCCGTACGGCCGTCGTGGCGGACCCCGTCGGCGCCCGTTTCAGTCTCTGGCAGGGAAGGACGCTGCCGGGCTGTGAGCTGGTCAACGAGCCCGGCACACTGGTCCGCAACGACCTCGCGTCCCCGGACCCCGGCCCCGCCCGCCGCTTCTACGCCACCGTCTTCGACTTCACGCTCGACGGCAACGACGACCTCCCCGGCTTCGACTTCACCTTCTTGCGCCGCCCCGACGGCCATGAGGTCGGCGGCATCTTCGGCGAGCCGGCGGCCACCGCGTCCCGTTGGCAGACCGTGTTCGAGGTCGCGGACACCGACGAGCTGGCCGCCCGCGCCATCGCCGCGGGCGGTACCGCCGCCACCCCCGAGGACGCCCCCTACGGCCGGATGGCCGCGATCACCGATCCCTTCGGGACGGCGTTCAGCGTCATCACCCGCCCGCGCCCGACGCCGGCCGGTCAGGGACCGTCCGACAGCTAGCCGCCCCCGCCGCCGTTTTTGCCGCGCCGTCCTCGCCGGGCCGCCCCCCGCCGCGGAGAGCCACTCACCCCGCCGCCCCCGCCGCCCCCGCCGCGGAAATTCATTCGCCCCGCCCCAGGGCCCGGCTTACGCTTCCCCCATGCACTTCCTCCAGATCTACGGCTGACACGGCCGAGGGCGGTCCACCGCCCCGCCCGCACCCAGGCGCGCCCGCGGCGCGGCCGGCTTCGTTGCCGGTGTCGCGCGGTACCGCCTGGGCCGTCGGGCTTCCGTGTTCCCGTTCCGTAGCTCTGTAGGAAGGAAGTCCTGGTCCTATGCGTCGTTCTGCCTCTGCGTCCGCCCATATCGCCATGGTCGGCACGCCCATGGTCAGTCATGTGCTGCCCAGCCTGGAGATCATCCGTGAACTGGTGGCCCGCGGCCATCGTGTGACGTATGCCAACGCCGGTCATGCGGCCGAGCTGATCGCCCCCACCGGCGCCGAGTTCGTCCGCTACACCACCACCCTGCCGGTCATCGACAACGACTGGCCGCAGGATCCCGTCGCCGCCTCCGCGCTCTTCCTCGACGAGGCGATCGCGGTGCTGCCGCAGCTGCACACCGCGTACGACGACGACCCCGCCGATCTCTATCTGTACGACGTCGCCTCCTACTCCGCCCGTGCGCTGGCCGAGGCGCAGGGCCGCGACCTCGTCCAGCTGTCACCGACCTATGTGGGCTGGGAGGGGGCCCAGGAGGAGGTCGGTGCGTGGTTCGCCGGGCTGCCGGGGGCGGCTGACTACCACGCGCGATTCGCCGCGTGGCTGGACCGGTGCGGTGCGGTCACCACCACGGTGGACGAGTTCGCCGGCCGTCCGCGCCGGGCGCTGGCGATGATCCCGCGCGCCATGCAGCCGCATGCCGACCGGGTCGATGCCGATGCGGTGACCTTCGTCGGGCCGTGCCTCGGCAGCCGTGCGGAGCAGGGCGGCTGGACGCGGCCGGCCGGCGCGGAGAAGGTGCTGCTGGTGTCGCTGGGCTCGGCGTACACGCGGCAGCCGGAGTTCTACCGGCAGTGCGTGGCGGCGTTCGGGGACCTGCCGGGGTGGCACGTGGTGCTGCAGATCGGCAAATACACCGATCCGGCCGAACTGGGGGACCGGATCCCCGGGAACATCGAAGTGCGCTCATGGGTACCGCAGTTGGCGGTGCTGGAGCAGGCGGATGCCTTTGTGACGCATGCCGGGATGGGCAGCAGCAGCGAAGGGCTGTACGCCGGTGTGCCGATGATCGCCGTCCCGCAGGGCGCCGAGCAGTTCCTCAACGCCGACCGGCTGGCCGAGCTGGGGGTCGCCCGCCGCATCGACACCGCGGATGCCACGGCGGAGGCATTGCGCGGCGCGCTGGCGGAACTCACCGCCGATCCGCAGGTCGCCGTGCGTTCGGCCGGGCTACAGGCCGAGACCCGCGCCCAGGGGGGCGCCCGCCGGGCCGCGGATCTGATCGAGGAGCGGTTGGAGCGGTCGAGCTGACGCCCCTGACCGGGGTGCGGTTGGAGCGGTCGAGCTGACGCCCCGGGGGCCGGCCTCGTACGTAGACGTGCGGGGTCGGCCCCCGGTCCGCCTCCCCGGCCGGCCCCGGTTCGGGTTACCCCCTACGGGCCCGGCCCTCACCCCCGGCCCCTCACCCCCGCCCCAACACCACCGTCCCCGAGGAGCAGAACCAGCCGCCCGTGCCCGAGGCGACCGCGAGCTGGGGCAGTGCGCCGCCGGGTTTGCGTACCTGGCGGTCCGGGCCGGCCTCGCCGCGGAGCTGGCGTACCGCCTCGACCAGCAGGAACAGGCCGCGCATACCGGGATGGCAGGCGGCCAGTCCACCCCCGTCGGTGTTGACCGGCAACTCCCCGTCCCGCAGCAGCCGCCCCTTCTCGACGAACGCACCGCCCTCGCCCTTGGCGCAGAAGCCCAGGTCCTCCAGCGTCACCAGGGTCATATAGGTGAAGGCGTCGTAGAGTTCGGCGAGGTCGATCTCGTCGGGGCGGACACCGGCGCGGGCGAAGGCCAGCCGCCCGGAGACCGCCGCGGGCGAGACGGTGAAGTCGTCCCACTCCGACATGGTGGTGTGCGAGACCGACGTGCCGGAACCGAGCACCCATACCGGGGACTTGGCGAGGTCCCGGACGTAGTCCTCGGCGACGAGCAGGACCGCGCAGCCGCCGTCGGAGCGGATGCAGCAGTGCAGCTTGGTGAACGGGTCGGCGATCAGCGGGCCGGAGAGCACCTCGTCGACGGTGATGGGGTCGCGGTACATGGCGTCCGGGTTGGTGGCCGCGTTGGCGCGCGCCTGGACCGCTATCTGGGCCAGCTGCTCCAGTGTGGTGCCGTACTGGTGCATATGGCGCCGGGCGGCCATGGCGTACTTGGCGATCAGGGTGTGCCCGTAGGGGGCCTCGAACTGGAGCGGGCCGCGGGCCCCGAAGGAGAGATTCGCCGTGCGCCGCCCGGCCTTGATGTCGGCACGGGCAGTGGAACCGTAGACGAGGAGTACGGCGTTGGCATGTCCGGCGGCGATCGCGTCGGCGGCGTGCGCGGCCAGGACCTCCCAGGTGGCGCCGCCGACCGAGGTCGAGTCGACCCAGGTGGGGTGCAGTCCCAGATATTCGGCGACCTCGACGGGGGCGAGAGTGCCCAGGCCGGCCGAGGCGAAGCCGTCGATCACCGAACGGTCCAGCCCGCTGTCGGCGAGGGCCCGGCGGGCGGCCTGGGCATGCAGGGCGTACGGGGTGGCCTCGTCCACGCGGCCGCAGTCGGACAGGGCCACTCCGGCGACGGCGACCTTGCGATTCCCGTAAGGGGTCCCTGGAGTCATGAATCTGACGGTACATCAGATTGTCGGGGGTGGGCAGGGTAGGGCGAGCCGGGCCGGGCCGGGCGGGCGGGGCAGGGCGGGGCCGACCGGGCGGGAGGTCCGCTCCTCCCCGCGACTTTGCGAACACGCCTAGGAAAGTGCACCCCCCGTCCCTACTATGACGGCCCGTCAGATCGGTTGCGGGGCCCGTCGGACCGGACGGGCGTTGTCGCACGGCCGTGAGGAGCCCGCCGATGGATGCCGCGTTCACCGAGGAGCAGCACGAAATCCGCCGCACGCTGCGCGAACTGCTGCTCAAACGCTGTGGTCCGGACGAGGTCAAGGCGGCCGTACGCACCCCACCCGGGTACGACGAGCACCTGTGGCAGCAGCTCGCCGCCCAGCTCGGCCTGCCCGGCCTGGCGCTGCCCACCGCATACGGCGGTGTGGGCTGTGGACCCACCGAACTCGCGCTGGCCTGCGAGGAAACCGGCCGCGCCGTACTGCCCTCCCCGCTGATCGCCACCGCAGCGCTGGCCGCGCCGCTGATCCTCGCGCTGGGCAGCGAACGCCAGCGCACCGCACTGCTGCCGGCCCTCGCCACCGGAGGGCTGACCGGAACGCTCGCCGTACCGGGCGGGCAGCTCGCCACCGCACTCGCCCTGACCGGGCCGAACGACGGCGACTGGGCGGGCGGCGGCCGGGCCGGCGGCATCCAGGCGCGGATGCGGGACGGAACATGGCAGCTGTACGGGGAGGCCGGGCAGGTGCTGAACGGGCACACCGCGGACGTGCTGGTGGTGGCCGCGCACACCGGCGGGTTCGCGCGCAGCCGTACTCTGCTCTTCCTCGTACGGGCGTCGGCGCCCGGCCTGGCGTCGGCGCCCGGCCTGGCGTCGGCACCCGGCCCGGCGGCGGCACCCGGCCCGGCCGCGGCACCCGGCCCGGTGGCGGACGGACCGGATGCCCGGCGCGGTGCAAGGCCCGGCGTGCCCGGTCTGCTGCGGACCCGGCAGACCGCGCTGGACGAGACCCGTCCGCAGGCGCGACTCGAACTGCGCGAGGTCCCGGCCGAGTTGCTGGGGGAGGGGGACGGTGACGAGACGGCGGTGGCCGGGGCCCTCGCCGCGACCGGGGTCACGGCGGCCGCGGCGCTGGCCGCCGAGGCGGTCGGGGCGGCGGACACGGCGCTGGCCCGGACCGTCGCCTACGTCCGGGAGCGCGAACAGTTCGGCCGGCCCATCGGCTCCTTCCAGGCGGTCCAGCACCGGCTCGCCGATCTGTATGTGACGGTGCAGGCGGCGCGCTCGGCGGCGTACTACGCGGCATGGGCGGCGGGCGGCGGATGGTCCGGGGCCCGGGGCGCCGCGGGGCCGCACCCCACGGGTCCGTACGCCGCGGACGCACCCGGCGTGGGCGCGCTGGCGCTGGCGCAGGCGCTGGAGACGCTGCGTGCGGTGGCGGCCGAGGCGGTGCAGCTGCACGGTGGCATCGGCTTCACCTGGGAGCACGAGGCCCATCTGTACTTCAAGCGCGCCGCCTGTGACGAACTGCTGCTGGGCCCCGTACACCGGCTGCGGGCGCGGGCCGCCGAGGAGGCCGGGCTGTTCGCGGGTGCGGTGGGGGAGGCGGACGGGACCGGGACACCCGGCGGTGGCAGGGAGGCGGGCGGAAGCGGGGCAGCTCCCGCACGCCGGGCGGCTCCCGCGCCCGGGGTGGCTCCCGCGCCCGGGGCGGCTCCCCCACGCGCGGATGCGGCAGGCGGGGAGCCCGCCGGAGGCCGTACGCCGGAGGCGGTGGAGGCCTGATGCCGCCGGGTGAGCGGCTGCTCCAGAAGGTCTCCGCGACCCGTGCGTTCGCCCGGATCGCGCCGCACCTCATCCCCGTGCTGGACCGCACGGTGCACCGGGTGACCCGCGGAAAGGTGCTGCTCAGCACGCGGATGCTGCCCGGGGTGATCCTGACTGCGACCGGGGCCAGGAGCGGGCTGCCGCGGCGGACGCCGCTGGCGTGCCTGCCGGCGGAGGACGGCGGCCGGCTGCTGATCGGCAGCAATTTCGGGCGGCCGGGGCATCCGGCCTGGACCACGAATCTCCTCAAGAACCCGGATGCCGAGGTGAGTTGGCGAGGCCGTGACATTCCGGTGCGGGCCCGGCTGCTCACCGGTGAGGAGCGGGCGCGGGCATGGCGGACGGCGCTGGCGTTCTGGCCGCCGTACGCCGCGTACCAGGCGCGGGTATCGCGGGAGATCCGGCTGTTCCGGCTGGAGCGGCGGTGAGCCGGCCTGGGCAGCGGCGGTGAGCGGCGGTGAGCCGGCCTGGAGCGGCGGTGAGCCGGCCGTGCGGCACGGGGGCTTCGCCCCTGCCCGGCCCGTTGCCCGGCCCGTTCGCCATGTGCACAGCGGGCGCCACGGCGAACCCCCGAGGGGCCGCGCGGCGCCCGCTGTGTGTGCTGTACAGCTATGGCAGGACGGATACAGCACCGATGGCGAATCATTCCGGGAGTGCCGGGACTTCGAGGCGCGGCTGTTTCTCCGGCCGCTTCCTCGGCTGCTCTCTCGGTTGCCTCGCTATTTGGTCGGCTTCTTGGCGGTGACGCCGAGATGCACCAGCAGTGCCAGAGTCGGCTTGAGCTCGGCCTGCTTGACGCCCCAGCTCTGGAAGCCCTTCTGGTGCCCGGCGACGGCCGCCAGCATCGCGACGAGCGAGCCGGCCATCGCGGGCGCACTCATGTCCTTGTCGACCTTGCCCTTGCTCTGCAATTCCTTGATCGAATCGGTAAGGGAGTTGGTGACGGCATTAAGGATCTTCATGCGGATCTTGTAGAACCGCTTGTCGCCCTCGGCCGCGCCCAGGTCGATCACGCGCAGAATCGCGTCGTGCTTGCGCCAGAAGGAGAGGAAGCCCTCGACCAGATCTTCTGCCGCCTGCCAGGCGGATTTGCCCACCCAGGAGCGTCCGGCGACAAGATCGGTCAGAGTGGCGCCTTCTTTGGCCATCTCCTCGGCGATTTCGAGGACGGCACCCTCGACGTCCGGGAAGTACTGATAGAACGTTGCGGGTGAAGTCCCCGCTTTTCGGGCTACATCGATGACCTTGACGTCCCGATAGGGGGACGAACTGAGCATTTCGCTGAGGCAGTCGAGAAGCTTTTGCCGCGTCGCCTGTCCGCGGCGGCCGGCAACTCTGCCGTCGACGGTTCGAACTTGTCCTGTCATGCCGTCAGCTTACCGAGGGGTGATCGGAGCGCTATTTGGCTGCCTGCAAATGGGGATGGGGGAGTTCGGGGCCGGTGGCACCCCTGACCATGCCGGTGGCGGGTCCGCCCGCGGCCGCGGTTCGCCCAACGCCGCTTGGTCCGAACCAGTGAATAGCGTTATCAACAGGCTGTGGACAACTTTGGTGGATAAGTGGTCGCCGTCCGTGCGGCAAGTGCACAGTGATGGCCGTCAGTTGAACATCGGCACTTTCCTCGGCCCTTCCTTGCTGCATCCTGTGCGCCGTATAGGAATCGATCATGTGTGCGAGCGTTCGAGGGGCGAACCGTACGAACCGGCGCTAGCTTGGACATCTGGCCGCCGCGGCGGTCGGTGTTCCGGCCTGCCCGGATGTCCCGCAAGGCGCCACGCCTGGTGTCCTGGCGCCGAAATGACCTTCGAACGCGCAGAATTGGGCCGTGGGAACGGGAGCGACAACGGGGATGGCATGACCGGTGGGGGATGGGTGCGCACAGCAGGGGGAACAGCATGGTTTTGGCCACCGCGGCCGCCGGACGTCCGGGAGAGCGAACCGTTCTCTTCGTGCGCCCGTCAAACGGAGTGGTGAACGTCCGTATTTCGGGCGGTGCCACGCGCGGGAGATCCGCAACCCGCCGGTAACCCACTCGGCGAACGCCTGTCAGGGGACGTATCGCAGCACGTCAGACGTGGTTGGGTTACGTCGGGTAACGGGCCCGGTGCGGGTTACGGGGGGTATGCCGTGACACGACGGGCAGGCCCCGGGTTCGCAACCGTCGGCCCGGCCAGGAACAATCAGCACGCGTACGGCCGTTTCGGCCAGGCGGTGAGACGCTGCACGGGGCAGTGGCTCTCGGCGGCTCGTGGCTAGTGAGAGTCTCTTTTTACGCCCCACGGGGAGGTGGCAGGCAAGTGGTGGAGCAGCTGACGCAGCTGACGCAGCACGATCCCCGGCGGATCGGCCCGTTCGAGGTGCTCGGCCGTCTCGGGGCCGGCGGCATGGGACTGGTCTATCTGGCGCGCTCGGCGTCCGGCCGGCGCGTGGCGATCAAGACGGTGCGTACCGAGCTCGCCGAGGACCAGCTGTTCCGGGTCCGCTTCACGCGCGAGGTCGAGGCGGCCCGCGCGGTCAGCGGCTTCTACACGGCCGCGGTGGTGGACGCCGATCCGCGCGCCGCGGTGCCCTGGCTCGCGACGGCCTACGTCCCCGCACCCTCCCTCGAGGAAATAGTCAATGAGTGCGGGCCGCTGCCGGCCCAGGCGGTGCGCTGGCTGGCGGCCGGGATCGCCGAGGCGCTGCAGTCCATCCACGGCGCGGGCCTGGTGCACCGTGATCTGAAGCCGTCGAATGTGCTGGTCGTCGAGGACGGCCCCCGGGTGATCGACTTCGGTATCGCCTCCGGGGTGTCCAACACCCGCCTGACGATGACCAACGTCGCCGTCGGCACCCCCGCTTACATGTCGCCCGAGCAGGCCCGCGACTCACGCAGTGTGACGGGCGCAAGCGATGTCTTCTCCCTCGGCTCGACGCTGGTCTTCGCCGCCACCGGCCATGCGCCGTTCCATGGCGCCAACCCCGTCGAGACCGTCTTCATGCTGCTGCGTGAGGGACCCGACCTGGCCGGACTGCCGGACGAGCTGCGTCCGCTCCTGGAGTCCTGTATGCAGATGGAGGCCGGCCAGCGGCCGTCCCCCGCCGATCTGCAGTCCCAGCTCGCGCCGCATCTCTTCGGCTCCGGCAGCGACGACAGCGGTACCGCTTCGGCCTGGCTGCCGCCCGGCGCGGTGGCGCTCATCGAGGGCCGGCGCGGCGGCCGCGCCACCGTGTCGAACAACAGCCAGCGGGCCGGCTCCGGGCGCGGCGCCGGCCGTGCGGCACCCGCCGTGCCGCCGTCCCCGCCCATGGCGCCGCCGATGCCCGCGGCGCAGCCCGTCCAGGCGCCGCCGCGGCCGGAGAGCCCACCGGCCGGTGCGGAGTCCGGCTGGCCCGGCCGGCTCGGTGCCGGCCCCGGCGCGCACCGCGGCGGCGACCCGCGCGGTGCCCACCCCGGCCCGATGCCGCAGCCCGCGGCGCTCGGCCCGGACGCCTCGGCGGCTCGGGCGACCCCGGTCTCCGCGGCGCCGCCCGCCGCCTCGCCGTCCCCCGCCGCGCTCTCCTCCGCCCCGTCGGCCGTCTCCGCGGACGGCGCCGCCGGCCCCGTACACCTCGGTGGCTCGGCCGCCCCGATAGGGCCGGGGCCGCGCGCCGACTTCCGGGACCCACAGCCGCGCGGGCAGGCCGGTGCCGCGACGAACTGGGTACGGCCGCCCGGCACCGGACCCGTGACCGGTGTGCCGCCGCAGGGCCAGCCGGGCGGTGCCGTGACCGGGGAGGGCCCGGCCCGCGGCGAGGCCGCGCCGCCCGAGGCACCGTCCGCCGAACCGGGCCGCTGGCGCCCCTGGCGGTTCCGGATGTCGAACGACGTGTGGGGCACCCCCGCCGTCGCCGGCGACCTGCTGTATGTCACGTCCTTCGAGGTGCATGCGCTCGATGTGGCCAGCGGGCGCCGTCAGTTCAAGACCCGTGACGTCGCCTGGGCGATGGCGGTCGCCGACGGCCGGATCCATGCCTCGGACGGCCCGAGCCTGTACGCGCTGGACGCCGGCGACGGCACCGAGCGCTGGCGGCTGCACACCGAGGGCTGGGTCTACGCCCTCAAGGTCGACCGCGGAATCGTCGTCACCAGCACCCGCGGGGGCGGCGTCCAGGCGTGGGAGGCCGCCACCGGCGAACGGCTGTGGGAGGCCGGCGGCATCCAGACCGACTTCGAGACCGCCGAGGCCGCGCCCGTGGTGCACGACGGCACGGTGTTCGTCTGGGCCGACGCGCGGCTGAAGGCACTGGAGGCGCGGACCGGCGCCGAGCGCTGGTCGTACCCGGTCGGCGACGCCGCGTCCTGTGGCGGGGTGCCGGTGCGGCTGCTGCCCGCGTCGGACGGCGCGGTCTACGTCGTCGCCGGCCCCCGGGTGCTGGCGATCGACATCGCCCGCGGCGACGTGCGCTGGCACTTCGAGGCGCCCGCGGTGTTCCTGAGCCCGCCCGCCTTCGCACCCGGCCCGGCCGTCACCGGCGGCGGGGTCTACCTGGCGGACTACCTCGGCACGGTCTACGCGCTGGACCCGGCGGACGGCCGCGACCGCTGGCGGATCGCCACCGAGGCACGGCAGTCCACCGAACCGGTGCTGGTCGCGCACGGCGCGGTCCACCTGGGCAGCGGCAAGGCGCTCTACACACTCGACGCGGTGACCGGCACCCCGCGCTGGCGGTTCCAGGCCGGTGCGGAGGTCATCGGCGCACCGGTCGTCGCGGAGGGCCGGGTGCATTTCGGCTCGGCCGACCACTGCCTCTACACGCTCGATGCGATGGGCGGCCAGCTGCGCTGGAAACTGGCGACCGGCGGCGAGATCACCGGTTCGCCGGTGGCGGTCGGCGGAGTGGTGTACGCCTGCAGCAAGGACCGCTGTGTGTACGCGCTGGACGCGGCCAAGGGGACGGGGCTGGCGCGGCGGTCGTGATGCGGCGGCGGTGACGGGGGCGGGGGCCGGCGGCCCGTATCCGCCCCGTACGGGACCGCCCGGATGGGACCGGTCCGTAGGTGACCGCCCGTACGTGACCGCCCGTACGTGACCGCATCCGCCCGGCCGTCTACTCCCGGTCCTCCGGGGGCTGTTCGGGGTGTTCCGGCTGTCCTGGCCGTTGTCCGGGCTGTCCGGGCTGCCGGGGCTGCTGAGGTTGCCGCGGTTGCGTGGGGGGCTGCCGGCGGTGCTCCTTGCCCCACTCGACCGGCGGGGTGGGCGGCTGCTGATGGGCCGGCATGGTCGGTGGTGGCGGCTGTGCCTGTTGCGGTCGTTGAGGCTGCTGAGGCTGTTGTTGTGGCTGTGTCCGCTGTTGCTGCGCGGGCGGTGGGGGTGGCGGGGTGACCGGCAGGGGAGCGGTGGGGGTGTCCTCCCGTGGCCCGTAGGCGCCGCCGTCGGCTCCGCCGGGCGCCGCGGGGCCTGCCGGGGGCCCGGCGGGGCCGGTGGAATACGGCTCCGGGTTCCACTCCTCGGCCCCCGGGCGACCCGCGTCCCACGGCTCGGGCGTCCCCGGCGGGTAGGGCGTGGAGGGGTCGTACGGCGCACGCGCGTCGTAGCGGTCGTCGTACGCCGAGGGCCCGTAGCGCCCGTCGTCGTACCGCCGCTCGTCATATCCGCGGTCGTGGACCCGCCGGCCGCGGCCGCGCATGATCAGGGCGCCGAGCAGCAGCAGTGCGCCGCCGCCGAGGGCGCTGGCCACGCCCACCCCCAGGCCGCGGGCACCGGCGGTGAGTTCGCTGGCGGCCTGCCCCTGTCGGACCATCCACAGGATCGTGAAACCGAGCACCACCAGGCCCGCGAGGGTGATCAGCGCCCGGGAGCGCAGGGCCACGCCGATCAGGGTCAGCAGGGCGGCGAACGCCATGGGGAGGAGAACGGAGCCGAAGAGCGCCGCGCCGTTCCGGGTGATGCCGTTGAAGAGGTCTTCGATCCGGACATCGCTGCCGTGACGGCCGTCGTACCAGGGACGGAAGGGGCTCCAGACGGCGGCCGCCGCTCCGGCGAGGGCGATCAGCGACCCGAGAACGTTGCGCACCACGGGCGTCGCCTCGCTTCGAGTCGTCCGGTCATCCTCTGTGACCGACGCTACGCCCGACCCTCTGTGCCCGCGAGAGAAGTACGCCCGCACGCGTTGCCGGGCCCCGTACGGGTATCAGGGCGGCGGTTGCGACCGGACTGGCACTGGCCACGGTCGCCACGGTCGGTGGCTGCGCCTTCGGCCGGCCTGGATGAAGGCCGAACCGGCCGACGGCAAGGCCTACGGGCTGCACGAGCGCTCGATCACCGTCGGTCCCGGCGCCACCGAGACGTACCGCCAAGTACACCGCCAAGTACACCGTCAACCAGTCCTCCATCGGGCAGTGCTGGTACACCTGCGAGATCACCCGGGCGCACAAGACGCGGATGTAAGGGTCATCTGACCGGTGGCCCGCCGTCCCGTTCGCCGTCCTGGCCGCTCTCTTGGCCGCCGTGCCGCCCGCCCTTCTGGCCGCCGTGCCGCGGACGGGCGGCGAACAGCCCGGCCTGGCGGTCCGGGGGGAGGTTGCCCAGCGCGATCAGCTGCGGGGCGTGCGCCAGGGCCTGCGACCTGGCCGCCTCCTTCGCTGCCCACAGGGCCCGTACGGTGCCCTGGACCGCCTCGGTCGGCTGGGCGGCGAGCACGGCCGCGCGGCGCAGCGCCACGTCGGCCGCGGCGCCGGGCGCGGTCAGCTCGGAGACCAGGCCGATGTCGTACGCGCGGGCCGCGCCCAGCCGCTCCGCCGTCCCCATCAGCGCCAGCCGGGCGATCTCCCCGTAGGGCATCCGCTGCGCCATGGCGATGGACTCGTAGGCGCTGACCATCCCGTAGGTGGTGTGCGGGTCGAAGAAGGTGGAGTTCTCGGAGGCGATGAGGAACTCGGCCTCCCCCAGGAGGTAGAAGGCGCCGCCGCAGGCCATTCCGTCGACGGCGGCGATCACCGGCTTCCACAGATCGTTGGCCTTCGGGCCGATGCGGAGCATCGGATCGTCGAGGGAGTAGGGCGAGGACGGCTGGGGGACGTCGACGGAGCGGTCGATGCCGGTGCAGAAGGCCCGGCCGCCCGCGCCGGTGACCACCGCGGCCCGTACGGCGGTATCGAAGCGGAACGCCCGCCAGGCGGCGCCGAGTTCGGCAGCGGTGTCCAGGTCGACGGCGTTGTGCCGCTCGGGCCGGTCGAGGGTGACCAGGGCGACCCCGTCCTTGATCTCCGTGCGGACCGTCACGGCCGCTCCAGGAGCCAGCGGGGCACGGTCACGCCGCCCGGCATGGTGTGGAAGGCGGCCTTCACCGGGGCGCCGATGCGCAGCCGTGCCGGGTCGACGGAGTTGAGCGGGGCGTCGGCGCCGGTGACGAGATTGCCGACGAGGCGGATGTGCGGGGCCTCGGCCAGCTCCACGATGATCGCGTTGTAGCCGGGCTGAGCGGCGTACGCGGGCAGCAGCGGCGGATGCGGCAGCACATAGGACCAGATACGGCCGCGGCCGCTCATCCGCTGCCAGTGCGCGGTGAAGGACTGGCAGTGCGGGCAGCAGGGCCGGGGCGGGAAGCGCAGTTCGTCGCAGCCGGAGCAGGCCTGGATGCGCAGCTCACCCCTGGCGGCGTACTCCCAGAAGGGAGCCCCGTCGTCATCGGCGACGGGAAGCAGCAGGCCGGCGCCGCTGTCGGGCCGGTTGTCAGTGGCGGGTGTCACGATCGAGGGCATGGCATCGCGAACGGACTCAGCGGACTCAGCGGACTCGACGGACTCGGCGGACTCAGCGGATGCGACGGACTCGGCGGATGCGACGGACTCGGCGGACTCGACGGACTCACGCGTGCTCATGGCGCCTCAACTCCTCAGCAGCAGGGCCGAGGTGGGGACACCCTCGCCCGCCGTGACCAGGCAGGTGGCGGCGTCGGGGACCTGCGCGGTGCTGGTGCCGCGCAGCTGCTTGACGCCCTCGGTGATCAGGTTGAAACCGTGTACGTACGCCTCGGAGAGACCGCCGCCGCCGGTGTTGAGGGGGAGCCGGCCGCCGATCTCCAGCGCGCCGCCCTCGGTGAAGGCCGCGCCCTCACCGCGCCCGCAGAAGCCGTAGCCCTCCAGCGAGAGGGGGATCAGGGGGGTGAAGGCGTCATAGATCTGTGCCACGTCGACGTCCTGCGGTCCGAGGTCGGCGCCCTTCCACAGATGCCGGGCGGCGGTCCAGGCGGGGCCGGTGAGCGGGTCGTCGTTCCAGTAGTTGACCATGCCGTGGTGCTGGGCGGGCAGGCCCTGGGCGGCGGCGTGGACGTAGACCGGCCGTTGCCGGCAGTCGCGGGCGCGTTCGGCCGGGACCACGACACAGGCCAGCGCGCCGTCGGTCTCCAGGCAGTTGTCGAAGAGGCAGAGCGGCTCACTGATCCAGCGGGCGGTCATATACATCTCGCGGGTCAGCGGGCGGTCGTACATGATCGCGGCCGGGTTCTGGTTGGCGCGGTTGCGGCAGGCGAGCGCGACGTTGAAGAGGTGGTCGCGGGTGGCGCCGTATTCGTGCATATAGCGGCGGGCCAGCATGCCGATCTCGTCGGCGGGGCGCAGCAGTCCGAAGGGGCGGGTCCACTGCCCCGGGGTGGGCAGCTGGACCTGGGTGTTCTTCCAGGGCCGCGGTCCCGAACCGCGTTTGCGGGACCGCCAGGCGACGCCGACGCCCGCCTGGCCGGTGGCGATGGCGGCGGCCAGATGGGCCACCGTCGCACAGGAACCGCCGCCTCCGTAGCCGACCTTGGAGAAGTGGGTGATGTCCCCGGCGCCGATGGCCTTGGCTATCTCGACCTCGTCGGTCTCCTCCATGGTGTAGGAGGCGAAGGCGTCCACCTCCGAGGGGGCGATCCCGGCATCGTCCAGCGCCGCGAGGATCGCGCGGCAGGCCAGGGTCTTCTCGGATTCGGGGAGTTGTCTGGCGAACGGGGTCTGTCCGATGCCCGCTATTGCCGTAGCGTCCTTGAGGGTCGCCCCCATCGCCACCTCCGCGGTCGGTCGTCAGTGCTGACAGCGGAGGAGGCTACCGCTAATCTGACGGACAGTCAGCTAGTGGCGTACGGGCTCTTTGTCGGGAGGCAACGCGATGCGCGACGACCTGGAGGCGCGGGCGGATCTGGAGTACGGCGCGATCCCCCGGCTGGTGCGCGCGGCATCCCGGCGGTATGCCTCCCGGGAAGCCGTGGTCGAGGGCCGGACCCGGGTGTCGTACGCCGAGCTCGGCGAGCGGGTGGAGGCGGCGGCCGCCGCCTGTATTGCCTCCGGGGTCGTACCCGGCGACCGCGTCGCGGTCTGGGCTCCCAACACCCTCGACTGGATCGTCTCCGCCCTCGGGGCCGTCACCGCGGGCGCCGTCCTCGTCCCCGTCAACACCCGTTTCAAGGGCGCCGAGGCCGCCTACGTCCTGCGCCGTACCCGCGCCAGGCTGCTCTTCGTCACCGGCACCTTCCTCGGTACGTCCTACGTCGCCTCGCTCCGCCGCGCCGCCCGGGAAGGCACCGGCCGTGGCCCGCTGCCCGGACTGCCGCAGCTGGAAACGGTCGTGGTGCTCTCCGACGACGCCCCCGCCGGCTTCACCACCTGGCGGGACTTCCTCGCCGACGGCGCTGCGGTGGCCCCCGAGACGGTCCGCGGCCGGGCCGATGCCCTGCACCCCGACGCCCCTTCGGACATCATCTTCACCTCCGGCACCACCGGCCACCCCAAAGGCGCCGTGATCACCCATGCCCAGACCCTGCGCGCCTACGACGTCTGGAGCGAACTGGCCGGCCTCAGGGAGGGCGACCGCTATCTGATCGTCAACCCGTTCTTCCACACCTTCGGCTACAAGGCCGGGATCATCGCCTGTCTGCTGCGCGGCGCGACGATGGTTCCGCAGCCGGTCTTCAGCGTGGAGACGGCGCTCGCCAAGGTCGCCGCCGAGCGGATCTCCGTACTCCCCGGCCCGCCCACCCTCCATCAGCAGATCCTTGACCACCCCGCCCGCGCCCGGCACGACCTGTCCGCGCTGCGTCTGGTGGTCACCGGCGCCGCCGTGGTCCCCCTGGAACTGGTCGAGCGGCTGCGCAGCGAGCTGAAGATCTCCACCGTCCTGACGGCATACGGGCTGTCCGAGAGTTCGGGCGTCGTCACGATGTGCCGTCGCGGCGATCCGCCCGAGGTCATCGCTGCGACCTCGGGCCGGGCCCTGCCCGGCACCGAGATCCGGACCGTCGACGCCGCGGACCGCCCGCTGCCGCCCGGCACCCCCGGTGAGGTGCACGTCCGCGGCTACCACGTGATGTCCGGCTACTTCGAGGACCCGGCCGGCACGGCCCGCGTGCTCACCGCCGACGGCTGGCTGCGCACCGGCGATGTGGGTGTCCTCGACGCGGACGGCAACCTCACGATCACCGACCGCATCAAGGACATGTTCATCGTCGGCGGCTTCAACGCCTATCCCGCCGAAATAGAGCAACTCCTCGGCCGCCACCCGGACCTCGCCGATGTCGCGGTCATCGGCATACCCGACCCCCGCCTGGGCGAGGTCGGCAAGGCCTATGCGGTCCGCCGCGCCGGCTCCCTGCTGACCGCCGACGATCTGATCGCCTGGGCCCGCCGCGAGATGGCCAACTACAAGGTCCCACGGGAGGTCGCCTTCGTTCCCGAACTCCCGCGCAACGCCAGCGGCAAGATCCTCAAGACCCGGTTACGGAACGGAAGCTCGGCCTCCGCTCCGTTGTGAGCCGGGGGGCCGGTGCGGCCGGGGGCCCGGTGCGGCCGGTGGGGTTGATGCGGCCGGTGGGGCCGGAGGGGCTGGTGCTGTCGGCGCTGCGAATACCGTCCGGTACGCCTGCGCCGCTCACGCCCCGATGCCGCAGACGTCGCGTACGCCCCGACCCCGCCTACACCACCCACGCCTACGCCCCCACCACCCACGCCTACGCCCCCGGCGGCGTCCAGTCGGGCCGGCGGCCGCTGAGCGCCACCACCTGGTCGAGAAGCGGTGCCTGCGCCCCCACCGCCACCGGCGGGCCGAACACCGGCACGCGGTCCGGGGCCTCGGCCATCGGCGCGAGCAGCGCATACGAGACCCCGAGGCTCGCAGCATCGGGCGCGTACTCCTGGCCGGTGGCGCGCGCCAGGTCCCAGCCGTGCAGCACCAGCTCGTTCAGCGCGAACCGGCCCGCGATGGCGGCCGGCAGGGTCACGCCGCCCGCCTGCGTCTCGCCCTCCCAGGCCGCCGGGTCGTGCCAGGCCTCCGCCATACCGTGGAGGTTCCGGTCCAGGACGGCCCGCCAGCCGGGCTCCACATCGGGCATCGCCGCATTCGGGTCGACGTTCGTCATCGGCCCCAGATTCTTGCGCGCCGTCTCCTGGAAAGCCGCGGACAGGCCGACGAGATGGCCCAGCAGATGGCGCACCGCATAGGCCTCGCAGGGGGTGGGGGCGTCGAGCTGTTCCTCGGCGGTCTGCGCCGCGAGCTGCGACACCAGCTGGGCCTGCGCCGCGAAGTCGATCGTCTCGGTCATCGTCCGGGTCCTTCCGTCCTGCCGGGGGCGTCCTGCCGGGTCGTGCCACCGGATGCGTGCCGCGCACCGATCCGGTGGCGCTCCCAGTGAAGACTCCGCCGGCCCCCGGAACTCATCGCCACACCGCCGCAAAGCTCCCGGCTACTCCGTATACCGCTCCCGCAGCACCGCCTTGAGCACCTTGTTCAGCGGACCGCCGCGCGGCAGCTCACCGACGATCTCCAATTGCTCCGGCAGCTTCTGCGTCATCAGCCCGGCCGCCCGCAGATGCGCGGTCAGCACGTCCAGGGTCAGCGCCGGCCCGGCCGGACCGGCGGGCGTGACCACCGCGCACACCCGCTCGCCGCGTTCCCGGTCCGGCAGCCCGATCACCGCCGCCTCCGCCACTGCCGGGTGGGTGTGCACCAGATCCTCGATCTCCTGCGCGGAGAGGTTCTCGCCCTTGCGGATGATGATGTCCTTGAGCCGCCCGGTCAGCACCAGATGCCCGTCGGGACGCAGATATCCCAGGTCGCCGGTGCGGAAGGCACCGTCGGCGGCAAAGGCCCCGGCCGTCAGCATCGGGTCCGTGTACCGCCGGAAGAGCATCGCCCCCTTCAGCGTCACCTCACCGGACTCCCCGGTTCCGGCCTCGCTCCCGTCCGGCCGGGCGATCCGTATCTCCGCCCCCGCCACCGGCTTGCCGACCGTCCGCGACAGCTGCTCGTCGCTGTCGTACGGCGTGCCCATCGTGATCATCGGGCACTCGGTCATGCCGTATCCGTGCACGATCGCGCACCCCAGCTCGCGCCCGGCGGCCGCGTACAGCTCCGGTGGCATCGGTGCCCCGCCGCCGGACAGCAGCCGCAGCGAGGGAATCAGCCGCCCGGCCTGCGGCTGCCGCTGCCGACAGCGCTGCGACTCATCGAGAAACGCCTGGTAGAAGGCGGTGCTGCCACCGGCCATCGTCACCCCGTGCCGCCGGTAGACGGCGGCCGCGCGGCCCGGCTCGAAGCTGTCCAGGATGACCGCGGGAAACCCGCTGACCAGCATGGCGATGACATAGTCCGGGCCGGCGATATGCGCGTACGGGAAGGCGATCGAGCCGATGTCGTCCGCGGACATCCCGAGCGCGGTGGCCAGCCCGATGCCGCCGGCGAGGAGTGTGGCGTCGGTGTGCTCGACGCCTTTGGGGGAGGAGGTGGTGCCGGAGGTGTAGTAGATCCAGGTGGTGCCGCCGGCCTCCCGGCCGGCCCGCGTGCCCGCTCCGGCCGGGGCCGGCAGCGCACCCGGATCCCCCTCCGGCAGCCCGTCCGCCACCGAGACCACCCGCACCCCGTCCCCGGCGAGCTTCCGCACCATCGCGGTGTGGTCGAACCCCCGCCACCGGCCCGGTACGAGTACGAACTCGGCCGCCGACTCCGCCAGGATGAAGCCCATTTCGCGCTCCCGGTGAAGCGGAATGACCGGCGTCTGTACGGCCCCGAGCCGGGCCAGTGCCAGCGAGGCGATCACCGTCCCGATCCGCGTCGGCAACTGCCAGACCACCCGGCTCCCCGCCCCGATCCCCAGCTCCCGGAACCCGGCCGCCACCCGCAGCGCCGCGTCGCGCACCCCGTCAAAGCTGACGCTCCGCCCGCCCCCGTCGAAAAACATCGGCGCCCCGCGCGAGGCCCGCGCCCGGTACTCGACCAGTTCCCAGAGCGTGTGTGGACGGGCGGGTTCGAACACGGCGCCTCCTGGCTGTGAGCAGGACGGAACGTGGTCCGCCCCGGTGACCTCGCCGGGGCCGGATGGCGCGACTGTAGCAGCGGAACTGACGGGACGTCAGGTAGCGCGTACGGGAAGGGGCGACCTTGACAGTGCCGTTCAGCGGCAGGGGCGTGAAGTTCCCTGACGAAGTGTCATGGAGTTCCCCGGCGGCGTCGTCGCTCACCGCATTAATCGAAGGAATGCGAGATCTGCCGCAAGGCGCCTGATCCGCAGCCGCGGGCTCATGAGGCAGAGTCGATGGCAAACGGGGCCCGAGCGTCAGCCCGGCCCCCGTTCAATGTCACATCCCGGATCGGGTATCAACGACCAAGGAACTGCGCGATATGCCGTATGTGCTCTGTGGCGGGTTCAGGGCCGATGGTTGTCCAACGACGCCACCGGGGCGTGATTGTCCAGCGGCGTCACGGGTGAGAGGTGACCCTGGATCGCTACGGGGTGGGGCGGGCTGGGTATGTGGTTGTCGGCCGCGGCGGGCAGTGCGGCGGCGCCGAGCGCGACCAATGCGAAGCCGGTGGCAATAAGGGCCTTTTTCGTGTGGGTCATTCCAACTCCTCGGAGACCGGGAAGGGGTGCTGTTCTCAGGACAAGCTAGCGGCAATTGATGGGAGATGTTCGATCATCATGGAAATGGGATGAATATCGCCAGTTTTGCCGCTGAAGGTAAAAGCGCCGCAGGGACCGGTTTCGATGGCATCCCCTCCACGCCATCGAAACCGGCCCCTGCGATCCCCCGAATACATCCCCCGTTGGTTTGACGGGCCCTCACTCGGAGTCGTATGTGGACTGGCGTCAGTCCTTCTGTGAAACGCCGTTCCCCGGGTTGGGCTGGTGATTGTCGTCGGTCAGGGCCGCGGCGATGGGCTGGTGATTGTCCATCGGCCTGATGACGTCCCGGTCTTCCGCCTTCTTCACCTGCGTGGTGGCGCCGGCTCCGATGATGGGCTGGTGGTTGTCCAGGGGCCTGATGACGTCCCGGTCTTCCGCTTTCTTCACCTGCGTGGTGGCGCCGGCTCCGATGATGGGCTGGTGGTTGTCCAGGGGCCTGATGATGTCGCGTTCCCCTGGAGCAGGGGCCTTGTTGTCGGCGTTCACTTGGATCAACTCCTGTGTGGGCGCTTACTGCTTGGCCGCCCGGCCGGCGACTCCCCCGTGGGCCGCCGGACGGGCGTAGCATGGCCGCTCACGATAACTGCGCGGCCTGGGCACCGAGCCGCTTGCCCCCCGAGGCGGCGGATCGATACTGACAAGAGTGGCCCGCGGCGATGAACGATCGATAAACGCCGGAGCCGGCCGCCGAGAGGACGCGATTATGCGACCGCAGTAGGCGAGAGAAGCGCCTGGACGGCCTGGCCGTCGGAGGACCCCAGGCGCTCGAAAATCGCCAGCGCCTCCTGCCAGCACACCCGCGCACGACCGGTCTGCCCGAGTGCGTGAAGGGCGCGCCCCAGCGTGGTCAGAACCGTTGCACGCCAGGAATCGCCGCCGATGCCCCGCAACGCGGTCAGCGCCTGTTCGGCATGGTTTGCGGCGGTGGCGGGCCGACGGGCGGCGAGCTCGACTTCGGCAAGCCGGAAGCTGGTCATCCCCTCCCAGAAGCGCTGCCGGCTGTCCCTGAAAATGGCGAGTGCAGCGGTCAGTTGCGCGGTCGCCTCCTCCAGCCGCATGGCCTGGGTGTACGCGAGAGCCAGGGCGTACATTCCGTTGGCGAGCCGGCGCTTGGCCCCCAGCTGGCGGTATATCGAGAGGCCCTCCTCCGCCAGGTCAATGGCGCTGTCGACCCGTCCGGTATCCAGGTGGACGCGCGACAGGTTGCACAGCGCGCTGGCCTCGGACTGCCGGTTGTTGTCGTCGCGGAAAGCGGACAGGGCTTGGCGGAGGTAGCCCTCTGCGTCAGCATGCCGGTGCTGGGCGTTGGCAATGATCCCGCGGTCGTTGGGTGCGGACGACGATACGTAGGGATCCTCGGAGGCCAGTCCGAGCAACATGGCGGACTTGGCGTTCTCATCGGCCTCGTCCAGCCGTCCTGACAACGTTCGGACATACGTGAGCGCAAGGTGGAAACGCGCTTCCGCGTGCTGGTCCCCGGCCTCCCGGGCAGCCGTCAGCAGCGCGACATTGGCCTGCTCGTACTGCAGCGCGTCGGCGCCGGACTCGGCCAGGTCCTTCGTGAGCAGCAACAGATCGGCGGCCCGTCGCAGAGTCGCCGGGCTGCTCGACTGCCGTGCGCAGGCGAGCAGGCACCCGGCCTCGCTGAACAGCCACTCCAATGCCGCCGCACGGTGGGCGAAGACGAGGCCGGGGTAGCTGGTGCTCTCCATGTGGTCGATCAAGCGGTCACCCGGACGCTCAAGCGCATACATGCATGCTGCGGTTGCCAGATAGAAGTCCAGCAGCCGTGAGGTCGCCGTATCCCGCTCCGACGGCGGGTGTTCGTCGCGTTCGGCGCAGGCGCGTGCATAGAGGCGTACCAGGTCGTGGTAGCGGTAGCGTCCCGGCGCGGCGGACTCCAGGAGAGAGGTGTCCACGAGGGATTCGAGGAGTTCCTCGGTGTCCTCGATGTCCATGTCGAGTACGGCGGCGGCCGCGGCAAGCGAGATGTCCGGGCCGTCTGCCAGACCCAGCAGCCTGAAGGCACGGGCCTGCGCGGGTTCCAGTTGTTTGTAGCCCAGTTCGAAGGTCGCCTTTACGGCGAGGTCGCCGGCCCGCAGTTCGTCCAGGCGCCGGCGCTCGTCGGCGAGCTTGCGCGCCAGGATGGAGACCGTCCACGTACGGCGGGCTGCCAGCCGGGAGGCGGCGATGCGGATGGCCAGCGGCAGGAAGCCGCAGGCCCCGACGACGGCCATGGCGGCCTGCCGCTCCGACGTGACCCGCTCCTCGCCGACGATGCGGGTGAAGAGGGAAAGTGCTTCTTCCGGACTCATCACATCGAGGTCGATGAGGTGCGCACCGGCCAGGTCGTTCATCCGGGCGCGGCTGGTGATCAGTGCGGCGCAGCCCTCCGTGCCGGGCAGCAGCGGCCGGACCTGGGAGGCGTCCCGGGCGTTGTCCAGCAGCGCCAGTACGCGCCGGCCGGCGAGGGTGGAGCGGTATAGGGCGGAACGCTCCGCCAGGCCGTCGGGGATGGAGGCATCCGGCGTGCCCAGGGCGCGCAGGAAGGCGCCGAGGACGGCCACCGGTTCGGACGGGGTGTGGCCGGCGCCCTGGAGGTCGACGTAGAGCTGCCCGTCGGGGAAGTTGTCGCGGGCGGCGTGTGCGACGTGGACGGCGAGGGTGGTCTTGCCGACGCCACCGATGCCGGTCAGGGCCGACACGGCCATCACGCTGCCCTCCGCGGTGGCGAGTTGATCGCCGAGGTCGGAGACGAAGGCGGCACGGCCGGTGAAATCGGCGACGGTGGCCGGCAGCTGCTGTGGGCGCACGACCGCGGGGCCGGTGGGGTCCGTGTCGAAGCTGACGGCGGGCGCGTCCAGATCCGGGTCCGCCCGCAGAATCCGCTGCTGCAGGTCGGAGAGCGAGGCGCACGGATCGACCCCCAGCTCGTCCGCGAGCAGCCGGCGGGTGTCGGCGTACACCGCGAGCGCCTCGGCCTGCCGTCCGCTGCGGTAGAGCGCCAGCATGAGCAGTTCGCGCAGTCGCTCGCGCAGGGGGTGGGAGGCGGTGAGGGCGGTCAGCTCGGACACCGCGTCGGCGTGGCAGCCGGCTTCCAGGACGAGTTCGAGGCGGGCCTCCGCGAGGGTGAGCCGCCACTCCTCGAGCCGGGTGCGCTGGGTTTCCACGTACGGGCCGGCCAGCCCGGCGAGCGGTTCGCCTTCCCACAGCGCCAGTGCCTTGTCCAGGAGTTCACGGGCCCGGACGCGATCGCCGGCGGTCTTGGCCTTCTCCGCCTCGGCGGCGTACTGCTCGGCGTGATCGTGATCGAGGTCCAGGGCATGGCCGTCCACCGGCCGGAGCGCATAGCCACCGGACTCACTCACCAGAGTGTCGGCGTCCGTGCCCAGTGCCTTGCGGAGCCGGGATGCGTACGTGCGCAGCGCGGCGAGCGCGGCGTGCGGCGGGTCGTCGCCCCACAAGGCGTCGACGAGTTCGGGCGCGGTGGCGGTACGTCCGCCGCGCAGCAGTAGTGCGGCGAGCAGCGCACGCTGTTGCGGGGAGCCCGCTGCCAGCGGCGTTGCGCCACGCCAGGCCCGTACCGGACCGAGCACGGAGAAGCGGAGCCGCTCCCGCCCCGGACCGTCGTCCATGGTGTCCCCCCTGCCGTATGCCGTCCGTTCGCGCTGTGCGCACTACCTCGCTGTGCGCAACGGTCAGTCTGCCTTGTCGCGCCCGCTTACGTCAGTAGGGGTCCGGACCGTGCACAAAGCCTCCTCGGCCGACCGGGGCGAGGGGCGGGGTGGCGCACGGTGGGGGCGCGGAGGTCATCCTTCCGTGTGCCCCCTGTCGCCATCCAACCAATTCACATTACTGACGGATCGTCAGATCAGCGCTACCGTGTCCGGCATGGAGACCTTCCCGAAGATCATCTCGGTGGACGACCACACGGTGGAGCCCCCCCACGTCTGGCGGGACCGGCTTCCGTCGAAGTACCACGACATCGGCCCGCGCATCGTCCGGGCGCCCCTGAAGGAAATGACCTTCGTGGGCGGCAAGTTCGCCCCGAAGATGGGCGCCGCGGGGGACGACGGGCCGATAGCCGACTGGTGGGTCTACGAAGATCTGCACCGGCCGCTGACCCGCCTCGACACCGCCGTCGGCTACGCCCGCGACGACATCAAGCTCGAAGGCATCACCTACGAGCAGATGCGCCCGGGGTCGTTCAGCGTGGCCGAACGGCTGGCCGACATGGACGTCAACCACGTCCAGTCCGCCCTCTGTTTCCCCACCTTCCCCCGCTTCTGCGGCCAGACCTTCACCGAGGCCAAGGACCGGGAACTGGGGCTGCTGGGCGTGCGCGCGTACAACGACTGGATGGTGGAGGAGTGGTGCGGCCCGCAGGCGCAGGGCCGGCTGATTCCGCTGACCCTCGTCCCCCTGTGGGACGCGGAACTGGCCGCCGCGGAGGTACGGCGCAACGCGGCCCGTGGCGTACGGGCGGTCTGCTTCAGCGAGATCCCGCCGTATCTGGGGCTGCCCAGCATCCACACGGACTACTGGGACCCCTTCCTGCGCGCCTGCGACGAGACCGGCACGGTCATCGCGATGCACATCGGCTCCTCCAGCAAGATGCCCTCCACCTCCGCCGATGCCCCGCCCGCCGTCGGCTCCACGATCACCTTCGCCAACTGCTGCTTCTCGATGGTGGACTGGCTGATGAGCGGCACGTTCGACCGCTTCCCCGGCCTGAAGATCATGTACGCCGAGGGCCAGATCGGCTGGATCCCGTACATCCTGGAGCGGGCAAACGTGGTCTGGGAGGAGAACCGCGGCTGGGGCGGCGTCGCCGACAAGGTCCTGCGCCCGCCGTCCGAACTCTTCACCGAGCACGTCTACGGCTGCTTCTTCGACGATGCCTTCGGGCTGCGGAACCTCGACGCGATCGGCGTCGGCAACGTCCTGTACGAGACCGACTACCCGCACTCGGACTCGACCTGGCCCAAGTCCCGGGAGGTCGGCGAGTCCCAGATGGGGCACCTCGCGCCGGACGTGGTGGAACAGATCGTTCGGGGGAACGCGATTTCGTTGCTGGGGTTGACGGGGGAGGGGCTGTGGGCGGGGCCGGGGGCCTGAGGTGGGGGACTTCGGCCGAGTGCCGAGGGGCGCGGGAGGAGGTGCGCCACTCCAGGCCGGGCTGCGGTGTGTCTCTTCCTGTGGCTGACCTCCTCGCTCCACCCCTTGCCTGATGGCCCCGTAACCACGACGATGTCCCGCGCAAACAATATGACGATCCGTCAGATATGGCTGGAGGGTCTGTGGTGGACGGCGTGCGCGGTGGGGTGTGGCGGCCGGAGGAGGGGCGGCTGTCGTACGGGATGCAGTTGCCGGTGCAGTCGCAGAGCACTCTTTATGCGGAGAGCTGGGAGGCCGCGGCGGGGCCCGTCGACCTGGTCGCGATCGCGCAGGCCGCCGACCGGTACGGGTTCGCGTATGTCGCCTGCTGTGAGCACCTCGCGATCCCGCGGCGGCTGGCCGAGGCGATGAGCACCGTTTGGTACGACCCGGTCGCCACTCTCGCGCATCTGGCCGCCGTGACCGAGCGGGTGCGGCTGCTCAGCCATGTGGCGGTGGTCGGGCTGAAGCATCCGCTGGTCACGGCCAAGCAGTACGCGACGCTGGACCGGCTCTCCGGCGGGCGGTTGATCCTCGGGGTGGGGGCCGGGCACGTAGCGGAGGAGTTCGAGGTGCTCGGGGTGGACTTCGGGCGGCGTGGGGCGGTGCTGGACGAGACGATTGATGCGTTGAAGGTGGCGCTGGGGCCGGAGGAGTTCCCGAAGTTCGCCGGGGAGCGGTTCGCGTTCGAGGGGCTGGGGCAGGCGCCGCGGCCCGTGCAGAGCCCGCGGCCGCCGGTCTGGGTGGGCGGCTCCTCGCCCGCCGCCGTGCGCCGGGCCGCGGTGCGGGGCGACGGCTGGCTGCCGCAGGGGGACCGGCGGGCGGAGATGCCGGCGCAGATCGGGAAGCTGCGCAGGCTGCGGGAGGCTGCCGGGATCGACGAGCCCGTCGTGATCGGCGCCCTCGCCGAGCCGCTGTACGTCGGCGAGCCCGGGTGGGAGATCGGCCGGCGGGCCCTGTCCGGGGCGCCGGAGCGGATTGCCGCGTCGCTGCGGGAGTACGGGGCGATGGGTGTCGCGCAGATTCAGGTGCGGTTCCGCTCCCGTAGCAGGAGTGAACTGACGGACCAGATGGCTGTGTTCGGGGCGGAGGTTGCGCCGTTGCTCAACGGCTGACGACTGACGGCTGGCGGCTGAGGGCTGAGGGCTGAGGGCTGAGGGCCGGCGGCTGGCGGCTGAGGGCTGGCGGCTGACCGCTGAGGGCTGACGCTTGATGGCTCACGGCTCGCCGCTGAAGCCCCACAGCTGAAGCCCCGCGGCTCGCGGCCCCACGGCTCGCGGCTCGCGGTCGACGGCTGACACCTGACGGCCGGACTGACGGCCGGACGTACTCACCAGCAGAGGAGTGCAGGCATGGGCAAGCTCGACGGGCGGGTTGTCATCGTGACGGGTGCGGCGCGCGGGCAGGGTGAGCAGGAGGCGCGGCTGTTTGCCGCGGAGGGTGCGAAGGTCGTGCTCGGGGATGTGCTCGATGCGCAGGGCGAGGCGCTCGCCGAGGAACTGGGCGAGGACCGGGCCCGCTTCGTCCACCTGGACGTGACGCAGGAGGCGGACTGGCAGGCCGCGGCGGTCGCGGCCAAGGACACCTTCGGGCTGATCGACGGGCTGGTCAACAACGCGGGGATTCTTCGGTTCAACGAGCTGGTGTCGACCCCGCTGGCGGAATTCCAGCAGGTCGTGCAGGTCAACCAGGTCGGCTGTTTCCTGGGTATCCGTACGGTGGCGCCGGAGATCGAGGCGGCCGGGGGCGGCACGATCGTCAACACCGCCTCGTACACGGCACTGACGGGTATGGCCTTCGTCGGGGCGTATGCCGCGACCAAGCATGCGGTTCTCGGGCTGACCCGGGTCGCCGCGGTGGAGCTGGCGGCCAAGAAGATCCGGGTCAACGCGGTGTGCCCGGGGGCGGTGGACACCCCGATGACCAATCCGGCCGCGCTCGACCCGGGTGTCGATGCCGCCGAGTCGAAGCGGGCCGTGGACGAGCTCTACCGGAAGCTGGTGCCGCTGGGCCGGATCGGCCGGCCGGAGGAGGTCGCCAGGCTGGCGCTTTTCCTGTCGTGCGAGGACTCGTCGTACATCACCGGGCAGCCGTTCGTCGTCGACGGGGGATGGCTGGCGGGGGTCAGCGTCATCTGACGGTATGTCAGGTGGGCAGGCGGTGGCTCTTGACGCCCCCTGTGTGCGGTGGAACAGTCGGCACATCAAATCTGACGGAGCGTCAGATTGGCGACAAGCAGCTCAGGGACGGTGAACCTCCTTGGAATTCGGGCTCTTTGTACAGGGATACGTGGGCAAGCGGGCCGAGACCGACCCGCTCGCGGAGCACAAGGCGCTGATGGAGGAGACCGAGTACGTCATCCAGGCGGACAAGTCCGGCTTCAAATACGCCTGGGCATCCGAGCACCACTTCCTGGAGGAGTACTCGCACCTCTCCGCCAATGACGTCTTCCTCGGCTATCTGGCCCATGCGACCGAGCGGATCCACCTGGGCTCCGGGATCTTCAACCCGCTCGCCCAGGTCAACCACCCGGTGAAGGTCGCCGAGAAGGTCGCCATGCTCGACCATCTCAGCGAGGGCCGCTTCGAATTCGGCAGCGGGCGGGGCGCCGGCAGCCACGAAATCCTGGGGTTCCTGCCGGGCATCACCGATATGAACCACACCAAGGAGATCTGGGAAGAGACCATCGCCGAGTTCCCGAAGATGTGGCTCCAGGAGGAGTACGCCGGGTTCCAGGGCAAACACTGGCAGCTGCCGCCGCGCAAGATCTTCCCCAAGCCGTACGGGGCCTCGCACCCGGCGATGTGGTACGCGGCCGGATCGCCGTCCTCGTACGCCATGGCGGCCAAGAAGGGCCTGGGGGTCCTCGGCTTCAGCGTGCAGAAGGTCTCCGACATGGAGTGGGTGCTGGAGCAGTACAAGACGGCGATCCGGGAAGCCGAGCCGGTCGGCGACTTCGTCAACGACAACGTGATGGTCACGTCGACCGCGATCTGCGCCGAGACGCATGACAAGGCCGTGGAGATCGCCGTCAACGGGGAACTCAACTACCTCCAGTCGCTGGTCTTCCGCTACCACGACACCTTCCCGCGGCCCGACGGCATCCCCGAGTGGCCCGAGCTGCTGCCCGACTACACCGCCGAGATCATCGAGCTGCTCATCGCCGAGGAGCTGATGATCTGCGGCAATCCCGACGAGGTGCTCCAGCAGTGCAAGCGCTGGGAGCGGGCCGGCGCCGACCAGCTGAGCTTCGGACTGCCGATCGGGGTGTCGTACGAGGACACCATGAACACGGTCAAGCTCATCGGCGCACACGTGATCCCGAAGATCGACACGGATCCGGTGCACCGGACGACCCGGTTCCGTCAGGCCGCGGGCAGCTGAACCCGCGGAGTCCTGCCCAGGGGAAGGGGGCGTACCGCCCATGCTCGACCACCTGATCAAGGGCGCGACCGTTGTGGACGGGACGGGGACACCCTCGTACCCCGCCGATGTCGGCATCCGCGCCGGCCGGATCGCCGTCGTCGCTCCGCCCGGCACCGTCACCGAGGAGGCGAGGACGAGTGAGGACGCGGCCGATCTCGTCCTCGCCCCCGGCTTCGTCGATCCGCACACCCACTACGACGCACAGCTCTTCTGGGACCCGTACGCGACCCCCTCGCTCAACCACGGAGTGACGACCGTGGCGGGCGGCAACTGCGGTTTCACGCTGGCGCCGCTGCACCCCGGGCGGCCCGCCGACGCCGACTACACCCGCCGGATGATGGCCAAGGTCGAAGGCATGTCCCTGGTGGCGCTCGAAGAGGGCGCGCCCTGGTCGTGGAGCTCGTTCGGCGAATACCTGGACGCGCTGGAGGGCCGGATCGCCGTCAACGCGGGCTTCATGGTGGGACATTGCGCACTGCGGCGCTATGTGATGGGGCAGGACGCGGTCGGCGGGCAGCCGACGCCCGCGCAGCTGGAAGAGATGCTGGCGCTCTTCCACGAGGCGATGGCGGCCGGGGCCTGGGGCTTCTCCACCACACAGTCCACCACCCACTCCGACGGCGACGGGCAGCCGGTCGCCTCCCGGCACGCCCGGCCGGCGGAGCTGCTCGCGCTGTCACGGGCCGTGGCCGCCCACGAGGGCACCCAGATCGAGGCGATCGTGGCGGGCTGCCTCGACCAGTTCGGCGACGACGAGATCGAGCTGTTCGTCGCGATGAGCGCGGCGGCCGGCCGGCCACTGAACTGGAACGTGCTGACGATCGACGCGGCGGTGCCCGAGCGGGTGCCGCGGCAGCTGATCGCGAGCGAGCGGGCCCGGGAGGCCGGCGGCCGGATCGTGGCCCTGACGATGCCGATCCTCACCCCCATGAACATGTCCCTCGGCACCTTCTGCGCCCTGAACCTGATCCCCGGCTGGGGCGAGATCCTGGGCCTGCCGGTACCCGAGCGGATCGAGAAGCTCCGCGACCCCGATGTCCGGGCCGGGATGCTGCGGCGCGCGAACAGCAAGGAAGCGGGCGTCTTCCGGCGGCTGGCCCACTTCGGCCGGTACGTCATCGGGGACACCTACTCCGCGGCGAACGAGGGCCTGACCGGGCGCGTCGTGCAGGACATCGCGGCCGAGCGCGGTCAGGAGCCCTTCACCTGCCTGGTGGAGATCTGCACCAACGACCAGCTGCGGACGGTCCTGTGGCCCATGCCCACCGACAACGACCCGGACTCCTGGGCCCTGCGCGCCGAGACCTGGCAGCACGAGGACGTGCTGCTGGGCGGATCGGACGCGGGCGCGCATCTGGACCGGATGTGCGGTGCGCCGTACACCACGCGCTTCCTCGGGGACTGCCTGCGGGGCCGGAAGCTGGTGGGGCTGGAGCAGGCCGTGAAGATGCTCACCGACGACCCCGCACAGCTCTTCGGGCTGCGGGAGCGCGGGCGCATCGAGGAGGGCTGGCATGCCGACCTGGTCCTCTTCGACCCGGAGCGGATCGACGCCGGCAAGGCCACGCTCGTCCACGATCTGCCCGGCGACAGCCCGCGCCTGGATTCCCGGGCGATCGGCGTCAACGCGGTGTGGGTCAACGGCGTCGAGACGATCCGCGAGGACACGGTGACCGGCGCGGTGCCGGGCACGGTGCTGCGGTCGGGGCGGGACACGAGGACGGTGAGTACGAAGTGACCGATGAACAGAGGCTGTTCATCGGCGGCGAGTGGACCGAGCCCGACGGCGGCCACTACGAGGTCATCGACCCGGCGACGGAGGCGGTCGTCGGGCTCGCACCGGAGGCGAGCCGGGCCCAGGTGCACGAGGCGGCGGCCGCGGCGCGCGAGGCCTTCGGAGCCTGGTCCCGTACGGCGCCGCAGGAGCGCGCGGCGATCCTCGACCGGGCCGCTGAGCTGATCCAGCGCGACTTCACGGCGCACGCCGAGCTTGCGCAGGCGGAGAGCGGCGCCACGACCGGGACGGCGCGAGGGATGCAGGTCGCGGTGGGGCTGGCGCGCTTTCGACGCTATGCGAAGGGGGCGTTCGAATCCGTCGAGCAGGGACTGCCGCCACAGATCAACCAGGCGGGGCCGATGGGGAAGGCGGGGGTGCTCGGCGCTCTCGCCGTGCGCCGCCCGGTCGGCGTCGTCACCTGCATCACCTCGTACAACAACCCGTGGGCGAACCCGGCGGGGAAGATCGCCCCGGCGCTGGCGATGGGCAACACCGTGGTCGTGAAGCCCGCCCCGCAGGACCCGCTGTCGGTGTACCGGATGGCGGCGGCGCTGGCGGAGGCGGGCGCGCCACCGGGGGTGGTCAATGTGGTCAGCGGGGTGTCCGTGGAAGCCGGCGAGGCGGCCGTGGACGCGCCGGACGTGGACATGGTGAGCTTCACGGGCTCGACGGCCGTCGGGCAGCGCATCGCCGAGGTGTGCGGACGCGGGATGAAACGCCAGCTCATGGAGTTGGGCGGGAAGGGCGCGGCGGTGGTCTTCGACGACGCCGACCTGGACTCGGCGGTGGCCGGTATCGGCACGACGTACTCCTTCTACAGCGGGCAGATCTGCACGGCGCCGACGCGGGTGCTCGCGCAGCGAGGGGTGTACGAGGCGCTGGTCGAGCGGCTGGCGCAGTACATCGGGCGGCTGACGGTCGGTGATCCCCGTGCGCGGGGAACGGTGGTCGGACCGGTGATCTCGGCCGCGCACCGCGACCGGGTCGAGTCGTATGTGGAGCTGGGCCAGAAGGAGGGCGCCCGGGTCGTGGCGGGCGGGGAGCGGCCCTCCGCTCCGGAGCGCGGCTTCTATGCCGCGCCGACGCTGCTGGCCGACTGCACTCCCGGCATGCGGGTCGTACGGGAGGAGATCTTCGGTCCGGTCGTCGTGGTCGTGCCCTTCGACGAGGAGGACGAGGGGGTGGCCCTCGCCAACGACAGCGACTACGGGCTCATCGACTACGTGTGGTCCGGCGATATCGCCCGCGCCTTCCGGGTGGCCGGGCAGCTGCGGGCGGGCGGGGTCGGTGTGAACACGGTCGGCCGGCACATGGAAGCGCCCTTCGGCGGTTTCAAGAAGAGCGGAGTGGGGCGCGACGTGGGCTCGTACGCCCTGCATGCGTACAGCGAGCTGCAGGCGATCGTCTGGCCGGGGTGAGAGCGGGCGGCGGGCGGCGGGCGGCGGACGGAGGGTGGCGGGCTGGTCGCTCCCGGTCGTTCCTGGCTGCCCCCGGCCGCCCCTCCCGGCTGCCCCTCGGCCGTTCTCAGCCCCAGTGGCCCAGGAAGACCGGGTTGGTCATGGCGGCCATCGGGCCCGGCAGGCCCGCCGTCGTCGGGGGATGGCGGACTTCCGCGCGTATGTAGGCGGCGTGGTCAGGGGTGGTCTGCCAGCTGATGATGCCGTCGCCCGAGGCGGGCAGCGGGGTGGAGTACAGCCGTCCCTGGTCGGTGACGAAGGAGACCGTGCAGCCCGGGGCACCGGAGACCTTCAGCCGCGCGGTGACCCTCGCCGTACGGGAGACCTCCAGGCGCTCGGCGATCCCGGCATGTTCGCCGCGCTCGCCGCTGACGGAGAAGGCCAGTGCGACCTTCGACGACTCGCCGATCCAGACCCGGCCCGCCCGGATGCCGTCCCGCAGGGCACGGCGTGAGAGATCGTCGGCGAGCACCACCGTCTGTGGCAGGCCCACGACATCCGGGTCGCGGTGGGCGTCGCTGTGGCCGACGGCCGGCAGCCAGTCCGCGCGGCCCCGGGCGTGCGCGACCAGGGTGTTGTCCCACTCGGCGAGGGTGATCTCGTCATCGGGGGTGTACGGGCCGTTCCAGACCTCCACCGCATCGGCTTCATTCAGCCCGAACTTCCAGCTGCAGCCGATGCAGGGGGCGTGCGGATGCGCCGGGATGACCAGGCCCCCGGCCCGCCGGATGGCCCGCGCGTACGTGCCGAAGGCGTTGTCGCGGGCCCGGTAGCGCCAGTCGATGAAGACCCCGGGGTCGGTGCCCATCGCCACCACGTGGCCATTACGGGTGGTGACCTCTTCGCCGGTCAGGATCAGCAGGTCATCGCCCCACAGGCCGTCCCAGGCACCGTGCGCGGAGGTGGTGTTGTGCTCGGAGGTGTTGATGAAGTCCAGCCCGGCTGCGCGGGCCAGCGCGGCGATCTCGGCGGGGGTGCGCTTGCCGTCGGAGTGGACGGAGTGCAGATGGCTGTCGCCGCGGTACCAGGCGCGGCCGCGGCCCCGGGCTCGCTCGGGCGGATGGACCGGTGGCGGGGTGTGCCCCTGGGGCCCGTACCGCAGGGTGACCGTGACGTCGTAGGAGAGTCCTTGCGGCGCGACCGTGTACGGGCCGAGGGCGATGTGCCAGGTGCCGGCGTTGACCGGGCCCGGCAGATACCCGGGGGTGGCATCGTCGGCGCGCAGGAAGAACTCCGTACGCGCACCGCCCGACCAGCCACGGAAGCCGGCGCCGCCGAGGCCCGTGCCCCGCTCGTCGAAGATGCCGATGTCGCAGGCGTTGCCGGCCGTGCCCTCGGGGACGGCGGGCTTGTCGTAGCTGTAGGCAACGGCGATCTCACGGACCCCGGGCGGGACCTCGACCGGCAGATAGACGAAGTCCGGTGCGCCCGTGGGCAGATGGCCCGAGACCCGCCGGGTCTGCTCGCCCGGTCCGCCTCCGGGCCGCCCGGCCGTGGGCGCTGCCCCGGCGAAGCTCACACGTCCGAGCGTCAGCGCGCCCGTCGCGCCCGCAACCGCCGAAATCCTCAGAACGTCGCGTCGTTCCATCCCCGCCACCCCCGTGCCGTGTCGTGTCCGGCTGTTCCGCCGCGCGGCCCGCTCGTTGCGCCGCATGAAAACTGTTGTACGCGGCTGTGACAGAGAGCGAAAGGGCTGTGGATAACCGTCGGGCGGTGCGGCAACATTCGGTCCCTCACACGCCTGACGCGGAGGTGTCCTCGCATGCGGATCGCGACCACGATCTTCCTGACCGACGAGACGATCCGGCCGGACCGGCTGGGCCGCGAGCTGGAGCAGCGCGGCTTCGCCGGCCTCTATCTCCCCGAGCACACCCACATCCCCGCCGGCCGGGAGACCCCCGCCCCCATGGGCGAACCGCTGCCCCGTGAATACGGCCGTACCCTCGACCCGTTCATCGCGCTCGGCCAGGCCGCCGCGGTCACCGAACGGCTCGCCCTCGGCACCGGCATCACCCTCGTCGCCCAGCACGATCCGGTCGACCTCGCCAAGCAGATCGCGACCCTCGACTTCCTCTCCGGGGGCCGTTTCACCCTCGGCATCGGCTACGGCTGGAACGTCGAGGAGGCCGCCGACCACGGGGTGGAGTGGTCGACCCGGCGTGCGCTGACCCGCGACCGGGTGGCGCTGATGCGTGCCCTGTGGGCCGAGGAACCGACCGCCTACGAGGGCGCATTCGGGTCCGTACGGGCCTCCCTGGCCCACCCCAAGCCGGCGCACGGCGCGCCGCGCACCCTCCTCGGTGGCGCGGCCGGCCCCACACTCTTCGGGCAGATCGCCGAGTACGCGGACGGCTGGCTGCCGATCGGCGGCCGCGGCCTGAGCGAGACCATTCCGGTGCTGCGGCGGGCGTGGTCGGACGCCGGGCGGACCGGCGAGCCGGTGGTGGTGCCCTATGCGGTCCACCCCTCGCCCGGAAAGCTGGCGTACTACCGCGAGCTGGGCCTGCAGGAGGTGGTGCTGCAACTGCCGCCGGCCGGTGAGTTTGAGGTACTGCGGACGCTGGACGACTTCGCGCAGTACTTGTGAGTGGTGACGTACGGGAGTGTTACGTACGGGAGTGTGTCGTGCGGGATGGGTGACGGGTGGGATGGGTGACGGGTGGGGGTGGGGCCCCAGGCACGCCCCCGTGCCCGGAGCAGGCCTTTCCGACGCACCCGTGGACACGCCGCACGGCACGCCCTAGGACTATCGGTGTACGGCCACCCGCCAGGGTCGGTACCCGAGACCGATCCGCGCCCGTCCCGCCGGACGTAGCGTCGGAGGTGAGGGCCCGCGGAGCTGCCCGCAGATCGGCGGGCCACGGATAACGGTCCACGGCCGAGAAGGCCGGCGGTCCGAGCAAGCCAACGGTCCGAGCAAGTCAACGGTCCGAGAAGTCAACGGTTCGAGCTGATTCAGCAGATCAGGGAACACGCTGATCCCGCGACCGAAGAGATCAAGGAGATTCCATGCCTCGCCTCGACCACACGATCGTGCACAGCACCGACCGTTTCGCCTCCGCCCGGTTCCTCGCCGACCTGCTCGGTGCGCCCGAACCCAAGGCGTTCGGCCCCTTCGCCGCACTCAAGCTGGACAACGGAGTGGCCCTCGATTACGCCGAGCATGTCGCGGGCGGCGACTTCGCCCCCACGCACTATGCGTTCCTGGTGACCGAGGAGGAGTTCGACGCGATCTTCGGACGTATACAGGAGCGCGGGCTGTCCTACTGGGCCGATCCCCTGCACACCAAGCCGCAGGAGATCAACACCCTGGACGGCGGCCGGGGGCTCTACCTCAACGACCCCGACGGCCACAACATGGAGTTCTTGACCCGGACGTACTCCGACGAACTGCTCGCCGGCCTGTAGGCGTGGGCCGAGCCGCCGCCGGGAAGTGCCCCTTGAACGTTCGGGCGGAACCTCTCCGCGCAGTGATCAGTGGCACATCGACCACCTGATCTCCGGCGGCGGCGCTGTCGGCGGGCGCTCGTATCCTCGGAGGATGACTTCCAGCGCGCAGGGACCTGACCAGGCATCCGACCAGGAGACCGACCGCGAAACGGGTGCCGGGCCCGCCCCTCAGGAGCGCCCCACGGCCAACGCGATGCGCCGTGCGCTCAAGCGGGCGCGCGACGGTGTGGCGCTGGACGCCGGCGAGGCCGCGGTGCTGCTGCAGGCGCGCGGCGCGGACCTCACGGACCTGTGCGCCTCCGCGGCCCGGGTGCGGGATGCCGGCCTGGAGGCCGCGGGCCGCCCCGGAGTCATCACGTACTCACGCGGCGTCTTCATCCCCCTGACGCGCCTGTGCCGGGACACGTGCCACTACTGCACCTTCGTCACCGTCCCCGGCAAACTGCGCCGCGCCGGCCACGGGATGTTCATGTCGCCCGACGAGGTGCTGGACATCGCCCGCCGTGGCGCCGAAATGGGCTGCAAGGAAGCCCTCTTCACCCTCGGGGACAAGCCGGAGGAGCGCTGGCCCGAGGCCCGCGAGTGGCTGGCGGCGCATGGCTACGACGACACGCTCTCGTACGTCCGCGCCATGGCGATCCGCGTGCTGGAGGAGACCGGACTGCTGCCGCACCTCAACCCCGGGGTGCTGTCCTGGACGGATTTCCAACGGCTCAAGCCCGTCGCCCCGTCCCTGGGGATGATGCTGGAGACGACCGCCGAGCGCCTGTGGAGCGAGCCCGGCGGTCCGCATTACGGATCGCCCGACAAGGAACCCGCCGTCCGGCTGCGCGTCCTGGAGGACGCCGGCCGCTCCAACGTCCCCTTCACCACGGGGCTGCTCATCGGCATCGGCGAGACATACGAGGAGCGTGCCGACTCCCTCTTCGCGCTGCGCCGTATCCAGCGCGCCTACCACGGCATCCAGGAACTGATCATGCAGAACTTCCGCGCCAAGCCGGACACGGCGATGCGCGGAATGCCGGACGCCGAGCTGGAGGAGCTGGCCGCGACGATCGCGGTGGCCCGGCACATCATGGGCCCCTCGACCCGTATCCAGGCGCCGCCCAACCTCGTCGACGGCGAGTATGCGCTGCTCATCGACGCCGGGATCGACGACTGGGGCGGTGTCTCGCCACTGACCCTCGACCATGTCAACCCCGAGCGCCCCTGGCCGCAGATCGACGAGTTGACCGAGCGCTGCGCCGCTGCCGGATTCGAGCTGCGCGAACGGCTCCCCATCTACCCGGAGTTCCTCCAGCGCGGTGAGCCCTGGCTGGACCCCCGTCTGCTGCCCCATGTGCGTGCGCTCGCCGATCCGGCGACGGGCCTGGCCGTCGAGGACGCCCCCGTGGTGGGCCGTCCCTGGCAGGAGCCCGACGAGGGCTTCACGATGAGCTCCACGGGCCGTACGGACCTGCACCACACCATCGACACCGAAGGCCGCACCACCGACCGCCGCGACGACTTCGACGAGGTCTACGGCGACTGGGAGGCGCTGCGCGAGGCCGCCGCCCCCGGGATGGTGCCCGAGCGCATCGAGGCCGACGTACGGCAGGCCCTGTCGCAGGCCGCCGACGACCCCACCCAGCTCACCGACGCGCAGGCGCTGGCGCTGCTGCACGCCGACGGGCCCGCCCTGGACGCCCTCTGCACCATCGCCGACCACCTGCGCCGCGACACCGTGGGCGACGACGTCACCTACATCGTCACCAGGAACATCAACTTCACCAACGTCTGCTACACCGGCTGCCGCTTCTGCGCGTTCGCCCAGCGCCGCACCGACGCCGACGCCTACACCCTCTCCCTCTCCCAGGTTGCCGACCGGGCCCAACAGGCCTGGGACGTCGGCGCGGTGGAGGTGTGCATGCAGGGCGGCATCCACCCCGACCTGCCCGGCACCGCGTACTTCGACATCGCCCGTGCCGTGAAGGAACGCGTCCCCGGGATGCATGTGCACGCCTTCTCGCCCATGGAGGTCGTCAACGGCGCGACGCGTACGGGGCTCTCGATCCGAGAGTGGCTCACCGAGGCCAAGGCCGCCGGGCTGGACACCATCCCCGGCACCGCCGCCGAGATCCTCGACGACGAGGTCCGCTGGATCCTCACCAAGGGCAAGCTGCCCACCGCCACCTGGGTCGAGGTCATCAAGACGGCTCATGAGCTGGGCATCCGCTCATCCTCGACAATGATGTACGGCCATGTCGACCAGCCGCGGCACTGGCTCGGCCATCTGCGCCTGCTGGCACAGATCCAGCAGGAGACCGGCGGCTTCACGGAGTTCGTCACCCTCCCCTTCATCCACACCAACGCCCCCGTCTACCTCGCCGGCATCGCCCGCCCCGGCCCCACCACGCGCGACAACCGCGCGGTGACGGCGATGGCCCGGGTGCTGCTGCACCCGCACCTCACCAACATCCAGACCAGCTGGGTCAAGCTCGGCACGGAAGGCGCAGCCGAGATGCTCCGCTCCGGCGCCAACGACCTGGGCGGCACCTTGATGGAGGAGACCATCTCCCGTATGGCGGGATCGAGTTACGGCTCCTACCGCTCCATCCAGGACCTCATCGCCATCGCCGACCGGGCCGGCCGCCCGGCCCGTCCCCGCACCACGACCTACACCCCGGTCACCGAGGAACGACGGACCGCCGCCCTCGCCTCCGACGGCCATCTGCCGGAACTGCTGCCGCTGGTCGAGTAGCGCGGACAGCCGCACGATCCGGAGTTATCCACAGCCCCCGATCCGCAGCGCCGCGCACGGCTAATCTGCGGAAGCAGGGCGGGTGAGCCGGCAGGGCGCACCGCCGACGCGAAGGGGGTGGAACCGGTGGAGCGCAGGAGATTGTCGCGGCAGGAGCTGATCCGGCTTCGGCGGCGGGAGGGGTTCGTCGGGCGGCGCGGCGAGATCGCCGCCTTTCGTGACAACTTCGCGCGGGCGGTGGAGGATCCGGCGCAGCAGTTCCTCTTCCATGTGCACGGCCAGGCGGGTGTCGGCAAGACATCGCTGATCCGGCAGTTCGAGAGCACCGCGCGCGAGCACGGCGCCCCGACCGCCTACCTCGACGAGGCGGTGCACGGCGTGCCCGAGGCAATGGCCGCGGTCAGCAGCCAACTGGCCGCGCAGGGACACCCCTTGAAGGCCTTCGACAAGCTGTTGGTCACCTACCGGGAGCGGCGCCACGAGGCCGAGGCGGCGGCCGTCGCCGCGGAGACGGCGCCCGGCTCGTCGGATCCGGGCGAGCCCCGGGGCGACGCCCCCTCGCCCGGGAGCATGATCGCCGCTCAGGCCGGGCTCGCCGGCCTGGGGCTGCTGCCCGGCGTCGGCGCCGTCACCGGAGTGCTGGACACCCGCCAGGTGGCGCGCGGCGCGGACCGGCTGCGCGGTCTGGTCAGCGCCCGGCTGCGCCATTACGACGACGCGCAGTTGGTGAGGGAGCCGGTGGAGGTCCTGACCCCGGTGTTCGTCCGGGAGGTGTGCGCCGTTGCCGAGGAGGTGCCCTGGCTGGCTCTCTTCTTCGACACCTACGAGCGGACGGGCCCGCTGCTGGACAGCTGGCTGCGGGACGTCCTGGTCACCGACCGGTACGGGCCGCTGGCGCCCAATGTGGTGGTGACCCTGGCCGGCCAGACCGCACTGGACCGCCGGTGTTGGGCCGACTACCTGGATTGTGTGGCGGATCTGCCGCTGGACACCTTCACCGAGGCCGAGGCGCGGCAGTTCCTGGCCACCAGGAGCATCGTCGACGAGCGCATCGTCGAGGTGATCCTGCGGCTGTCCGGCGGTCTGCCGGTGCTGGTCTCCACCCTCGCCGAGAACCGTCCGCGCGCAGTCGAGGCCGTCGACGACCCCAGCGACACGGCCGTCGAGCGCTTCCTGAAGTGGGAGACGGACCCGGTGCGCCGCGAGGCGGCATTGGCGGCCGCCCTGCCGCGCCACCTGGACGAGGACATCTTCCGGGCCGCGGTGGACCCGGCCGCCGCGGAACAGTTCGGCTGGCTGTGCAGACTGCCGTTCGTCGCCGACCGGGCCGGCCGATGGCAGTACCACGAAGTGGTCCGTACGGCGATGCTCCGGCTGCAGCGGCGCAGATCACCGCAGACCTGGGCGGCCCGCCACCGCCATCTCGCCGAGGCCGCCCGGCGCCGGCGTACGGAACGCGCGGCCGACGCGAACCCGGCGGAGGCCTGGACCGACGAACGCCGGCTGGAGTACCGGCTCCGGGAGATCCACCACCTGCTGTGCGCGGACCCGCAGCCGGCCCTCTCCCAGGCGTTGTCCGACACCCTGGACGCCGCCGAACACGCGCCGCCCGCCGTACGCAGAGTGGTGGAGACCATCCACCAGGCCGGTGAGGACGGCGGGGACCCGGAGGTCGCAGACTGGGGACGGCGCATGACCGCCGCGCTCACCGAGGACCGCGCCGGACTGACCGCGATCCTCACCGCGCTGCTCGCCCGCCCCGGTCAGGACGTGACCCAGCAGGCCCGTATCCACCGTGTCCGGGGCCGCGAGCACCGCAAGGCCGAAGCCTGGCCGCAGGCGTTCGCCGACTTCGGCCGTTGCCTGGAACTGCAGCCGCGCAACGCCTTGGCGCTGCTCGGCCGCGGCCTGACACACCGCTATATGCGCAACTTCGAGCGCGCCGCCGAGGACTACACCCGCGCCCTGGACATCACCCCGGATTCGGTGGACGCCGCTTCCCAACTCGGCGAGGTCTACCGCCTCCTGGGCCGCTACGAACAGGCCGTGACCGAGTTCGACCGGGCCCTGTCCCGCCGGCCCCGGCACGCCTTCAGCATCGCCAGCCGCGCCGTCTGTCTGCGCCGCCTGGGCCGTCACGAGGAAGCGCTGGCGGGTCTGGAGCACGCCATCGACATCAACACCGAGTACGCCTGGGCGATGGCCGAGCGGGGCGCGACCTACCGGGACATGGGGCAGTACGACCTGGCCCTGGCGGAGTTCGACCGGGCCCTGGCCCTCAACCCCACCTACGTCTGGGCCCACGCCCGCCGCGGCATCACCCTGCGCGTCCTGGGCCGCCACGAGGAAGCCCTCGCCGCCCTCGCGCGCGCGGCGGAACTCCGGCCGGACGACCCCTGGCCATGGGGCGAGCGCAGCAAGACCTGCCTGGAAAGCAGGCGCTACGAACAGGCCCTGGCGGAGGCCGACCGAGCCCTCGCCGTCGACCCCGACTACGCCTGGGCCCATAAGGCCCGTGGCGCTGCGCTGCGCGCCCTGGGCCGTCACGAAGAGGCACTGACCGCGCTCGACCGCTCCCTGGATCTCCATGCGGACGACGCCCACGCATGGAGATCGCGCGGCGAGCTGGCCCGCCACCTGGGCCGCTGTGAACAGGCCCTCGCGGACCTCGACCGGTCGATCGCCCTGGACCCCGCGGACGGCCATGCCTTTGCCCAACGCGGCAAAACCCACCTCCTGCGGGGCGACGACCCCCGCGCCCTGGCCGACTTCGACCGCGCACTCGCCGCCGGGGAGCCGACCGCCACCCTTCTGGCACTCAAGGCCGGCTGTCTGCGCCGGTCCGGTCACCTGGACGCGGCACACGACGCGGTCGAGGCGGCGCGGAACGTGCCGGCCTCGCTGCCCGATGAACCGTCGGCCGGCCTGATCGTCCGCTACGAGGCGGCGATGCTCGCCGGCCTGCCCAGCGGCGTGGACGCACCCGCTGCCACGGCGGAGGCCTGGGAGCCACTGCGGACGGTGGGGATTCCTACGGGGCCGGGGGGCGCGAACCGCCTGTCGGGTACTGAGGATTACGCGGACTCCGACGACAACGCGGCAGCCTACGGTTACGCGGCCGCCGACGGGAACGGCATCCCGGACTGCGGCACCGGCGCTTCGGCCGCCGATGGCCTCACCGTCGGTGAGGCCCAGGTCGTCGTCAACGGCGATGTCGCCGGGGACGCTCTGATGGGCCCGGCTGTGGTGGCCGTCGTCAGCCGTTGCGCCCTGGGGGACTGGGCGGGTGCCGAGGCGCTCATGGCGGTGCTGCTAGAGGGCGGTTCCTGGGAGACCGTTGCCGAGACCGAATGCGGGGTGCGTGACCTCGCCTCCCTGCCGGGCGCGGATACCGACCGAATGCAGGCGATACGCAGCCGGCTGATACGCCATATGCAGGAGGCGGCCGCCGAACCGGAGTGACGTGGCGGCCCCTCGGCCGCTGAGCGAACCCGGACCGAGCGGGATCGTTGCCGGGCTGCCGGGCTGCCGGGCTGCCGGGCTGCCGGGCTGCCGGGCTGCCGGGCTGCCGGGCCGGTGGCGCGGTGGGTGGACGGGCCGGTGGGGCGGTCGGGGCCCAGCCGGGCCGGCCGGGGGCTTTACTCTCCCTCGTACTCGGCCTCGTGCTGCAGGATGCACTGCTGCCACTGCGACAGGGCCTCTTCGCGGTCGCCTCCGCTGTCCTGGGCGGCGACGATCAGTGCGTCGGCGGCCATGGCGGCGAGCCGTACCGCGATATGGCAGACATCGCTCTGGGGGAGCGGCCGGAGGAGTTCCACCGCGCCGTCGCTGTCTCCGGAAAGCGCGGAGGCGACGACAGCCATGGTGGTGCGATCCCACTCGTACTCGGACATGGGGAGAGCATGCCCAGCGCGCGCCCCCGCCATCATCGAACGAATGAGCCCCCCGACGGGGCGGGGTGTGAGGGAGTGACAGGTGTGGTGTCGGACCTGAGGTGATGCCGGATCTGTGGAGCGCGGAGGGGCAGGCCGCGCGGCCTGGGGCGGGGGAGGTGGAGGTGGAGGGGGTGGGGCGGGGCGGGGGAGAGAGGGACCTGTGGTCGGCCGCCCGGCCCCGTCAGCCCAGTTGACCGACGGCCCCCTTCAGTCTCAGCCCAGTTGGCGGATCGGGCTGCCCGCCAGGAAGGCGGTGATGTCTTCGACGGCCTGTTGGAAGTAGCCCTCGTAGTTGCGGCGGGTGACATTGCCGAGGTGGGGGAGGGCGAGCACGTTCGGGAGGGTGCGCAGGGGGTGATCGGCAGGCAGCGGCTCGTGGTCGAAGACGTCCAGGCCGGCACCGGCAATCCAGCTCTCGCGCAGCGCCCGCAGTAGTGCGGGCTGGTCGACGATGGCGGCCCGGGAGATGTTGACGAGGTAGCCGGTGGGGCGCATCCGGCGGAGTTCATCGGCGCCGAGCAGGCCGCGGGTGCGGTCGTATCGGCCGATCCCGTACCCATCGGGACCATACCGGCCAAAAGCCGCCTTGGGAGTGACTATTCGCAATACCCACCTGACCAGAAATTGATCAATCCTGGTCGATTACAGTGCTGCGCCAGGGGCCCGTAAAGCCCCGGGACGTTGTCAGCTTCGGGAGGGCAAGTGAGCGCAGCAGGAGGCGGCGCCGCCATCTGGGGCCGCGCGGAACAGCAGGACTTCCGCAGCCGGGTACGCGGCTGCCTGCTCGGCGGCGCCATCGGCGATGCGCTCGGCGCCGGCATCGAATTCGACTCGCTCGACGCGATCCGCAAGGCGCACGGCCAGGAGGGCGTGGCCGATTTTGTGCCTGCCTTCGGGCGGCGCGGCGCGGTTACCGACGACACCCAGATGACCCTTTTCACCATGGATGGGCTGATCCGGGCCCAGGTGCGCCGCGACACCGGCGCCTGGCATCCGCCCACCGACGTCCACCGCGCCTATCTGCGCTGGGCCGCCACCCAGCGTGACTGGGGCCCGGACGAGCGCAAGAAGGGCGACGGCTGGCTCGCCCGTGAAGAGTGGCTCTACTCCCGCCGGGCGCCCGGCCGGGCCTGCCTGAGCGGCCTCGGCGACGAGGTGATGGGCACGCTGGAGGCGCCCAAGAACCCGGACTCGAAGGGCTGTGGCGCGGTGATGCGCTCCGCGCCGTTCGGGCTGCTGGTCGGCTGGGAACCGCAGCTGGTCTTCCAGCTCGCCGTCGAGTGCGCGGCGCAGACCCATGGCCACCCCACCGGCTATCTGGCGGCCGGCGCGTTCGCGGTGATCAGCCACTCGCTGGCCCGCGGCGAGGACCTGGACGGCGCCGTACAGAAGGCGCTGGCGCACCTGGCCACCCGCCCCGGCCACGAGGAGACCACCGACGCCCTCAAGCGCGCGCTCGGCGCCGTACGCCAGGGCATGCCGACACCCGCCCGGGTGGAGTCGCTGGGCGAGGGCTGGACGGCCGAGGAGGCGCTGGCGATCGGGGTGTACTGCGCGCTGGTCGCCGAGGACATCCGGCACGGCCTGCTACTCGCCGTCAACCACAGCGGGGACAGCGATTCCACCGGTGCCATCTGCGGCAACCTGCTGGGCACCCTGCACGGCGAAACGGCACTGCCGCCGGTGTGGCTGGTCGAGCTGGAGGGCCGGGAGACGATCCTGCAGCTGGCCGACGACTTCTCGATGGAGATGACGCAGGGGCCCGCGCTGCACGGCCCGGCCGGTTCGTCACCGGGATGGCTCGCCCGGTACCCGCGCGCCTGACCGACCGGTTCGGGACCGGACCCTCAGGGCGGGCACGGCGGCTCGTGCCCGCCTTTCGCACCTCCGGAGACATCCCTCGCCTGGTCCCGCGTCCTCGCCTGGTCCCGCGTCCTCGCCTCGTCCCGCGTCCTGGACTCAGCCCCCGCCCTGGCCCCCGCCTCGTTGTCCCCCTGCCCAGGAATCACCACCGTGGCCGCGCCCGCCGCGCCCGCCGCCCCCACCGCGCTTGTCGGCCCCACGGCGCCTGCCGCCCCCACCGCGCCCGCCGGCCCCTCGTCATCCGTGTTGATCCGTGCCAGCACCGCATCCCGCTCCGGCGTGTCCTCCGGCCGTACGAAGCCGAGAAGGGCGAAGAGGACGAGCGAGGTGGCGACCGGCGAGACGATCTGGATCTGCAACTGGACGCCACTCAGCCCGTAGTTGGTCAGCCAGAAGGCGAACAGGCCGGCCGCCCAGGAGCCCAGCGCCGCGGTGGGACCGGACTTGCGGAACCACCGCAGCATGCCGAGCAGGAACGGGATGGAGATCGGCCCGACCAGCCCGGCCACCCACTTGATGACGACGGTGATGATGTCCTTGAACGTGGGGGAGTTGACCTGGGTCGCGATCGCCATCGAAAGCCCCAGGAAGGCGACCGTGGACAACCGCGCGGCGCGCAGCCCGGCCCGGTGCGACCAGTCGCGCGCCCGCGCCGAGAGCGCCGGCGCGATGTCCCGGGTGAACACCGCGGAGATGGCGTTGGCGTCCGAGGAGCACATGGCCATGGAGTGCGAGAAGAAGCCGACGACGACCAGGCCCAGCAGCCCGTGCGGCAGCAGACGTTCGGTCAGCAGGGCGTAGGCGTCGGAGGCATCCGGCTTCTGCGTCCTGACCAGCAGCGGTGCGACCCACATCGGGAAGAAGAGGACCGCGGGCCAGACGAACCACAGTGCCGCCGACAGCCGAGCCGACCGTTTGGCCTGCCGGGCGTCGCGGGTGGCCATGAAGCGCTGGGCCTGGTTCCACATGCCGCCGCTGTACTCGAAGGTCTTGATGAAGAGATAAGCGAGCAGGAAGGTCAGGGTGTACGGGCCGACGGTCGGCTGGGCGTGGCTGTCCGGCAGCTTGTCCCATACGGTCCACAGCGAGCTGAAGCCGCCCAGCTCGCCCGTGACGGTGACCAGCATCGCGACACCGGCCAGCAGCTGGATGACGAACTGCCCCAGCTCGGTGAGCGCGTCCGCCCACAGCCCGCCGACCGTGCAGTAGATGCCGGTGATCACACCTGTGACGAGAATGCCCTGGTTGAGCGAGATACCGGTGAAGACGGACAACAGGGTGGCGATCGCCGCCCATTTGGCACCCACGTCCACGATCTTCAGCAGCACACCGGACCAGGCCAGCGCCTGCTGCGTCGGCAGGTTGTAGCGGCTCTTGAGGTACTCCAGCGGCGAGGCGACGCCCAGCCGCGACCGCAGCCGGTTGAGCCGTCCCGCGAACAGCTGGGCGCCGATTGCGATGCCGATCGCGATGGGGAAGGACCAGGTGACGTACGAGGTGATGCCGTATTGGTAGGCGATGCCGGCGTACCCGGTGAACATCACGGCGCTGTACCCGGACATGTGGTGGGAGATGCCGGACAGCCACCACGGCATCTTGCCGCCCGCGGTGAAGAAGTCGCCGACGTCATCCACCCGCTTGTGCGACCACACGCCGATCGCGATCATCACGCCGAAGTAGCCGATGAGCACGGCCCAGTCGAGACTGTTCATGGCCCCTCCAGGGGTCCGCCTTGTGAACGTGCATCACTTCGCCGTGACGTCCTGCGGGGCGGCGTCGTCCCCTACGGGAGTGGGGACTTCGGGGATTGAACCGTTCAATGAGCGGGCTGGTCAAGAGCATCGCCGGTCATGGATGTGAATCAGGGTCAGCAAAACGAACGATTTTGCTGGGTGCGCGGCATGGGGCAGGGGACAGGGAGTGCGGGATTCGGGACCCCGTACGGCCGGCCGACCGGCCGGCCGGTCTGCCCTGTCCCGGCCGGTACGGACGGCCGCTACCGCCCCAGCCCTACGGGCGGCCGCTACCGCATCACCTCTCCCGCGTTGACCAGCAGCGACTGGCCGGTGATGGCGCGCGCCCGGTCGGAGGCCAGGAAGACCGCGGTCTCGGCCACATCCGCGTCCGTCGCCAGTTCGGGCAGCGCCATCCGCTCCGTGAGCCGGTCCAGCACCTCGGACTCCGGGACGCCTTCGCTGTGCGCCTGGAACCGTACGTACGCCTCCACCGGCGGGCCCCACATCCACCCGGGCTGAACGGTGTTGACCCGTATCCGGTCCGGCCCCAGCTCGCGCGCCAGTGAGTACATCGCCGAGACCAGCCCGCCCTTGGACGCCGCGTAGGCAGCCTGCTGCACCTGTGAGGGGGCGGCGACCGACGACTGGGTACCGATCATCACCACCGACCCGCCGCCGCGTGCCACGAGCGAGGGCAGGCAGGCGCGGGTCATCCGCAGCGTGCCGAAGAGATTGACGTCCACGACTCCGCGCCAGGAGTCGAAGTCGGCGTCCCGCAGGCCTCCGAAGAGCGAGTCCAGCGCGGCGACATGGATCACCGCATCGATACCGCCGAACCGCTCCACGGCCAGCGCGGCCAGTGCCTCGCACTGCGCCTCGTCGGTGATATCGGTCGCCTGCCAGGCCGTACGCGCCCCCGAAGGATCCACTTGAGCCGCCGACTTGGCGAGATTCGCCTCCGTACGGGCCCCCAGCACCACCGACGCGCCGTCCCGTACGCAGGCCTCCGCGACCTGATGGCCGAGCCCGGCCCCTACGCCGGAGATGATGACGGTCTTGTTCCGCAGCAGCATGTGTGCCTCCCGGTCGGGTTCCAGACCACGCCTGATTGATCGTCAGATTATGGCCGGGGGCCCGGGAAGGCCAGGGCCCTTCGTTGCGATGGTGCGGGCCCTGTCGTCGCCGTGGCCTCGGGTGGCGGGCTCCGCCGCCTCGGAGCAGTGCTTGATCCACTTTCCGGTGCGTGGGGTCGGTGGATTCTTTGGGTTCGGTGGGTTCAGTGAGATCGGTGGGTTCGGTGGATTCGGCGCCTCTGCCCCTCCCCTTCTGATGACACGTCAGCTAGACCTGTCTGCCATGACCGCAGAGCGCAAAGGAACACCAGGCGTCATGGCCGCCGCCGAAACCGGAACCGCCGCCGAAGCCGGAACCGCCACCGAAACCGCCACGGAAACCGCTGCCTACGCCGAGCTGGCCGCCGTCGGCCCCTACGGCGTGCACCCTGGGCATGCGCTGATCACCATGGTGGAACCGGATCCCGGGCAGGAGTATGCCTACAACCGCTGGTATGAGGACGACCACTACATCGCGGGCGCCATGGCGATGCCCTGGATGTTCGCCGGGCGTCGCTGGGTCGCCACCCGTGAGCTGCAACTGCTGCGCCGTCCGGAGAAGTCCGCCGTTGCCCGGCCGGTCACGGCCGGCTGCTATCTCTCCACGTACTGGATCACCGAAGGCCGCTACGACGAGCACATGAAGTGGACCGTCGGCATCAACAAGCGCCTCAACCGGGACGGCCGGGTCCACCAGGGCCGCACCCATGTCTTCACGGCCTTCCACGACCATGCGGCGACGGTCTACCGGGATGGTGCGGCGGGCCCCCGTGACTTCCATGCGCTGGACCACCCGTACGCAGGTCTGGTGCTGGAAGTGATCGACGCGAACGGTCCCGAGCAGCGGACCGCACTGGTGGAGTGGCTGCGTGTCCGCCATCTGCCGCGGCGGCTGGCGGGTTCACCGGCCGCGATGGTCACCGTCTTCCGGCCCACGCCGCTGCCGGGGGACCGGTTGTCGTATGTGAAGCAGGTCGAGGGCGTCGACACCCGGCTGACGCTGCTGTGGTTCCTCCAGCAGGACCCGCGCGAGGGCTGGACGGCACACTTCGCCGGCCTGGACGAGGAGGTCGCGGAGTCGGGGCTGGGGCGGGTGGAACTGGTGGCACCGTTCCTTCCGACCGTCCCCGGAACGGACCGGTACGTATCCGAACTGCGCTGAGGCGCAGGGGCGTCGGTCCTCTGCGGTGCGGGGGTGCGGGTCCCTGTGCGGTGCGGGCGTGCCGGCCGTCTGTGGTGCAGGAGCGCCGGTCCTCTGTGGTGCAGCGGGCCTGGGGATGGGCAGGGGCGTGGGCATGGCCGAGCCCCCTCGGCCGGGACGGCGATCCAGTCGAGAGGGCTCATATCTGCGCACTGCGCACTGCGCGCTGCGGACGGTGACGGTTCAGGTCAGGCCACGTCGAACGTGCCACCGGCGACGTCCGACACGAAGTGGCTCCAGGAGGAGTTGTCGAACGTGAGGCGCGGACCGTCGGGGTCCTTGGAGTCCCGCACCGCGATGGCGGCGACGGACGGCACGGCGATTTCCACGCAAGCGCCGTTACCACCCGAGTACGAGGACTTGGTCCAGGAGAATGCGGAATTGGGCTGCACGGCCATGTTCACTCCAACTCACTCTGAGCTACCGCGGATTCGGTAGTGATGACGCTACGCGCCAACATCACGAGTCGCAGAGGTCGTTCACCCGTCCGCATGGCATATTTCTTGATCTCTTTCCATGGGGGCGGGGGCAGGTGTACCGTGCGGACTTCTTTGCCGGAACCCGGGATTCCGTGCGATTCTCCCTGGTGTGCGACCTCACCTCGCCGCATCCGCATGGGATTTTGCCGCCGCCGCGATGAACTCCCGGCTCTGCTCCGCGCTCAACGCCTGTGCACGCAAATGCTCGTACATGATCGTGTATTTGTGCACATCGTTGGTCTTCTCCAGGTAGAGGTCGCTGGTGACGCCCTCGATGTACACCACGCTGGAATCGGCGGCATCGTCGAATTCGAGGATGGAGAACGTTCCCGACATTCCGGCATGCGCACCGGTGTCATAGGGAAGAATCTGGACCGTCACATGCGGCAATTGACTCATCTCGGCAAGGTGGTCCAGCTGCTCGCGCATGACCAGGTGGCTGCCGACCACCCGCCGCAGCGCGCTCTCGTCCAGTACCACCCACAGCCGCAGCGGGCGCTCGGGATCGTTGACCCGCTCCTGGCGGCGCAGCCGCACCTGGATCCGCTTGTCCAGATGGTCGGGCGCCAGCTCGGGGACCGTGCCGGGAATGACGGCCTCGGCGTAACGAGGGGTCTGGAGCAGGCCCGGCACCAGCAGGGACTCGTAGATCCGCAGTGAGGCCGCCTCGGTCTCCAGCCCGATGTAGACGCTGTACGGGATGTCGCCGAAGGCGTGCCACCAGCCTTGCTGGCGCGAATCCTTGGCCATCTGCATCAGCGAATCCGCGATGCGCTGGTCGTCGACTTCGTAGACCCCGCACAAGTCACGGACATCGCGCTGACTGATGCTGCGACGCCCGTTCTCCAGTCTGCTGATCTTCGACTGCGAGACGAGCAGCCGGTCCGCCACCTCTTCTGCCGTCATGCCTTTGGCCTCGCGAAGCCTGCGCAGCTCCTGGCCCAATCGGCGTCGCCTGACGGTGGGGTTGACGTTGGACGCCACGCTAAGTGCACCTCCGGCTCCGTACTGCTGTTTTCTGCTCAGCAGACTGCCACCAATGGTCCGCGCCGCGCTGGCAAATGGCTGGACAAGGTGGTCACGATGGAAATTTGGGACCGGAATTGCGAAAGTGCGACCGAGCAGGTGCGCGGGGTGGCGGACCGGCCATCGTCCAGAACGGCCGGTCCGTCACCCCGCGCTTCTTGCTGCGGCTCCCGAACGGGATCGTGAGGACGGTGGTGCGGGTGGTGCGCATGCTCTGCCGGTGGGCGCGCGAGACGTCGGCCGGCGCCCTGTGGCGTCAGCCGACGTCCTGCGCCGTCGCGTCGACGTCCTATGGCGTCAGTCGACGTCCTATGGCGTCAGCCGGGCGTCCTGCGGCGTCAGTGGGCTGTGGCGTCAGCGGGCTCCTGTGATGTCAGCGGGCACCTACCCGGGCCATCCGGCTGTGGCTGTGCCGCGACTGGCCCGGCGCGCCGGCCGGCTCGGCCGTGGCGCGGGCTGCCGGCTGCCGTACGGCTGCTCCCACTGCTCCCACTGCTCCCACTGCTCCCGCGCCGGCGGTCTGCGGCCGCCGGGGCTGCGCCCCCACGCCGTTCTGCACATCCATGACGGCGTGTGCGACCAGCCCGCCCATCGGGTCGTGTCGGATCAGATCCCGGAGACGGGAGCGCGATGAACGCCCTTCGTTCCCTGGATACAGATGCTTGCCGAGTCCGACCGCATGGGCCAGCGCGGCGAGCGCCGCGGTCCGCGGGTCCGGGGGTACGCCGGTGCGGATCGCGTTGTCCAGCCGGACCCTGATTTCCCGGCTGATGGCCGTCTCCGTCGCCTGGTAGCGCGTCGTCGGCAGCACCCCGCACATCTGTCCCGCCACGGCATGCACCATGCCGCACCGTTCGAGGTGCGTGAGGTAGGTCTGGCGCAGCCCCAGCCGGGGCCCGCCGATCCAGTGGACCGCGCGCACCGGACTGCCGCGTCGCCGCAGCAATTCGAGCGCGGAGTCCAGAGTTGGATCTCCTGTCGGCCGTGCCATCACCACGGCGATACGATCCCCGTCTGGGGCTATCCGTCCTGCCAGAGCCAGCTCTACTAGCTGGGCCCCGGCCAGGCCGAGGTCGAGCGACTGCGGCTGCGCTGTGGTACCCGTCGTCGGGTCCAAAGCGAGCAGCAGAAGCTCCTCCGGAATTGTTCTGCGGCTCCTGCCCATCCATGCCTCCCCGCGTGGATGAATGACAGGGTGACCCCTCTCACATTCATCTGTCGAGGGTGCGTGGGGGGTTCGGTAGGGAACCGGTAGGTATGTCGTTCTCGTCTTGCACGTCGGCGACATCTTTCTGTGGGGTGCGGCGCCTTCCGGTACGCGTGGCGGCGAAGTGGTGCCGCGCGGACACAGGACACTTGGAAACACTGGGCCAGGCAGGCAGTGCGACGTATGAAGGAGACATCGGTGGCGGGCGAGTCCCCCGACAAGTCGGACAAGAAGCAGTCGTCGGGGAGGACGGCGCGGAACAAACGCGATCCGCGCCTGTCGGCCTTCCGCGGGGAGCCGGCTGAGCCGGCGAAGGAGGCGGGGGCCGCTACGGACTCGAAGCCTGAGGAGAAGCCGGAGGCTGCGGCGGCGCCGAAGTCTGCGGCGAAGGCGGAATCCGGGGCGAAGTCCGGGTCTGGAGAAGCGAAGTCGGAGTCCCCGGCCGAATCCGGGGCTGCGGCCGCATCGGGGTCTGCGGATTCGGCCGGGGCGGGAGCCGGGGTGTCCGGAGCGTCCGAGGAGCCTGCGGTGTCCGAGGCCTCCGAGGTGGCTCAGGAGGGCGCTGAGGGCGCTGGTGGCACCACGGGTGGCGACGACCGCCTGCGGGCCGCTGTGGCCGCCTGGGTCGCGGGGGGCGACGAGGGCGAGACGGGAGCCGAGGCCGGGGCCGAGGCGGGCGACGGCGGTGGCGAGAGCGCGGCCGGCGACCGTAAGAGCGGGAACGGCGATGGTGAGAGCGTGAGCGGCGACGGTGAGACCTCCGCGGCGTCCAGCGGTCCCGAGGGGGGCGCGGGCGCGGAAGCGGCCGAGGGCGCGGACGCGGGCGCCGGCGGTGCCGCCGCAAAGCCGGCGGCGAAGGGGGCGGCGCGGTCCGACGTGAAGGCCTCGGGCGCCAAGGCCGGCGAGACGGTGGCCGACGTGGAGGCGGGCCGGAAGGCGGGCGGGAAGGCCACGCCCAAGGCTGGGGCGAAGGCCGAGTCCGAGTCCGGGGGTGAGGCTGAGCCCGAGGGCGCGGCCGAGTCGGGTTCTTCCGTCGCGCCCAAGGTCGTCGACCAGCCGACCGCCGTGTTCAAGACCGTCGGGCCGCAGAAGAGCAAGCCTGATGGGCGGGTCGGCGCTGCGGCGGACGGCAAGGCGGACGGCAAGGGTGACGGCAAGGCCGTCGGCAAGGGCGACGGCAAGGGCGACGGCGCGGTCGACGACGAGGCCGAGGCCGATGGGTCGGCGGTTGACGAAGCGACCCGGGTGTTTGCTGTCGCGAAGCTGACGGGGAAGGGTGCGGCGGCCGATGCCGTCGACCAGGCGACCACCGCATTCAAGATCAACCCGCCCGCCAAGGGGAAGGACGCGGCCAAGGACAAGGGCGCGGCCAAGGACGCGGCCGAGAGCAACGGCAAGACGCCCGGCAAGCCCGAGAGCAACGGCCAGGCCGGCGCCAAGACCGACGCGAAGGCTGACGCCAAGACCGACGCGAAGGACGGCGCGAAGGACGGCGCCAAGACCGACGCCAAGGACGGCGCCAAGGCGGCGACCGCTCCTGGGTGGGACTCCGAGCGGACCAGCCAGTTCGTGGCGCTGAAGTCGGCGGATGACGGTACGGCCGGCAAGTCGCTGGGCAAGACGGCGCCCAGGACGCCCGCCCGCACGCCCGACAAGGCGGTGGAGAAGCCCGCGGACGGGGCGGACGGGAAGGCAGCCGCCAAGACGGCGGACAAGGCAGCGGACAAGCCGGAAGGCAAGGCCACCGGCGCGCTGCCCGCCGCCAAGCCCGTCGAGCCCGCCGCCAAGCCCGCCGAGCCCGCGAAGCCCGCCGAGCCGACCGCGCCGCCCAAGCCCGCCGGCCGCCCGGGTGCCATGCCGCCCGCGGACGCAGGCGCCGCGGCCGCTGCCGCCGCGCTGCCCGAGTCGGAGCGGACCACGCAGGAGCCCCTGCCGCCGCTCGACCTCCTGGCGAAGCTCACCAACACTCCGCCGCCGCCCGAGACTCCGCTGCGCACGGTCGCCCGCCGGTTCAAGATCTGGACCCCGCTGGTGGCGCTGCTGGCGGTCATCTTCGTGGTCGCCCAGGCGATGCGTCCGCTGCCCGCCCCCCATCTGGCCGTCGGCGCGTCGACCACGTTCACTTTCCAGGGCGGCAAGCTCGCCATGCCGTGGCCCGACCAGGGCCAGGCCGCCGTCAAGGTCGTCGGCGTCGGCAGCCTGGGCACGTCCGGCCAGGCCAAGCCGGTGCCGACGGCGAGCGTCGCCAAGGTGATGACGGCGTATGTGATTCTGCGCGACCACCCGCTCAAGAAGGGCGAGACGGGCGAGATGATCAAGGTCGACGCACAGGGTGAGGCGGACTCGAACAAGGACGGCGAGTCGCGCGTTCCGCTCAAGAAGGATCAGCAGTTCACGCAGTACCAGATGATGCAGATGCTGATGATCCCGTCGGGCAACAACGTTGCGCGGCAGCTGGCCCGTTGGGACGCCGGGTCCGAGGCGGCCTTTTTGAAGAAGATGAACGCCGCCGCCAAGAAGCTGGGGATGTCCAAGACGACGTACACCGACCCCAGCGGCCTGGACAAGTCGACCGTGAGCACCGCCGTCGACCAGCTCAAGCTCGCCGAACAGGTCGTCAAGAACGATGTGTTCCGCCAGGTCGTGCGCACCGAGAACGCCCAGGTCCCCGAGCTGCCGGAGCGGATCTTCAACAACAACAGCCTGCTCACGACGATGCCGGGCAAGGTCAGCGGCATCAAGACGGGGTCGAGCACGCCGGCCGGCGGCACGTTCATGTGGTCCGGATACCGCACCGTCGGTGGCAAGGACCAGCTGCTGCTCGGTGTGACCATGGACCAGCACACCAACAGCTCGGACCCCAACGCCCAGCTCGCGCTGGTCCTGGCCAACAGCAAGAAGGTGATCACGGCGGCCCGCGATGCGCTGGTCTCGGCCACCGTGGTGAAGAAGGGCCAGGTCGTCGGCTACGTGGACGACGGTCTCGGCGGCGAGACGCCGGTCGTGGCGACCAAGGACCTGTCCGCGGTCGGCTGGTCCGGTTTGAAGGCGACGTTCTCCATGAACGACGGCGGCAAGGGCATCCCGCACACCGCCAAGGCCGGTACCGTGGTCGGCGCGCTGACGGTCGGCAACGGGCAGAGCACGCAGAACGTGCCGGTGGCCCTGCAGCAGGATCTCGTCGAGCCGACCTTCGGGGCGAAGCTGATCCGCCTCGGATGAGACGTGCCGAGGGGCTCCGGGCGGCCGGCCCGGAGCCCCTCGGCCATAGGCCATAGGTCATAGGCCACCGGCCCTCGGTCATCCGCTCTCCGCCACCGGCCCTCGGCCTTCCACCTTCGGCCTTCCACCCTCGGCCCCGGAGTCTGTGCAGGCCCCGGGGCCTTTCGCCGGCCACGCAGTACGTCCGCCCGTGTGTGATCGTTCGTTCGCCTGTCTGTCTGTCCGTCCGTCCCGTACGTGACCGGAGCCCGTCATCGACGTAGCGCAAGCGCAGAAGACGTCCGCGTCCGCCATAGCCGCCCGCGGGGCCTGGGTGGCACAGGGCGCGGTGGTGTTGACGCCCTCCGGGCTGATGCTGTTCCTGGGGGCGTGGGGGATCCGCCGGCAGGACGCCATCTGGCGGGACGAGGCGGTCACCTACGACATGGCGCACCGCAGCCTGGCCGATCTGTGGCACACGCTGCTGCACGCCGATGTCGTCCATGGCCTCTACTACGCGCTGATGCACCTCTGGTTCCGCGTCTACGACGTCACCCTCGACGTCACCCTCGGCGAGGTGGTCGGCCTGCGGCTGCCGTCCGTGGCCGCGATGACCGCCGCCGCCGCGGGGGTGGCCCTGCTGGGGGAGCGGCTGGTCGGCCGGCGGGCGGGGCTGCTGGCGGGCTGCACCTTCGCGCTGATCCCCGTGGTGCAGCAGTACGCACAGGAAGGCCGCTCGTACGCGACGGTCTGTGCGCTGGTCGTCTGGGCCAGTTATCTGCTGGTGCTGACGGCCGCCCGCCCGCGTCGGCAACTGTGGCTCGGCTATACGGCGTTGATGCTGCTCGCCTGCCTGCTGCACGAGTTCGCGTCACTCGCGCTGCCCGCGCACGGCGCCGCGGTGATCCTCGCGCGCCTGCCCCGCCGGGTACTGCGCGCCTGGCTGCTCGCCGCGGTCACCACTCTCGCCGGTCTGGCACCGCTCGCGGTGTTCAGCACCCGGCAGTCGGCACAGATCAGCTGGCTCATGTGGCCGGACCCCCTCCAGCTGCTGACCTTCGCCGTGCTCGCGGTCCTCGGCGTCGCCTGCGCCCGGGTCCGGGTCCGCTCCCGCGGCCCGATCGGACTGCGTGCCCTCGGCATCCCCTTGCTGCTCCTGCCCACCCTCCTCCTGCTGCTCCTCTCCCACGTCGAACCGGCCTACGTGGACCGCTATGTCCTCTACTACGTCGTCGGGTTCGCGCTCCTTGCGGGCGCGGCACTGGCGCGGCTGCTGCGGCCGGCCGGCGAGCTGGGCCAGACCCGTGGCCGGCAGCTGCGGTGGATGATGACGGTGGTACTGGTCCTGGCGGCGCTGCTGCCCGTCAACGTCCATCTGCGCAGCCCGGACAGCCGGGTCGACGATGTCACCGCGATCGCGCACGCCGTACGGGGGGTGTCCGAGCCCGGCGACGGGCTGCTGTTCATGCCGTCCCGGCGGCGGATCTGGCGGGCGACCCTGCCGCACGACTTCCGCGGGCTGCACGATCTCGCCCTGGCCAAGAGCCCGTCGGCCTCGCACACCCTCTACGGCACCGAGCGGTCCGGCGATGCGATACGCGACCGGATGCTGGCCGCCCGCCGGATCGTCGTCGCCGGTGACCCGGATGGCCAGCCGGCCGACGACAACGACCAGGAGATCGCCAAACGGACCACGCTGCATGCCGCGTTCGAGATCTGCCGCAGTGTGCGGGTGCGGGGCGCCCGGATCACCGTGTACGCGCGGCCGGGGGAATGTGGCGGGGACAGATAGCCGGTTCGCTCGTGGCCTGAGGGCGTGGAGGCGAGGAAGGCGAGGAGTCGGGGAGGTGGGGAGTCGGGGAGATGGGGAGATGGGGAGGCAGGGAGTCGGGGAGGGCCGGCAGGCGGGTGGGTGGCTCGGCCCCGGGCGGTGTCGCGGGCGCTTCTTCGACGGGAGCCGGGGCGGTGCGGATGCTTCGGCGGGCGGGCCCCTGGGCGGGGCGAGCGCGGTGGAGGCGTTCACCGCGCGCAGCCCGCGTGGCCGCTCGGCCGGCGGGCCGAGCTGCGCGGTCAGGGATTCCAGCAGCTCAGCGACGCGCGGACCGGCGAGCTGGACGTAACGGTGGCGGCCCTGGTGCCGCTCGACCAGCAGCCCGCCGTCGGTCAGCCGGGTCAGATGCTCGCTCGCCGTCGAGGGGGCGACCTGCGCGTAGGCGGCCGGCTCGCCGGCGGTCCAGGCCCGCCCGTCGAGCAGGGCCAGACAGAAGGCGGCCCGGGTGCGGTCCGCGAGCAGCGCGGCCAGCCGTGCGAGCTCGGTACTGTACGCCGGAGTGGTCATGACTCCCCTGTCCGCCGCGAGTCTTCGGCGCCTACCGAAGGGACTCCGGCCTACGGTGCCCACATGAGCACCTCCCCGGAGTACGCCACCTTCCACTTCCATGCGCTGCACCATGCCGACCAGCCGCTGCTGCTGCCCAACGCCTGGGATGTCATCTCGGCCCTCGCGCTCGCCGGGGCCGGATATGCGGCGGTCGGTACGACGAGCCTGGGTGTCGCCGCGGCCCACGGGTATCCGGACGGGCGCGGGCTCGCCGAGGTCCGGGACGCGACGCTGGCCCTGGCGCTGCGGCTCAACGGCCGGCTGCCCTGCCCGTACACGGTCGACGTGGAGGGGGGATTCGGCAGCGAACCCGGCCAAGTAGGGGATCTGGCGGCCGAGTTGGCGGAGGCCGGGGCTGCCGGGCTGAACCTGGAGGACGGGTTGCCCGGCGGCGAGGGGCTGCAGGATCCGGTGCGCCAGGCCGAATTGATCAGCGCGGTGAAGGAGCGGGCGCCGGGCCTGTACCTCAACGCCCGGATCGACACCCACTGGCTGACGGACAGCCCGCCGCCGCTGTCGGTGACGCTTGCGCGCGCCGAGACCTATCTGGCCGCGGGGGCGGACGGCATCTTCGTGCCGGGCGTCACCGCCGACGAGGACGTATCGGTCCTGGCCGCCGAGATCCCCGCGCCGCTGAACATTCTCTTCGCCCCCGGACAGCACACCGTCAGCCGTCTGGCGGATCTCGGCGTACGCCGCATCAGCACCGGCTCCCTGCTCTTCCGTACGGCCCTGCAGGCCACTCTCACCGCCGCGGACGCCATCCGTACGGGCCAACGGGCGGCGAGTGCGGCCGGGGCGGGGGGTGAGGCGCTGGGCTATGAGGAGGTGCAGCGGTTGGTGGTGGGGGAGGAGTAGGGGCCGGGGCCGGGGCCGGGGAGGGGCCGGAGTCGGGGCAGGGGCAGGGGCAGGGGAAGAGCCGGGGCGGGGTCAGGCCTGCCGGCCCCGGCTGCCGTGGCGCCGGCGGTGCACGCCGACGGCCGCGCCGGCCACGCCCAGCGCACCCGCACCGCCTATCACCCCGGCCTTGGGCAGGTGTCCGGCCCTTTCGGCGAGTCCGGCCAGGCCGTTGTCCGGCAGCATGATCGACTTCCGGCTCTCCGTGGGCGCGGTGGAGTCGGCGGCGAAGGCAGCACCCGTGGGAAGCAGCAGGACGGCCAGCGCGCCGGTCGCGACGGTGGCGGTACGGATCACGGAGCGGCGCTGGGCCCGCATGGGTACTCCTCGTCGTGGGCGGCTCGGGCCGCCGTAGGGGCACGGTGCTGAGGACCACGTTACGGAGCGTCCTTAACGGTAATCCGTACGTTGTGTAACAGTCGCCGAGATCTCTGGGAGCGGTCGTGTGAAGGAACTCCGCCCGGTGGGGACAAAAGACCTCAAAAGCCATCGGAATGGCCGATCTGAAGATTCCGTCCCTCGCTATCTTGGATAGCTTTGTGTCGTGTTACGTCGGCGTATACGGGGATTCCCGGTGGCGTGATCACGTCTGGTGATCGGCTCAGCGGGGCCATTCGCGCTGAGGGCGCTGCGTCCGGCGTCCGGCGGTGCGGTGGCCCGGCGGTGCGGTGGCCCTGCGGCGTGGGGGCCCTGCGGCGCGGTGGCTCGGTGGTGTGGTGTCGCGGCAGAGCAGGCCGGAGAGCGGGAGGCGGGACAGCGGGACAGCGGGACAGCGGGACAGCGGGACGTCGGACGGGCAGCGGCGCGGCAGGACGGCTGACGGGACGGCAGGGCAGCAGGAGACGGCGGGCAAGGCAGCTACAGCGGCAAGGCGCAAAGGCGGTGGCGACGATATGCGACGGCTGCGACCCCGCACGGCGCCGACCTGTCTCTCCACCCCCCTCTCTGCCCTCGCCACGCTCCCCGCCCGCTCGTGCTGTGCCGCCCGTGCGTACCGCTCCGGCCGCTCGCCCCGCCCCGCGCTTCCCCGTCTCCCCGCCCTTCCCCGTCTCCCCGCCCTTCCCCGTCTCCCCGCCCTCCTCGCGGTTCTCGCCGCCCTCGCCTCACTCGTCCTGGTCGCCGGGTGTGCGGGCGTGGAGGGTCTGCAGAACGAGGGGCGGGCCCGGGACGTGGATGCGCCGTTGGTGCTGTGGCCGGACTATTCGCCCGCGCCGCCCCGCCGGGACGAGAATCCGGCGGCTCTGGTGCCCGTACCGCATGTCCCGCGGATCCCCGGCGGCACCATGGCGGACGCGAACCCGCTCGCCGTCCTCGACGCCGACATCGCCGCGCAGGGCTGGACGCCGCCCGCCCCGAAGTCCGTACGCCGCCCCGAACTGCACGACCTCACGGGCGACGGCAAGCCGGACCTGATCATGGCCGTCAACCTGGACCCCCGCACCAGTGAGCTGCGCGTCTACAGCGTCCGGCACTCGGTGGTGACCCGGGTGCTCGTGCTGCGCGGTGTGCTGGCCGGTGTCGAGCTGGCGGCCGGGCACCTCGCCATCCGTGAGCCCACCAAGGACCCGCGCTACGTCAGCGTCACCGACTACGTCTGGGACGGCAATTCGATGGGGCTGTGGAACCTCACCCTCGACGATGCCCGCACGCCCCAGACCCCGCAGCCCGGCGGCGGCAGCCCGTGAAGCGCCCGGCGGTCTCCCTCCGCTGGAAGATCGCGCTGACCGTGATGGCGGTGAGCTGCGCGGTCGCCGCCGTGCTCGGTGTCCTCGTCCACAATGCGGTGGCCCGCCAGACCGTCGGCCAGGTCCGCAAGGAGACCCGCGCCAACCTCGAGACCGCCCTGGACCTGTTCGAGTACGGCACCTCACGCGAGGGCCTCAACTCCCTTCTCGACCCGCCCCAACTGCCTCACGAGCTACGCCGGTTGGCGCGGTCCGGTCAACGCGGCACCATGGTGGGGACGTATCGGGGCCGCCCCGTCATGTGGGCGGCGGCGCCGGCCGACAGTCAGGTCATGGCCGTCTGGGCGCCCTACGGCAACACCCGCCGCTCCCTGGAGAAGCTCGACACCGCCATCCTCGGCTCGGCCGTGGTCGCCGCCGCGGTCGTGGCGCTCGCCGGACTGTTCCTGGCCCATCGCATCAGCCGTCGGCTGGGCACCACGGCGGCGGTCGCGCGCCGTATCACCGCCGGTGATCTGGACGCCAGGGTCGGCAACGGCGCAGATCAGCGGCCGGGCGGCGGCTCGGCGGACGAGGTGGCGGCGGTGGCCGCGGCGCTGGACTCGGTGGCGGGCTCCCTGCAGAGCCGTCTGCAGTCCGAACAGCGCTTCACCGCCGATGTCGCACATGAGCTCCGTACGCCGCTCACCGGCATCCTCGCCTCGGCCGAGCTGCTCCCGGAGGGCCGCCCCAAGGAGATGATCAACGATCGGCTGCGGGCGCTGCGCCGGCTCACCGAGGATCTGCTGGAGATCTCCCGGCTGGACTCCGGCACCGAGCACGCCGATCTCTCCGCGTACGGCCTCGGGGCGCTGGTCGAAGGCTCCGTACGCGCCACCGGCCTCGACACCGTGGTGCGCATCGCTGCCGACACGGTGGTCGAGACCGACCGGCGCCGCCTCGACCGCATCGTCACCAACCTCGTCATCAACGCACACCGGCACGGCCGGCCCCCGGTCGTGGTCACCGTTGAGGCCCCGCCCGGCGGCCCGCCGACCATCGAGGTACGCGACCACGGCCCCGGCTACCCCGTCGACCTGCTGCATCACGGCCCGCAGCGCTTCCGCACCGACGCTCCGGGCCGCGGCAAGGGACACGGCCTGGGCCTGACCATCGCCGTCGGCCAGTCCGCGGTCCTGGGCATCGACCTCCGCTTCACCAACGCCCCCGACGGGGGCGCCCGCACGATCCTCCGACTGCCGCGTGACGCCCCCGTCACGTGATGCCCCGACGGCCGCCGGCGAATCGGCCGCCGGCCGGTCATCCCGTCAGCCGGTTGCTCGTCGGCTGGTCACCCCGTCGGCCGGTCACACGGTCGGCCATTATCGGTCGGCCGGTCGGCCGGTCGGTCCGCCGGCCGCTGCCCGGCCATCCGGCTGCGGTCGCGGCTGCCTTCGCCGGTCCCGTGAGCCGTGACGCCGGTCGCCGGCCCTTTCACCGGCCCCCTTGAGCGCTCTCACCAGTCAATGTCATCCGGCGGCTCCGGCAGCACCTCGTCATCCACAGGCTCCGGTACGGCAGGGCCACCACCGGTCGTCCCGGCCGGCCCGCTTGTCCGGGCCGTCCCGCTCGGTCCGGTCATCCCGCTCCTCCCGGGCGTCCCGCCGCCTCCGGCCGTCCCGGTTGCCTCCACCTCCTCGCCTGCCCCCGGCCCATCGGCGCCTTCTCCGCCGGGGGCCTCCCGCCCCGCCAGCACATCCAAGATCTGCGGGCCGTACTTCGCGAGCTTGTTCTCGCCGACGCCGTTGACCGCGCCGAGCTCGGCCGTCGTCGTCGGCCGGAGGGCGGCAATCTCCCGCAGCGTCGCATCGTGGAAGATCACATACGCGGGCACGCCCTGTTCCTTGGCCGTACGGCCGCGCCAGCCGCGCAGCGCCTCGAAGACCGGCAGCGCCTCCTCCGGCAGATCCGCCGGCGCCGCGCGCTTGCCCTTCGCCTTCGCCTTGGCCGCCCGCGCCGCCTTCTCTGGCTCCCGCCGCATCAGCACCTCGCGCCGGCCGCCCAGCACCTCGCCGCTCGTCTCCGTGAGCACCAGCGTGCCGTAATCGCCCTCGACGGCGAGCAGCCCCTGCGCCAGCAACTGCCGTACCACACCGCGCCATTCGGCTTCCCGGAGGTCGTCCCCCACCCCGAAGACGCTCAGCCCGTCGTGATCGAACTGAATGACCTTGGCGGTCTTCTTCCCCGTCAGGATGTCGATGATCTGCCCCGCACCGAACTTCTGGCCGCGCTCACGCTTCAGGCGTACGACCGTGGACAGCAGCTTCTGTGCGGCCACCGTGCCGTCCCAGGTCTCCGGCGGGGTCAGGCACGTATCGCAGTTGCCGCATGGGCCGCTCTCCTGTCCGAAGTAGTCCAGCAGCCGGATCCGCCGGCACTGCACCGTCTCGCACAGCGCCAGCATCGCGTCGAGATGGGCCGACAGCCGCCGCCGGTGCGCCTCGTCCCCCTCCGACCCGTCGATCATCTTCCGCTGCTGCACCACATCCTGCAGCCCGTACGCCAGCCAGGCCGTCGACGGCTGCCCGTCCCGCCCGGCACGCCCCGTCTCCTGGTAGTAGCCCTCCACCGACTTCGGCAGATCCAGATGCGCCACGAACCGCACATCCGGCTTGTCGATGCCCATCCCGAACGCAATCGTGGCGACCACGGTCAGTCCGTCCTCGCGCAGGAAGCGGGCCTGGTGCTCGGCGCGCGTCCGCGGGTCGAGACCCGCGTGGTACGGCACTGCCGCGATGCCGTTCTCCACCAGGAACTGCGCGGTCTTCTCCACCGAGGCCCGCGACAGGCAGTAGACGATCCCCGCGTCGCCCGCATGCTCGGTCCGCAGCAGCTCCAGCAGCTGCTTCTTGGGCTCGCTCTTGGCCGCGATCCGGTACTGGATGTTCGGCCGGTCGAAGCTCGCCACGAAATGCCGGGCGTCCGCCATCCGCAGCCGCGAGGTGATCTCGGTATGGGTGGCCTCGGTCGCGGTGGCGGTCAGCGCGATCCGCGGCACCTCGGGCCAGCGCTCGTGCAGCATCGACAGCGCCAGATAGTCCGGCCGGAAGTCATGGCCCCACTGCGCGACACAGTGCGCCTCGTCGATCGCGAAGAGCGAGATCTTCCCGCGGTCCAGCAGGTTCAGTGTCTGCTCGACCCGCAGCCGCTCGGGTGCCAGATACAGCAGATCCAGCTCCCCGGCCAGGAACTCGGCCTCGACGAGCCGCCGCTCCTCCAGATCCTGTGTCGAATTGAGGAACCCGGCCCGCACCCCGAGCGCCCGCAGGGCATCGACCTGGTCCTGCATCAACGCGATCAACGGCGAGACGACAATCCCCACACCGCCTCTGACCAGCGAGGGAATCTGATAGCACAGCGACTTGCCGCCACCGGTCGGCATCAGGACGACGGCGTCCCCGCCCCCTATGACGTGCTCGATGATCTCCTGCTGACTGCCGCGGAACGACTCGTACCCGAACACCCGGCGCAGCACCTGCACCGCCTCGCTTGCGTCCGATGCGCCTTCCACATCCATGTCCACGACCACTTCCACGTCCGCCAGAGCCATTCCTGAAGCCTACGAGGTACCGCGCAGTCCCCGCGCGGCCCTGTGGATAACCCACCACTCAGCCGGGCGGACCCGCCGGCCAGGCCGCTCGGGCACGCCGAAGAGGGAGCTGTCGGCGCCGCGGCGGGCCTGTGGCCACCGGCCCCCTCATCGGTATCGGTCCGCGCGCGGCGCTGCTGGTGCCCCAGCGGAACGTCCGCCGCCCTGGCCAGGGGCGGTCGCTCATTTCTCGCACCGTGCGAGGGCGTACGGCGCGGGTGGCTGGGGGCCGGTGCTCTCACGGGCGGCGATTCAGGGGACCGTCCGCAAAGCGGCATCCCAAGGCGCGCACACCCGCCGCCACAGGTCCTGATGGCACCTGCCGCAGAGAGGTGAACTGCCCTTCGACATCGAGCACGTCATAGTGATATCGGGCTGACGAAAGAGGCGGTGCCACCGGGTGTGTGCCACCGGATGTGTGCCACCGGGTGTTTCGGTGACACCGCAGTCTTGCCGAATCCGTAGGGATTTCCGCAGAGGAACGTCAGGGAGCTGCTCTCGGCAAGCCCGCGCATCTGGTGCGACGATGTCACCTGCACATCAGGAAGTGGACGATGTCACCTGCACATCGGGCAGTGAAGGATCTCCGCGTCGAGAGGCCGCAGAATGCAGAGATTCCACGCGGCTCTTGAGTGCCTGGTGGAACTGCTCAAAGCCCGGTTCGGTTGACGTTGACTCCGGCTTGCTCTTCATGATGCTCGCCCACCCGGTCTTCCGCCGCCGCGAGGTGCAGGTGCAGGTGCAGGTGCAAAAGTAAGTGCAGGTGTAAGTGCAGGTGTAAGTGCAGGTGTAAGCGCAGTGCAAGTGCAGGTGCTGATTGCGGAGGGAGCCCGGCCGGAAACTTCGCCGAGCGGCCGGTCAGTTCACGGGACTGCTGGTGTCGCTGCCGCGGCCGTCGGGGTCGCAGGGCTCATGGCGGGGGGCCAGGCCGTCTCTCGGGACTCCGGTCCCGGCGGCTTCTCGTTGCCGGCTGTAACGGTACTGGGGCCGGAACAATTCCGGGGGCGGAGAGGACACGCCGAGGACATTGACCCGCATCTGACCCGCATCCTTCGGGAAAGCGCCTGACCGGACGGGCTGTCACGCCCATACCCGACGGCCGGCCATCGGTGTATCACCGCCGCCCGGCGTTCGCACCGCGACAGGGCAGCAGACCGACCGCGCAGCCGGGATCACATCCCGCCGGGAGCCTCAGTGGTCACACCAGACCTCAGTTGTTTAGGTATGGCGGACCAGCCAGGGGCGCGATCGCGTCAAAGCGTGACGTCAACGGCCCCTCGCCGAAGAGCTGTTGAGCATCAGCGCAATCGTCACAACCCGTCATGACCTCGGGTTTGCGCTTTTCCAGGGTCGGCCGAAAAACGCCCGGCGGGGGCAAACTCACGTTTGAGGTCACCTTGATCACTTAATGTAGCTGCAATGTTGCCGCAACATACGGGGATTGGCTCTCAGACCCCTACCGGGGCGACACACGGTGAAATTGGAGACATGAACTCCGCTTCGCGCCGGCCAGGCCGTCGCTGGCCGCGGCTGTATCGGTCGCCTAGCATCCTCAATGTCTGCTCGGCCCGCCCATGACCACGGCGGGATAAGCGGACCGCAACTCCATGCGGTGGACGCCGTGAAGTCCACGGGATTCACAGTGAAAAATCGTGCCCGAGCCCCCCCTCTCGATCATCTCCAGTTATTCACAACAGGGAGAAGCATGTCCGCAGTAGCAGGAGCAGTAGCAGGAAAGGCACCGCAAGTACCGGATCAGTCGGCCCGGTTCGCTGAGATCCTCAAGCGGCTCATCGACAAGTCGGTGGACGGCTACTACAACCCGTACCGCGAGTTCGACTGGCCTGATTCGCTGCCCGAGCAGATGTCGTGGATGAGCGAAGACCTGATGTCCACCTACGGCACGCAAGCCGCCCAGGAGTTATCGACCGAGGAGTTGCAGAGACTGTCCCGCTGGGAGAGCATCAACTTCTACAGCCTCAACGTCGAGGGAATCCGTGAGCTGCTGATCGAGGTCATCAAACGCATCCACACGACGGGATTCGAGCTGCCGTCGGACTTCTTCCACCACTTCATCGGCGAAGAGAACGAACACATGTGGTTCTTCGCCGAGTTCTGCCTCCGGTACGGCAACAAGATCTACACCGGGCCGAAGCTCAACTCCATCCCGCATGACAACGCCCAGGTGGAGAACTTCCTGGTGTTCTCCAGGATCCTCCTCTTCGAGGAGATCGTCGACTTCTACAACATGCGGATGGCCGCGGACGACTCCCTGCACGAGACCATCCGCAAGGTCAACCGGGTGCACCACGAGGACGAGTCCCGGCACATCGCGTTCGGCCGCGAGCTGGTCTCGATGCTCTACTCCGAGCTGGCGACGACCGTGACCGACCAGCAGCGCCAGGAGATCGAGCAGTACCTGAAGCGCTACATCGTCTTCAGCCTCCGCTCCTTCTACAACCCGCAGATCTACCGGGATGCCCGGATCGGCAAGCCCCTGGAGTTCCGCGAGCGGCTGGTCGCCGACCCGGGGCGCCGCGACCTGGAGCGCAAGGTGGTGCGCAAGCCGATGTCCTTCATGGTCAAGTCGGGGATCTTCGCCGACGACCTGCTGCCGGCCATCTGAACCGGGCGAAGGAGTTCCGAATGGAAGCGAACGGTCTCGCCTACCTGCCTGCCGGCGAAGCCCAACTCCTGCGGCATCTGGACGACATGTTCGAGCGGTGGGGCACCGAGGACGGCGCCGCACCGGTCATCGGAGCGCCGCTGCTGCCGGTGGCCAAGCTGGCGAAACTCGACTACTACCAGAACTTCCCGCACCAGGCGCTGGTGGTCAACGCGCTGGACCTGGAGCGCCGCCCCCAGGGCCAGGACGCCTCTGCCATCGAGGCGTTCCCACCGGAGCAACTGCAGAGCGCGGAGGTCGCCCTGCCGTCGGCCACCTGCTACGGGGTCTACCTGGGGCTGGAGGGAACCAGCCTGCCGGGCAACACCCTGATCACCCTGGTCGGCCGGTGCTTCCGCCGGGAGGAGCGGTACACCGGGCTGCGCAGGCTGCTCGGCTTCCACATGCGGGAGATCGTGGCCCTGGGCGAGCAGGAGTTCGTCGAGGAACACATCAACCGCTGCTCGTCACGCATCCTGCGGTTCGCCGAGGCGCTGGACCTGCCGTTGCGCAAGGAGGCGGCGACCGACCCGTTCTTCGACGGCGAGGGCCCGCGCGCGCTGCTGCAACGCATGGCGCCGGTCAAGTACGAGTTCCTGGCCGGGGAACTCGCCATCGCGTCGGTGAACAAGCACCGCAACTTTTTCGGCGAGCGCTGCGCCATCCAACTGGCCGACAGCGGGCGGCCGGTGTTCACCAGCTGCGTCGCGTTCGGCCTGGAGCGGTGGCTCGCCGTGCTGCACGACCGCTACGGCGACTGGGCGGCGGCCGACGAAGCCGTCGCGAAGGCAGACCAGGCACTGACCTCAGCCGCACCTACCGAAGGGACGTCACATGCACTCTGAACAGGAACAGCTCAAGCAGTGGATCCTGGCCCGTCACCCAGAGACACCCGACATAGACCGGGATCTCGACATCCTGGAGAGCCGGCTCATCGACTCCCTCGCCTTCGTCGAGTTCATGCTTCTGGTCTCGCGGCTCAGCGGCGAGGAGATCGACATGGAGACCCTCGACATCGATGACTTCCGCACCCTGCGGCGGATCGAGGAGCGGTACTTCCGGGCGGGCGTGGCGTGACCTTACCTGCCGTCGAGACCGGCCCCGAGCGGTTGCTGCGGGCCGAGCGCGAGACCCTGGTGCCCACGCTGCGTGACGCACCGTCAGACATGCTCGAACGGGGCACCGTGTGCCCGGCGTGGACGGTGCGCGACGTGGTGGCGCACTGTGCGGCGGCACTGGTGGGGCTCACCGCCGGCGCGGAGTACCGGGCCAGCCACGACCAGAACCAGCGGGACGTCGAGGAGCGCCGGGAATGGCCGTTCGCCGACGTGCTGGACGAGTTCGAGCGCGGACTGACGGTGGCCGGCCCCGCGATCCGCGCGGCCGGCGGCACCAAGGATCTCGCGGCCCTGGGCACCTGGATCCACGGCGGCGATGTCCGGCAGGCGCTGGGGATGTCCGACGCGTACCGGAGCGCGGGGGTGCCGGAGGCGCTGGAGGCGCTCGCCGGATGCGCCCGGGTGGTCGCCACCCCTCGGGTGCACGTCACGCTCGACGACCGGGAACTGGTCCTCGGCTCACCGGCCGAGGACCGTGAACCGGCGCGGCTCCACACCGATGTCCCCACCCTCTTCCGGCTCTACACCGGCCGGCCGGCCGCCCCGGAACGGTACCGGCTGGCCGGAGCCCGGCCGGAGGAACTCATCAGCGCGGAATGGTAGGTCGGTTCGGCGATGCTCTACCTAGAAGATTTTCACGTGGGAGACGTGTTCGAGCTGGGTCAGGTCGAGGTCACGGAGCAGGAGATCCTCAGCTTCGGCCGCGCCTACGATCCGCAGATCTTCCACACCGACCCGGAGCAGGCCCGCAACTCCGCCTTCTGCGGTCTGGTGGCCAGCGGCTGGCTGACGGCCTCGCTGTTCATGCGGCAGTACGTCGAGGAGATCCTGAACCGGTCCGCCGGGGAGGGCTCTCCCGGAGTGGACGAGATGCGTTTCCACCATCCGGTGCGGCCCGGGGACGTGCTGCGGGCCCGGTTGACGGTGCTGGGGATCTCCCCGGTGCTCGGCCGCCGCGGTTCCGGCATCGTCCGCCCCCGGTGCGAACTGCTGGACCCGCAGGGATCCGCGGTCTTCAGCATGGTCCTGCACAGCATCTTCCGGCGCCGGGACATCTGACAACACCCGAGCACCACCTCGCAGACGAGGAGCAATGACGCATGGAATCGGTCAATCAGGTCATGGAACCAGTGTCCAAGACCGCGCAGTGGACCGCCGCCGCGCGCGCGGTGGAGTCCGAACGGCCGGACCGCATCTTCCACGACCCCTACGCGCAGCTGGTCGCCGGTGAGACCGGCTTCGAACTGCTCGAACGCTACGCCGGTTCCGCGGTCGTCCCGTTCGTGCTGGTGCGCACCCGGTACATGGACGACGCCATCGTGCGCACCGTCCAGGAGCAGGGCATCCGCCAGGTGGTGCTGGTGGCCGCCGGGATGGACATGCGGGCGGTCCGGCTGACCTGGCCGGAGGGCGTCACGCTCTACGAACTGGACCGGCCGGCGCTGCTGGAGACCAAGGCGGAGCTGTTGGCCGAGAACCCGCCGCAGCGTGCGGAGGGAGCCGTCAGCCGGTGCCATGCGGTACCGGTCGACCTGGCCGCCGGCTGGCAGGACGAGCTGCGCGCCGCGGGCTTCGACGCCGGGCAGCCCACCCTGTGGGTGGCCGAGGGGCTGTTCTTCTTCCTGCCCGAGGACGTGTCACGCGGCCTGTTGGGTTCGCTGTCCGAGCTGTCCGCGCCCGGGTCCGTTCTGATCGCCGACATGACCAGCCGGGCCACCCTCGACAACCCGCTCGCCAAGGGCTTCATGCGGGTGCTGCGGGAGGACGGCAACCCCTGGCTGTTCGGCACCGACGAGCCGGAGGAGTTCCTGGAGTCCTGCGGCTGGGTGACCGAGGAACTGCTCCAGCCCGGGGAGGAGGGTGCCGCCTTCGACCGCTGGCCGCACCCGGTGCCGCCGCGCTCGATGCCCAACGTGCCGCGGTCCTTCCTGTTCACCGCCGGGGTGAAGCCCGCGTGACCTATGCCGGACCTGCGCAGCCCCCGTTCGCCCAGGTGGACCGGGTGCTGGCGATCGCCGCGCACCCGGACGACACGGACTTCAAGGCGGGCGGCACCATTGCGCACTGGGCCGCGGCGGGCACCGAGGTGACCTATCTGGTGCTGACCGACGGGGCGGCCGGAGGCGAGGACCCGGCCGTCCCCCGCACCGAACTGGCCGCCGTCCGGGAGGCGGAACAGCGAGCCGCCGCCGACGTCCTCGGCGTCAAGGAAGTCGTCTTCCTCGGCCTGCCCGACGGGGAGCTGACGGTCGGCCTGGAACTGCGGCGGGAGATCACCCGGGTGATCCGGCGGGTCCGCCCGCAGCGGGCGCTGATCCAGAGTCCGGAGCTCAACTGGGACTTCCTGCCGGACATCCACCCCGACCACCGCGCCGCGGGAGAGGCCGCGCTGGCGGCGCTCTACCCGGACGCCCGCAACCCGCGCGCCCACCCGGACCTGCTGCTGTCCGAGGGGCTGCGGCCGTGCATCGTCCCGGAGATCTGGGTGATGACCTCACCGCGCCCCGACACCTGGGTCGACGTCACCGACGTGTTCGACCGCAAGCTGGCCGCACTGCGCGCCCACACGTCGCAGACCGCCCACCGTGCGACCCTGGCGGATGACATACGTTCCAGGTTGCGCGGGCAGGCCGCGGCGGGTGGTCTGGCGGACGGCCGGCTGGCCGAGACGTTCCAGGTGATACGTACCGAACCGGCTGCCCAGCCCGTCGACAGCACTCGTTGAGGAGGGCTCCTTGCCGATCTCGAAACTTCTGGGCGGCATCTTGGTGATGGTGATCTGGGGGGTCAATTTCGCCATCATCGACATCGGATTACGGTCGTTCGACCCCTATCTTCTGGCCTCTCTGCGGTTCCTGCTGGCGGCCGTGCCCGCGGTGTTCTTCTTCAAACGCCCCCAAGTGCCGTGGCGCTATATCGCCTGGTACGGGGTGTTCTTCGGCATTGGGCAGTTCGGGCTGCTCTTCGCCGGGATGCACTTCGGGTTCTCCGCCGGGCTCGCCTCGGTGGTGATGCAACTCCAGGCGTTCTGGACCATCGGGCTGGCCGCGGCGGTGATGGGCGAGCGGGTCGTTCCGCGTCAGCTGACCGGCGTGGTGGTGGCGGCCATCGGGATCGCGTTGATCATCGGAATCACCGATGGCTCGGTCACTGCCGTCGGCGCGCTGCTGGTGATCGGCGCGTCGTTGTCGTGGGCGATGGCCAACATCGTCATCAAGAAGGCACACCCGAGTGACGCGCTGTCGTTCACGGTCTGGGCGAGCCTCATTCCGCCGATCCCGATGTTCCTGCTCTCACTGGGCATCAACGGCTGGGGTTCGATCACCCACTCCTTCGACCACATGGGCTGGGCGGGCATCGGTTCGCTGGCCTACATGGTGTACCCGACGATCCTCTTCGGCTTCACGCTGTGGGGTCATCTGCTGCGCAACTACAAGACCTCCCACGTGGCCCCGTTGTCGCTGCTTGTGCCGGTCTTCGGGATGGCCTCCTCGATGCTGATCCTCGGCGAGCCGCTGGGCGCGCTGAAGGCCGGTGCGATCGTGCTGGTCATCCTGGGACTGGTCATCAACCAGTTCGACCTGGTCGGCCGGGTGAAGGCACGTTGGCGGGCCGCGCCGGCCGTGCCCGCGGAAGGCGAAGTCACCAGCGGCGAATCGGCCGCCAGCACCACGAAAGCGAGTTGACCAGATGCACAGCCGCTTGCTGACCGATGACGCACCCCGGATGTTCGCCGTCGTCTTCGACCAGGACGAGGACGTGCTGCCCGTACTGGAGGACTTCGCCACCGCCAACTCGGTGGCCGGGGCCTCGTTCACCGGGATCGGCGCCTTCCGCGACGCCGCGCTCTCGCTCTTCGACCCGGAGAGCAGGACGCACGTCCCGATCCCGGTCACCGAGCACACCGAGGTGCTCAGCCTGACCGGCAACATCGCGCTCAAGGACGGGCGGCCTTCCGTCCACATGCACGCGGTGCTCGGCCGCCGGGACGGCTCGACCATCGGCGGACACGTCCAACGAGCCACGGTGCGGCCGACGCTGGAGGTCGTGGTCACCGACTTCCCGAGCCCGTTGACCAGGCGCCTGGACGACGCGCGCGGGTTGCCTGTCATCGATCTGGACGCGGACCGCTAGACCGGGGCGACGGGAGGGGGAGACGCGATGCGTATTGCGGTGATCGGTGGTGGAGCGGCGGCGGTCAGCCTGCTGGACAGCCTGCTGCGCCGTTTCGAGGGCGAGGAGATGCGCTGTGACATCACCGTGTACGAGGGATCGGCCAATCTGGCCACCGGCCGTGCCTACCGCCCGGACCTGGACTGCGCCCTGGTCAACCGGGAGGCCGGGTACATGTCGGTGCGGTGCGCGGAGCGGGACCACTTTCTGCGCTGGCTGCACCGTGAACCGCGGTACCGGAACACCCCCTACGCGTTGCTGCCGGTGGACTCCTACGTTCCACGGCGGGTTTACGGCGAGTACCTGACGGCCCATCTGGAGTCCAGCCGTGCCGATGCCGAGCGGCGCGGCTGGACGGTGCGGGTGGTGCCGGAGTTCGCCGTCGAGGCGAAGGTGACCGCCGCCGACGTGATGGTCCGCAGCGCCGGCGGCGTCAGCCACTTCGACCGGGTGGTGCTGTGTCTGGGAACCGGCGAGCCCGCCGACCCCTACCTGCTGACCGGCGCCCCCGGCTTCCACCCGGACCCCTATCCGCTGCGCTCGGTACTGCCCGCGATATCCGCCGACGCCCATGTCCTGGTGCTGGGCACCGGCCTGTCCGGGGTGGACGTCGCCCTCGGACTGCTGCGTTCCGGACACCGCGGGCCGATCACCATGACCTCTCGGCACGGGCTGCTGCCGGGGGTACGTGCCACCCAACGCACGGTCCAGCTGAGCCATGTGACGCCGGAGGCGGTGCGGCGCCGGGCGCACGACGGGACGCTGCGGATACGGGACGCCTGGCGGCTGCTGCGCGACGAGCTGACGGCGGCCGGGGTGGACGTCCGCGCGCTCGGCGCGGACCGGCCCGCGGCGGAGCGGCTGCGCGAGGACCTCTCCCGGCTGGACCACAACGCCTGCCAGGCGGTGGTGGCGGCGATGATGCACCAGGCGCGGGAACCCGTCTGGTGCGCCATGCCGGACGCCGACCGGCGGCTGTTCCTGAGCCGGTTCCATCCGTTCGGCAAGCCGCTGTACAACCCGATGCCGCCGCCCACCGCCAGGGCGCTGCTGGACGCCATGGACAGCGGCCAGTTGGCGGTACGGTCCCGAACGGCCGCCGTCACCGCGCGCGCGGGCGGCGGATTCACCCTGGAGGACGGCGGCGGACGGCTGACCGGGGTGGACACGGTGGTCGACGCCACCCGTTCCGGTCTGGCCGGTACCGGTAGCCGGGCGGAGCCCTTCATCGACTCCCTCACCGGGTCCGGTCTGGCCGTCCGCAACCCGCTCGGCGGAATGCGCATCGACGTCGCCAGCAACGCACTGCGTTCCGCCTTCCCCGAAGACGTCCCGCGGTTCTTCGCACTGGGCGACCTCACCTCCGGCGATCTCTTCTACGCGGGCAGCATGTACATGATCAATGCACGCGCCGAGGTGATCACCCGCTCTCTCGCCCATGCCGCGAACAACAGACGGCAAGGGAGCACACTCCCTCCCATCGGGACAGCAGGCCGGAACGCGGTGCGGTTCTCCGGCTGACACCACAGCCGCCGGCCGGGCTGCCGGGTCGAGCGGCATGCCCTGGAGGCGTTGTGCTCCTCGTTGGTGTTCTTGGGGGAACCGCTTGCGGGGCCGGAGAGCGAGAGACGGTACGAAGCGCGGTCGACGATGTGGCCGGTGGCGGTGGCCGGTGGCCGGTGGCCGGCTTCGAGGCGCCGAACAGCGGGGCGAGGTGGCGCAGGACGAGGTGGCTCAGGACGAGGTGGCGCAGGACGAGGCCGGTGCGCGAGTAGGTGATGGCCAGGCGGAGCCGGATCGGTCCTCCGGTGGCAGGTCTCACGGCCTGCCCTTGCGGGCAAAGTCCGCAGGTGCGGCAGGGCAGACTCACGAAAACCTCGCGACGCCGCGAACTCTTGCCGCAGGCACCGCATCTCACTTCATGAAGACATGCGCAGAGCCAACGGCCTTGGCGGCCAAGGCACTTCGAGAAGAGCTGCGCATGAGAAGCGTTGAAGACATCCCTGTCGCGTGGAGGAATTCATGAAGTCGTGGCGTTCCCGTATCGGTGTCGGTCTCGCAGTCGGTGCCGCAGCAGTCGCCATTCCGCTGTCCGCCACCGCCGCCTTCGCCGCCCCGCCCCCCGGCGGCGGCTGGACCGAGGCCGGTGCCGAGAGGTACCCCTCGAAGGCGGCGTGCGAAGCGTCGGAACTCCCGAATGCCCAGGCGAACGGGTACCACGAGGTGTGGTGCGACGACAGCAAGGCCATCATGCCCATCTTCTACCGCTGACCGGTCTTTGCCCGGCGGGCACTCGTCCCGCTGACACTGCGCCCAGAAAGTCCGCTGCCCCCGGTGTGCCGCACCGGGGGCAGCGGACTTTCCGCTCCACGGACCCACACACCAAAAGGAAGAGCAGGCGTCTGAGGGGCACAAGATCAACTGATCTGGCACGACGGCTTCAGCGGCGTGATCCCGTCCCGAGAACGATTGAGGCCCAGGCGCCCGGTTCACCACCGGCCGACCTGGGCCTTCGTCGTACCCACCGCGTACGCGGCACATGGTGCCCCCGGCAGGATTCGAACCTGCGACACCCGCTTCAGGAGCATGATCATAAGGTCACTCGTCTTTCCTTGTCCGGCTTGAAGTTTCGCTGTTCTCGCAGGTCAGCGGCCTGATGGGGAATGGCGGGGGAGTGATCTTTCACGATCCTTCGCGGGCTTTCTCTGTCCTGCTGTTCCCATCGGGTTCCCAACTGAGGCCTTGGGAACGGTCTTCGAGGGTCGGCAGGAGGTGTCTACGCAGCTCCGTCGCCCAGTCGGGTTCCGTTGAGCACCGCAGATGCTTTGGGAGGAGCAGCAGGCTCGCTCCCTTGGCCCGGGAGTTGAGCCAGTGGCCGTTTTCGCTGGTCAGCCTCCTGACTGCAGGCTAGCTCCGCTAGCTCGTCCTTGCTCCGTTCGGAACCGGAATTTGAACGTCCTGGGCCGCTACAGCTTCACCGCCAGCGTCCCGGCCGGCGGCAGCCTGCGGCCCTTGCGCGACCCGGACGCGGCCGGACTCGACGACGAGGACGGCGCGGAGGACGGATGACGTACGTCAGGCCGCCATCGTGGCCCGGGACGTGATCAACGGCGCGTTGTCCCTGGCCACAGCCACGGAGCCGGTACCGGGATCCGTGGCTGTGGCCGGGGGCGTGACGCCTTCGCGTACCCGCTTGCGGGCCCGGTAGGCGGCCTGGCGGCACGCGGGCCGGTAGTAGAGGGAGTCACGGCGGTGACCGTGCCTGTTTTCGACAGGGTGTTTCGCAGCCACTCGGGCAGCGAGATCGGGAGCCGCTGTTTGGACACCGGAATTGAGAGCCACGTCTCCTGACCGGGTGTGACATGCCGCCGTTGGCGTAATCGGCTCGTTGGGCCGGTTGGCCGTGTCAGGCTGTGCGGATTGACGGTCGTATCAGGAGCCCGTGTGTACCGATCACGTGATTGGGTCTTCGAGCGGATCCGTCAACGGCGGGTGCGGCTGTGACGGCAGGAGAGTCGCAGCCCGAAAAGGGCGCGGTGGACCGGTCGGAAGGATTCGGTGAGCGGCTGCTGGGGATGCTGCTGGACCAGGCCCACGAGATGCCACCGCATCTGATCGCCCCGCTGATCGTGGAAGTGGTGGGCCGGGTCGGGGGCCGTGACGTCTCGGTCCTCCTGCAGGACTACGAACAACTGATGCTGGTGCCGCTGCCGGGTAGGCGGCTGACCGTCGGCGAGCACGCGCCGATTGATGGCTCCCCCGCCGGCACGGCCTTCCGGAGCGGGACCCTCGTCGAGGTGCCGCAGGCAGACGGCGTGCGGATCTACCTGCCGTTGCTGGACGGCAGCGACCAGGTGGGGGTGCTGGCGCTCACCCTGGACACCGTCGACGACGACGACCGGCGGCTGCTGCACCGACTGGCCGGCCTGGCCGCCCACATGCTGGTCACCAAGAACAGCTACACCGACCAGTTCTTCCAGACCCGACGGCGCGAGCCGATGAGCGTGGCCGCGGAGATCCAGTGGTCCCTGCTGCCGCCGCTGTCGATGTCCACCCCTCAGGTCGCGGTGGCCGGCATCCTCGAACCCGCCTACGAGGTCGCCGGCGACAGCTTCGACTACGCCCTCAACGACGACATCCTGCACGTCGCCACGGTCGATGCGATGGGCCACGGCCTGGAAGCCGCCACCATGGCGACCGTCGCCATCGGCGCCTACCGGCACGCCCGACGCACCGACGTCGGGCTGTCCGGGATCTACGCGTTCATGGACCGGGCTATCGCCGGGCAGTTCGGGCCCGAGCACTTCGTCACCGCACAGATGATGCGCTTGAACGTTGCGACGGGCCACCTGCAATGGGTCAACGCCGGCCACCCCGCGCCGCTGCTGATTCGCAACCACCAGGTCGTCCGGCAACTGCACAGCCCCACCACCTTGCCGGTCGGCTTCGGCGGCGACGAGCCCCAGCTCAGCGAGCAGATGCTCCAGGTCGGCGACCGGGTGCTGTGCTTCACCGACGGCCTGATCGAGGAGCACGATGTCCGCGGCGAGCAGTTCGGCGAGGAGCAACTCATCGCCTGGGTCAACCGCATCGAGCACGCCGAGGAAGGGGTTCGGGCGGTGGTGCGCTCCCTCTCCCGCACCCTGATCCGGGAGCGGGGCGGGATCACCAGCGACGACGCGACCCTCTTCCTGATCGAGTGGCGCGGGGGTGCCGCCGACCACCTTGCCACCCTGGAATGAGCCGATACCGCCCGACTGGTGGTGCGGCCGTTGGCGGTGACTCTGGCATGTCACGCGAGAAAAGCGCGAGGGATCTATCGTCAAGGTATGAGCGTGTTCATCAAGCTGGTGGAGAACCGGCCCCCCAAGGAATACGCGGAGCTGGCGGCTGCAGATATCTCCTACGACGACATCACCGAAGGTGAGTCGCCCGCCACGTACGAGTACGACCTGCTTCCGAGCGGCGCATTGCGGATCCTCAGGGTGACCAAAGGCGAAGCCGCTGTCGTCGAATCGATCTATGCTCCGGGACTCTGGTTCCATGTCCAGGGGCAGTGGCGCGGTCATGCGGAATAGCAAGCACTCTGCCGGCGGCCGGGCGCTGCCGGCTGCTGGGCCCGGTCGTCGGTGCTTGAGGTCCGAGCAGAATGTGCTCATGCCTCGCGTCAGCCTATGGAATCACGTCGGAAACTGCCTGCAGGTGTACCGTGGATTGTGGGTTGCGCACTCTCACGTGTTGCGCCTGAAAGGACGGCCCCGGCGGTTTCACCGGGGCCGTTTCGGGGATCACGCTGAGAGTGCTGGCGCGGTCGCACGGGCGCCATGGCCGCCCTCGGAGTCCCAGACCGCTTCTCGGGCCTGGTCGGCTTCTATCACGATCCGTTGGAATTCGGCCCTCTCCAGCAGATCACTCGCTGTGTGGCTGCGCAGCGGACCGGTAGCCGCGGTCATCAGCCAGGCGGCGATGGCCGGATCCGTCTGCGGCGGAATCACCAGCAGGTCCCAGCGGCCGACGGTGTAGGAGAGCAGCAACAGCTTGTGGGGGTCTTGCTCGGCCTTGAACCAGCCGACGCTCATCACGTGCCCATCAACGGGCACCTTCCGTGGGATGACCGGCCACAGGGTCGGGTTCACCGTGACATGCGTGATGCGCCCCCAAAGGGGATCCAGCACCGCTGTCAACGCAGGAAGTTCCGCCGCCAGGTCGCGGGAGCGGGGCCACCAGGCGCCGTCCAGAAGAGCACCAGGGGTGTCCGTTGAGGCGAGCGCGAGACGCAGCGGCAGCGAAAAGGTCCGCTCCTCGACCGCCGACGTATACAGAATGGTCGCGGTCATGACGCGAACCTGTCCCCGGGCCGGTGTACACCGGCCCGGTGTTGTGAATCGCCGAGAACGACAGGAGCTTAGAAACTCTTATGCGAAATGTCCTCGGTAATTTCAGGATACTCCCGGATACAGCCCGCCGGGCGGTTTCGGGATTACGGATATCAGGGCGTTTTGACGGGTCTTCGAACTTGAGCGGTGTACTCGGCTGGCGGTGCTGACCTATCGTCACGATGGTGACAGTCGTGGTGGTTGTCGGCATCCGAATGCAGAGCGCCCGTGGTCATACCTGATCATTTCTGTTCTCGACGCAGAACGATCACGCAGGAGCCGCGGGCTTGGTCGACGATACGACGTTGCTGCTCGACCTCGACGGGGTGTCCGCCGCACCTGTCGGCGCCTCCCGCAGGCCCTTCTCCGTGCTCAGGTCCGTGCCGCAGGAGTCGGAGATGAAGGAAGCGACGTTCACCCCGGTGCGCCGGGGGCCGTCGGCGTGGGCCACGGCCACCTCGATGCTGTCCGGGTCCGTGGTCAGGTCCAGGTGCCGCCGCCGTGGCGCAGGGCGTTGGTGACGAGCTCCGAGACGACCAGGATCACGGTATCGGCGGTCTCGGCTGGGATCGTCGGCTGTGCGAGACCTCCGAGGAAATCCCGGGTGCTCTCGCGTGCGCCGGCGACGGATGTCGCGGAGCGGACGGTTGCGACGTTGACGCTCATCGTGTCCATCAGGTCACCCTGGTCTCTGGATCGTCAACGCCGGTCCTGTCTGCCCGGTGCTGTGCCCCGGCCTGCGGCGCGTTAACCGCACGAGGCCCTGGCTGTGGAGCGTGCCTGGCCGATCTCCCATGCAGTCAGGCCGGGAGGCTGTGGTGCTCGCGGAGTCGAGGCCGGCGTAACGGCGCTGCTTGGAGCGGGTGCCCCGGCTGGAGTGGGGTCGCCGCCTGCCCCTTCTTTGGTCGAGGACGACTATCTCTCTGACCAGCGCACAAAAATCTGTGTCAGCCGGAGTAGACATTGAGCGGTGGTGTGGTTAGGGTTTCTCTCGTAGCCGAGATCAAGCAAGGCCCGGCAGAGACGAACTGCCGGGCAGCAGTACACGCAGTTCGCAGGACGGTGCGGTGGTGGAGTTCCGAAGCCAGGGTTGTTGACGGGACGGCGACGGGACTGACGGCCGGACCGGGTGGCCCGCAGTGATGAGGGGCCGCCGTGAGCAGTACCGCAGTGGCAATACCCGTAAGTGCAGTTCGCAGTACCCAGCAGTGAAATCAGTGAGCAGCACCTCGGTGAAGGCGTCGGCTGCGGACGCGCGCACCGGGAGGTTCGGCAGTGGGGTTCTAAGCCAGAGCAGATGCAGGACGGGCGACGGGGCTGGCTGCCGAAGAGTGGCGCTGTTCGAGGCCACGAGCAGTTCGCAGTACCAGCAGTACGCAGTTCCCGTTTGGTAAGTAGCTCATCCAGAGGGAAGAACGGAGGAGCCAGGCGCCATCAGGATCGCCCGGGCGGAAGTCTTGAGCCCGGGTACCGCAGGACATCGATAGTGAGGTGGTCTCCGGTCAAGCAACCGCGATCCCCGCATTGCCCGCCCTCTCCCGGGTGGGTCTGCGGAAACAGAAGGCCGGCGCAGGACCAGGGCCGGCAGATGGTGTAGCAGTTCCTTCGGGGCCCTGGTGCCATACGGCACCAGGGCCCCTCCGCGCGTTTCACAGAGAGGTGCAATGACAGCAGACGGCTCGTTCGGCCGTCTCGATGACGACGACTACCCCGCCTACACCATGGGCCGGGCCGCCGAGATGCTCGATACCACCCAGGGCTTCCTCCGCGCCATCGGCGAAGCCGGCTGATCACCCCGCTCCGCTCCGAGGGCGGACACCGCCGATACTCCCGCTACCAGCTGCGCATCGCGGCCCGCGCGCGGGAGCTCGTCGACCAGGGCACCCCCATCGAGGCCGCCTGCCGCATCGTCATCCTCGAAGACCAGCTCGAAGAGGCCCGGCGCATCAACGCCGAATACCGCTGTGCCGCCGAGTCGGTCAATTCACCGCCCACAGTCTGAGGTGGCGCCCGCCAGGTACCGGCGGGTCCCGCACACGCGGGGGTGTGGTGGGCTTGATCCGCTTTGACGGACATCAGAGATCAGGGGTTCTGCCCCGGGAGGATGTCCATCATGGAGAGCATGGGGAAGAAGAAGCCTCGCC
>NZ_JBSHBP010000024.1:0-107624 GCF_053612065.1 Streptomyces sp. NPDC054765 | reverse complement strand
AGCTACCTCGCCGGCCTCCACCTCCGCGCCTCGATGATCTGGGTCAATGACCTCCTGCAGGCAACTGATTGATCACAACCACACACAGGCCCTAGAACCCAAGAATCCCGACGGGGGTCTCATCTCTCAACAGCCCCTATGACGGGGGTCATGACTGTGCGGGCCTGACCAGGTGGAACACCTCGCGGGCGGCGTAGCGTTTGAGGCATCGGACGATTTCGCGTCGGGTTTTGCCCTCCTTGGTGCGGCGTTCGTAGTAGTCCTGGGGGCGTGGGTCGAAGCGCAGGCGGGTCTGCACGATCTGGTGGAGGGCGGCGTTGGCCTGCCGGTCGCCGCCGCGGTTGAGGCGACGGTACTGCCGAGTGCCCGAGGAGCGTTCTACGGGGCCGACCCCGCACAGCGCGGCGAAGGACGCCTCACTGTGCAGACGTTCCGGGTTGTCCCCCATCGTGATCAGCAGAGTGACGGCCGTGTCCGGGCCGATGCCCACCACAGTGAGCAGCTGCGGGGCATAGCGTTCCACGAGCCGGGCCAGGCGGGCCTTCCAAGTCCTGGATCTCCTGATCCACGCCGTACGCACAGTGTTCCCCGTCCCCACGGATTCCGGCAGGCCTGTGGACAACTCCCGCGGCTCCCGACCCGCGGGGCGCGGAAGAAGAGGGGCGCGCCGAACCGCCTGGCTCGACGGCCGGTTGGGCGCCTCTCCCGGCCGGGCTCCCGAGCCCTCCCATCCCCCTACCGACGGCAGTTCACCCTGCCAGGTGCAGGCGACGGTGGCCGTCACGGCATGTCGTGGCCGTCCGGCCTCAACGCCGCCCCGGTCGGCAGGAGGCTCGGCTCGGGAGGGGCCATGATCCGGATATCGGCAAGAGCCCTCGCCACGGCGGGAGCGGGGCCATGATGACCGGCATGTCTGATGCTCTCGTTGTATGCGCACTCGCCTGCACCGGGCTCTACGCCGGCTATCTGCTCGCCTTCCAGTCGGGGGTCATGCCCGCCTTCCGCACGCTGCCGGACGATCGCTTCACCGAGACGATGCGCGAGGTGAACCGCAAGGTGCCCGGACCGCTGTTCCTGCTGCTCTTTCTCGGATCGGTCGGTCTGCCGACGGCCTCCTGGTTCGTCGCCCCGGAAGGCCGGGACGACGGCGCGCAGCTGCTTGTGGCCGTCGCCGCGGGCTGCGCGGCGGTCGGCCACCTGGTGACCGCCGCGGGCAACGTCCCGCTGAACAGCGCACTGGAGGCGGCCCGCGACCGCGGCGGCCAGCAAGCGGCCCGGCAGGCGTTCGAGGGCCGCTGGAACGCCCTGCACGCCGTACGGACGCTGTTCGCCGTCGTCGCCTTCGTCCTGATGTCAGCCTCCACCCTCTGACTCGTCGTCCGGTCCCGCCCCCCGAGGCCGGACGGACAGTTCTGGGCCCGGACCGACGGTTCTGGGCCCGGCTTACGCCATCGGCTCCGAGGTGAGACGGATGCGTATGCATCTGAGTCTCTTTCTGGTGTTGCGTCCAGACTCCGCAGACTTCAATGCATGCATGACTACTCACGAGCAGACCGTCCCCCTTCTCGTCATCGGCGGCACGGGCAAGACCGGGCGACGCGTCGCCGAGCGGCTGACGGGCCTCGGCCGCTCCGTCCGCATCGGATCGCGCTCCGCCGAGATCCCGTTCGTCTGGGAGGACAAGGGGACCTGGGCCGCCGCCCTGGACGGCGTAGGCGCGGCCTATGTCGCCTACTACCCCGACCTCGCCTTCCCCGGGGCCCGGGAGACGATCGAGGAGTTCGCCGCCTTCGCCGTCGCCCGCGGCGTCCGGCATCTCGTGCTGCTGTCCGGCCGCGGGGAGGAGGGCGCCGTCGCCAGCGAGGAGGCCCTCAAGGCCGCCGGCGGCGACTGGACGATCGTGCGGGCCAACTGGTTCAACCAGAACTTCAGCGAGAGCTTCTTCCTGGACCCCGTACGCGCCGGTGAGCTGGCGCTGCCCACCGGCGACGCCGTCGAGCCGTTCGTGGACGCCGACGACATCGCCGATGTGGCCGTCGCCGCCCTCACCGACGACCGGCACATCGGGAAGACCTACGAGCTCTCCGGCCCCCAGCTGCTGAGCTTCCACGACGTGGCCCGGGAACTGTCCGCGGCCACCGGCCGGACCCTCGCCTACGTCCCCGTCACCATCGACGACTACCGTGCGGCGCTGCGGGAGTTGGGCGAGCCGGAGGAGTTCGCCGATCTGTTCACGCTCATCGTGGACGGACGCAACGCCAGCGTGGTGCACGGCGTGCGCGAGGCGCTGGGGCGCGAGCCCAAGGACTTCTCCCAGTACGCCAAGGAGGCCGCGGCCTCCGGGGTCTGGGACGTCTGAGACCAGCCGCCGGTCCGCCCCGCCGGCCCGAGCGCGTGGGGCCGCGGGCGGACCGGCCGTTCGACGACCTGACACGACACCGATCCAGGCCGGCACCCGGGGGCGTCCGGCGAACCGGAAGAAGAGGGGCCATGGACGGAGCATTGTGGGACGGGCGCGGGGCGGAGGCGTTACCCCGCTACCTGAGAGGATTCGCGCAGACTCATCTCGCGCTGCGGAGGGACTCGCGGCGCCTGCGGTCGGCTGCTGCGCTGCTCACGCCGGCCGGCATGCCGGCGGCGGCCCACTGGTGGCGGCAACTGCGCGGGATCATCGAATGGCACCACCGTACCGAGGACGACATCCTCTGGCCCGGTCTGATGCCGCACGTGCCCGAAGTCACCGCGGCCGCCCATCGCCTGATCCAGGACCATGTCGCCCTCGACGACATGATGCTGCGGGTGACCGAGGCGATGGACAGCGGTCTGGCGGACCGACTGGCCGGGGCAGCGGCCGACTTCGACGAGATCATGCACAGGCACCTCCAGGAGGAGGAGGCGGTCTCCTTCCCCGTCTTCGACAAGGTGCCGGGACCGGTGTTCACCGCCCTGGAACGCAGCGTCCTGGTCGCGGCGCCGCTGCGCGTCAAACGGGTGCTGCCGCCCTGGCTGCTGGACGGGCTACCCGCCCCGGCGGGCGTCATGCCCGCGCCGGTGCGCTTGCTCGGCCGCGCCGTGCTGGAGAACGGCTACCGCCGTTCGGTCGCGGCGATCCTGGAGCCACGGTGAACTCCGCGCCGGGCGGGGGCGGCCGTCCGCCGGCACACGCAGCCGACCGGAGGAGCACCATGCCGCCACGAAAGGACCTGGCCGGCACCGGAGCCGCTCCCCGCACCCGGCTTGAGCCCGCACTGCTCGCGGCGACATCGGGCACCACCGCGATGGCGTGCCTCTACCTGGCGTTCGACGTCGGCGTCATGCCAGTCCTGGCCCGCCGCGGGGACGCCCACTTCGTCTCCGCGATGCGGCGTATGAACGCCCGGCTGGACGACAACGCCCCGTTCGGCGCGTTCTTCCTCGGAGTGTTCGTCGCCGGCGGGCTGGCCGCCCGTCGGTTGCGCCGGGCGGGAGAGGAGGGCCCGGCGCAACAGGTGCGTGCCGCGACGGCGCTGTACGGCGCCAGCATGGTGGTCACCGCGGCGGTGAACCTCCCGCTCAACCGCCGGCTGGCCGGGGCGCCGACCGTTGATCCCGTCGGTCTGCACCGGGCCCGCCGTGCGTACGAGCGCCCGTGGCGCACCGCCAACGCGGTCCGCACTGGGCTGACCCTGTGCGCCCTGGGGCTGCTGCGCCGTACTGTGCGCCCACCGGAACAACGGCCCGGCGCGGGGCGCCGGTCGGGCCCCGTACCGGACCGGGAAGGGGGCCCGCATGACGGGGGCCGCCTATGGGGAGGTCTGCTCCTGAGTCACCGGGCCCGCCCCCAGGACGAGGACAGGGAGAGGTGAAAGCCGTGGACACACTCAGCGGCCTGCTGCAGAGCCCGAAGGCGCGCGGCGCGTTCCTGCTGAAGTCGGTGTTCAACCCCCCGTGGGGCCTGCGCATCGAGGACCGCGCGCCGCTGTCGCTGGTGACGATGCTGCACGGGTCGGCCTGGGTGCTGCGGGACGGCGGGGAGCCGGCGCGCCTCGCCCCTGGGGACGTCGCGGTGCTGCGCGGCCCCGAGGCGTACACCCTCACCGACGACCCGGATTCGCCGCCCGGCATCGTCGTCGGGCCCGAGCAGAGGTGCAGCACCTCCTCCGGCGAGGACGTCACCGATGCCATGTCACTCGGCGTACGGACCTGGGGTGAGGCACGGCGCACCGGGTCCACCGTGATGCTCAGCGGCACCTACCAGGCGCCCGGCGAGCTGGGGCGGCGCCTGCTGTCGAGCCTGCCCGCCCTGCTGGTGCAGCCGGCCTCCGCCGCCCGCACCCCGCTGATCGCCATGCTCGCCGGGGAGGTGGACAAGGAGGAGATCGGCCAGGAGGTGGTGCTGGACCGGCTGCTGGACCTGTTGCTGATCAACGTGGTGCGGTCCTGGCTGGTGGAGCCCGGCGCCGGTGCGCCCCCGTGGGTGCGGGCGCAGAGCGATCCGGTGGTCGGCTGGGCGCTGCGGTTGCTGCACGAGCGGCCCAGTGAGCCGTGGACGGTGGCCTCGCTGGCCTCCGCCGTCGGTGTCTCCCGTGCCGGACTGGCCCGGCACTTCACCGAGCAGGTCGGCGAGCCGCCGATGTCCTACCTGACCGGGTGGCGGCTCACGCTCGCCGCGGACCTGCTGCGCGAGCCGGACCTGACGGTCGCCACGGTCGCGCACCGGGTGGGCTACTCCGGCGCATTCGCGCTGAGCGCCGCGTTCAAGCGGGAACGGGGCGTGAGCCCCCAGGAGTTCCGCAAGGGCCTGCGCTCGGCCGAGCCTCTACCCGGCCGCCCCGCCATGGGTACCGTCGTCCTGGAGCGCTGAACCGGGCGCGCAGCGGTCACCAGCGGCCGGTGACGGCCGTGAGGAGCAGTCCCGAACCGGCGGCCCAGCGGCCAAAGTAGCGCCCGCCGGCCTCGTTCGACGCCGCGGGCCGCACCCGCGCGCGCAGGGGGCCCGTCACCAGGTCGTCGTCGGCAGCCGGGCCGCTCGGTGACGGGGCCGGGGCGAGCGTGACCTCGACGTCGGCGCAGCCGATCCATCGGCCGCTGACCGGGTGCCAGGCCTTGTAGACGGCTTCCTTGGCGCTGAACAGCAATCGGTCCCACGGCACGCCGGGTGAGTGTGCCGCCAGCTGTGTCAGGGAGCGGCGCTCGGCCGGCGAGGCGACCAGACCGAGCACGCCGTGCGGCAGGGGGAGGGCGGGCTCGGCGTCGATGCCGAGCGCTTCCACGGCCGTGCCGGGCGCGGCGACCGCGCCTCGGTAGCCGTCGCAGTGGGTGATGCTGCCGATCAGCCCGGCGGGCCACGCCGGGGCGCCGGACGGGGTACGCAACAGCGGTCCCTCGGGCGCCCCCAGGGCGTCCAGGCAGCTTCGCGCGCACGCCCGTGCGGCGGCGAACTGCCGCACGACGCGCTCCGGGCGGCCGCGGACCAAGGCCATCTCCCGGTGGTCCGGCACACCGGGGAGTGCGTCGTCGAAGGCTTCGGACCAGGCGACCCCGGCCGGCAGCAGTCGCTCGATCACGCCGCGGCCTGACGGGGTGGCGGGGGCGTCGTCCTCATCGCGGCTCCAGCGCCTCCCCCGTGTCCTGCGGGAGCCGGCCGGTGGGCCGGCCCCCGGCCTGTCGCGTGACCTCCTCGATCGCGCGGGAGACCGCCCTCGGGTGTTCCAGTGGCAGGAGATGTCCGGCGCCGGGCAGCGAGGTGAAGCGGGCGCGGGGAAGGGCATCGGCCGTCTCACGGCCCAGTCGGGGAGCGATGATCTTGTCGGCACCGCCCGCCAGGACCTCCACCGGTACGCGCACCGCGGCCAGGTCCTCGCGCAGGTCCATCCCCCGTGACGAGCGGAAGCACTCCGCGCGGACCTCGGGGCGGGTCGCGGCGAACAGCTCCCGGTTGACCTCGCGCAGCCGGGGATGCAGCGCCGTCCCGGTCATCTGGCGCAGCAGCAGCCGCCCCGGCCCGCCGCTGCGCAGCGCGCGGGAGAACAGCGGCGCGCCCATCATCCGCGCCTCCTTCTCCGGCGTGTCCTGGCCGTGCGCGGCTGTGGCGACCAGCACCAGGCCCACCGGACGGGCACCGGGGTCGTCCGCGACCGCCTGGGCCAGCGCGGCGAAACCGCCGCCGGAGTGGCCCGCCACCACGGCCGCACCGCCCGCGTACCGGAGGACGGTTGCCAGGTCGGCGCGCATCGCCTCCGCGGTGATGCCGTCGTCGCCGACAGTCGAGGCGCCGTGGCCGCGCAGGTCGTAGGAGAGGACCGTGTGGCCCGAACGGATCAGGCCGTCCGCCACGCTGCCCCACACACGGCGGCTCCCGCCCCAGCCGTGGGCGAGCACGACGGGCGGCCCGACTGCCGCAGGCCCTTTCAGCGGTGTCAAGCACGAGACCGCCAGTCGTGCGCCGTCGTCGCCGCGCAGGTATGTCTCACCCGCTGTGGGCGCGATCACCGGGAGTCCTCCGGCAGCCGCTCGCCGCCGACGGCGGTCTCCACCGCTCGTCCGCCGACGGCGGGGCGCGGGGAGGTGGACAGCCGGGCGTTCAGGCGGGCGAAGGCCGCGCGGGTGGCGCGGCTGTGCTGCGCGCCGACGTCCACCAGCCGGGCGAGCAGCGCGAATCCGCCGTGCGGCCGGGCGCGGAAGCGCAGGGCCAGCCGGGTGCCGCCGTCCTCCAGCGGGCCCACGGTGAACTCCGCCGAGCCGCGGAAGGCGCCGTGGACGTAGGCGAGGACGAGCCGGCGGCCGGGCTCGACGGCCGTGGTGCGCGCCGTGAACCTGATCTTCGGCCCACCCTTGTCGACGCCCTTGGTGTGCACGGTGACCAGTGTCGTGCCGCCCACCTCGGCGGCGGTGCCCCGTCCCGGCTCGAACGTGTTGTCAGGCACCCACCATTGCGCGGCGCCGCCGAACTCCGAGATCAGCGCGTCCCACACGCGGTCCGGCCCGGCTTCGAGCAGGGCCTCGTCGAGCAGGTCGTAGCGGTCCATCAGAAGTTCCTCCTCACGTGTTCGTCGCTGCAAGGCCGCCGGTGCGGGCGGCGCCGGCGGCCTTGCAGCGGGGTCGTGATCAACGTCATGGGCCGCTCAGCCGAAGAACCCCTGCCCCGGGGTGAGGACGTTGCCGGGGTCGTAGGTCTGCTTCGCCCGCGACAGCTCCTCGTACACCGGCCCGAAGTGCCGCCGCCAGTCGGTGGCGGTCATCCGGGGGACGGCGCCCACGAGGTAGCGCTTGGCGCCCAGCTCGACGGCCTTGTCGTAGAACCAGCGGTTCTGGTCGACCAGGCGCTGTATGTCGGGGGTGCCCGGGTCGGGGAAGCGCAGCAGGTCGAACAGGTAGCCCGTCGGGCCCTGGGGCTGCACGGCCATCGGCACGGTCACCTTGCCGATCTGGTACGGGTAGGTGAGCACCAAACCCGCGCCCACTCCCTCGAGCGTCAGCTCCTTCTCCACCAGTTGTAGGAAGGCGGCCGCCTGGGACTGCGGGAGGAAGAGGCTCAGCCACGGCTTCGGCGCATACCAGTGGCCGCCTTTCTTGAGAGCCGCCTCGAAGGCGTCGAGCCGGAAGAGGTAGTCGCGGATCGCGCAGTCCTCGATGACGGCCTCGGCCCGTATGTCCTTCAGCCCGCTGAGGAGTTTGTTCCGGTCCGGGGTGCGGCCGCCCGAGTAGGTGGCGACGGCCTCGATCTTGTAGCGCCAGCCGGAGTTGTCCCGGCGCCGGATCATCTCACCCCCCTGGAGCTGGAAGCGGCGGTCGGCCAGCAACTTCTCGGAGTCCGCCATGAAGGAGTGCACGTCCGGGTAGAAGAGGCTGAACACGGTGGCCCGCTCAGCGGCTGCCACCGTAGGCAGCGTCACCTGGACGATGACGCCGGCCTGCCCGCCGCCCGCGAGCGCGGCGCGGAAGAGGTCCGGGCGGGCGGTGGGGGAGGTGGTAACCACCTCCCCGGTGCCGGTGACGACCACCATCGAGCGCACATTGTCAGCGATCAGGCCCTGGGCGCCCATGGCCAGGCCGATGCCCCCGACGCTGAGCGTGCCGCCCACCGACAGTGGCAGGTAGTCCGGCAGGGTCGGCAGCATCCGGCCCTTGGGCAGCAGGTGGTCGGTGATCTGAGCCCACGTCACGCCCGCTTCGACGGTCACGGTGTCCGAGCCGGTGGACAGGATGCGCGACATGCCCTTCGCATCGACGGCGATGCCGCCGGTGACCGCGGCCTGGCCGTAGCAGGAGTGGGACTCCAGATCCTTGCCGGTTCCACTGCGGCCGTTGACGGCCAGCTTGAGTTTGTTGTCACGGGCGTAGCGGATCATCGTGGAGATGTCATTGACCGATCCGGGGGTGAGCACCGCCCAGGGACGGGTGCCCTTCACCAGCCCGCCGAAGTCATGGGCATACGGCTCCAGTTGGCCGGCATCGGTAATGAGCGTGCCGTCCAGGTCGGGGACGCCGACGATCCGGTCGCCAGGGCGACGGTCCGCAGCGGTGGCCCAGCCGGCGGTGGCGGCGTTCCAGCCCACCACGGTGGCGGCGGCACCCAGGGTGCCCAACACCGCTCTGCGTGAGGGCCTTTGCAGGTTCATCGTGGACAGCTCCGTCTCTGTACGGTCGTCAGGAGGCACCGGTCAGTGCCGACCGCAGGTCTTCGCTGGTGGTGAGCTGGTGCTCGGCGAGGGAGAAGCTGCGGGTGGCGCGGCGGAAGCGCCAGGTGTAGGTGGGCCAGATGGAGGGGTTGCGGCCGCTCTCGTCCAGGTACCAGCTGCGGCAGTTCCCGGCGTTCCAGACGGTGCCCTCCAGGCGCTCGTCCAGCTCCGCGTTCCAGGCACGCTGCGCCTCGGGCCGGACCTCCACGCTGGCCAGTCGGCGCTGCTCCATCTTCCGCAGGGCGTCCAGCAGGTAGGCGATCTGCGCCTCGATCATGACCACCTGAGAGGAGTGGCCGAGCGTGGTGTTCGGCCCGAGCAGCATGAACAGGTTGGGGAATCCGGCGACGGTGGTGCCGCGGTGGGCGCTCATGCCCTCGTCCCACACCTCCGCCAGCGTCCTCCCCTCGCGACCGGTGATCCGCCTGGCCACCGGCCGGCGCACGGCCTCGAAGCCAGTGCCCAGGATGATGGCGTCCACCGGCCGCTCCGTGCCGTCCTGACCGACCACCGCGTCGGCGGTGATCTTGGAGATGCCGGAGGTGACGATCTCTACGTTGGGTTGCTGGATCGCCGGGTAGTACGTGTTGGAGAACAGCAGACGCTTGCACGCCAACACATAGTCCGGGGTCAGCCTGGCGCGCAGCTCCGAGTCCGGCACGCTCTTGAGCAGATGGTCGGAGGCCATCTTCTGCATCTTCGACGCGACCGCGGGCCGGGCCATGACGAACGCCAGGACCTCGCGGCCCCACATGTTGACGTCGCGCCGGAAGCGCTGATAGCCGGGCACCGAGGTCAACATCCACGTCTGAAGCGCGCTGTTGGCCTTGTCGTTCTTCGGGCCGATCCACGGCGGGGTGCGCTGGTAGAGGTCCAGGTGGCCCACCTGCGGCTGGATCGCCGGCACGAACTGGATCGCCGAGGCGCCGGTACCGACGACCGCGACCCGCTTGCCGGTGAGGTCGTAGTCGTGGCGCCAGCGGGCCGAGTGGAAGACCTCGCCCTGGAAGTCGGCCAGTCCGGGGGTGTCGGGGACGACCGGCTCGCTCAGGTAGCCGGTGCCGGTCACCAGCACCCGCGCGGTGTAGTCACCGCCCGTGGTGGACAGCAACCACCGCTTGCGCCGGTCGTCCCAGCGCGCAGAGGCCAGCTCGTGCCGGAAGCGGATCTTCGAACGGACCCCGAACCGGTCGGCGCAGTCACGGAGGTACTTCTGGAGCTCCGCCTGCTTGCCGAAGGTACTCTTCCAGCGCGGGTTGCGCGCGAAGGAGAAGGAGTACAGGTGCGACATCACGTCGCAGGCGCAGCCCGGGTAGGTGTTGTCGCGCCAGGTGCCGCCCACCTCATCGGCCCGCTCGAACACCAGGAAGTCGTCGATGCCCTGCTGTTGCAGCCGGATTGCGGTGCCGAGGCCGGAGAAGCCGCTGCCGATCACCGCCACCCGCAAGTCGCGGGCGCCATCGGTCGTCCTCGTCACGCCGCTCACCCCTTGCGGGCCAGGACGACCCGGAAGTTGTTGAAGAAGCGGTCCTCCAAGGTGTAGGCGAAGATGTCGAGGTAGCGCTCGAAGCGTGCCACCACTTCCTCGCTCTCCAGCCCGACCGCCTCCGCACGGCGCTCGGCCAGCCGCGCCAGCCAGGCACGGCAGGCGCGGGCGAAGGATTCACGCTCATTGACCAGCTCGACGACCTCGAACAGCCCCTCGGCCGCCGCGGTCAGCTCATGCAGGTGCGGGATGTGCATCCCGGTGAACTCCGAGCGCTGAAGGAACTTCAGGTCGGCCAGGATCTCCCGGCCGATCGGCTGCGCCTCGGCGGTCATCGTGTGCAGCACGAACCGCCCGTCCGTCTTCAGCGCCTCGTGCACCCGCTGGAAGAAGAAGCGGTAGCGCTTCGTCCGCTCCCGCGGTGCCAGGCTGGACGGCACGAAATGTTCAAGGGCGTTGACGCAGAAGGCCGCGTCGTAGGCGCCGGGGTTGCTGTGCGCCGACCAGCTCTCGACGCACGTGGTGATCGAGGGGTTGTCCAGCCCGTCGATGTATCGTTCCTGGGTGCGACTGAGGGTAAGCCCGACCGCCTCCTTCACCCCGTGCCGACGGGTCAGGCGGTCGGTGAGGGTGCCCCAGCCGCAGCCGATGTCCAGGACGCGCTCCTTGCCGGCGGCGCGGGCGAGGCGCGCGAAGACGTCCAGCTTGCGCTCCTGCGCGGTGTCCAGTGCGCCGACCAGGTCCTCGCCGGGCTCCCAGTAGCCGCCGCTGTACATCATGCTGGGGCCCAGCAGCAGGCGGTAGAAGTCGTTACTCACCTCGTAGTGGTGGCGGACCGCGTGCACTTCGGGTTCCGCGGTACGGGTGACAGCCGTGGCCATCCTCGCCCTCCCTCGCGACGTCGTCCGGAGGGCGCCGCGACCGGCGCCGTCCGCTCCTGTTGTCGTGCTCTGGACGAGCCAATCCCCTCGGCGCAAACTCTCCGCAACATCGCGCTGTGGCGCCTGTGTTGCGGCGCGCTTGCGAGCGGGGGCTTGCATGCCTAAGGACTGTCCGCCGACGAGAGAGGACCCAGCCATGGCACTGCCCACCGTCGAGGAACTCGCACAGCAGCTCGCCGCCGTTTCGGGCGCCGACGAGGTGACCCCCGACGCCCCGATCCAGCACCTCGCCGACGTGGACTCGCTGGATCTGATGGAGTGGCTGTACAACTTCCAGAACCAGTACCCGGACATCCCCGCCGACGAGTCGCTCTTCGCCGAACTGGACGACACCACCACCATGCGGGACGTCCACGCGAAGCTTGAGCAGCTCGCGCCCCAGCCGGCCGAGCGCTGACGGCCGCCGGGATGAACGGATTCGACATCGCCGGCTGGGGCACCGCCCTGCCCGCGACCGGCTACACCTGCGTCACCCGCAAGAACCGGCGAAACGACCCTGACCGGATGGTCCTGCGCACATACGACCCGGTGGTCGGCCGGCACGTCGGCTTCCGCGAAGAACGCTGACCCCGAACCCCGACCCCGAACGCTGACCCACGAGCTGAATTCACAGACAGGAACACCGACATGAAACCCGGCATCCACCCCACCTACCGGCCCGTCGTCTTCCGCGACAAGGCGGCCGATTTTGCCTTCCTCACCCGGTCGACCGCGACCAGCGACAAGACCATCGAGTGGGAGGACGGCAACACCTACCCCGTCATCGACGTGGAGATCTCGTCGCAAAGCCACCCCTTCTACACCGGGACGGCCCGCGTACTCGACACGGCCGGCCGCGTCGAGCGCTTCGAGCGGCGGTACGCCCGGCGCGGGGCACGCTGATGACGAAGAACGGCAGGCTCCCCGTCGTCCTCGTCGGCGGGCTGCACTCCGAAGCCCGCGAGCAGGTCGTGCTGCGGCTGCTGCACACCGTGCGTGGCAGTGTCGCGCTCCACCACGACCTCTCCACGACGGACGGCACGGTACGTCGCACGGTGCGGGACGCCTCGGGCGAGCTGTCCTCCGGCGAGGCACCCCTCGTCTACGACTGTGCGTGCTGCGCCCTGCGCGAGGACCTGGTGCCCGAGCTCCAACGGCTGGCCGACAGCGGTCTGCACCGGCTGGCGGTGGTCGAACTCTGGGACTCCGTCGAGCCCCGGGCGATGGCCGAGGTCATCGCGGCGCACGGCGGCGAGTCGCTGATGCTCTCCAACGTGATGACTGCGGTCGACCCCGCGCTCGTGCTGCCCTACCTCGCCAATGGGGACGACCTGGCGAAGGCGGGACTCGCGGCGGCCGCAACCGATCAGCGGACCATCGGGGACACCTGGGCGCGCCAGCTGGAGTACGCCCCCGTGCTCGCGCTCGTCGACGGAGCGGAGGCGGACGACGAGGACCGTGCGGTCCTCACGCAGCTGCACCCGACGGCACGCCATGTGCCCGTGACCTCACGACAGCTCGCGGAGGCCGCGTTCGCCGGATTCGACGTCGAGGCGGCCGCCGCCGCCCAGCACCCCGCCTGCGCACTGCTCCCACAGGAAGCGGAGGAGTCGGGAGTCGCCACCCTGGTGTGGCACCGCCGGCGCCCCTTCCATCCGGAACGGCTCTACCAGGCGCTGGAAGACCTGGCCTGCGCGGCCGTTCGCAGCCGTGGCCGGTTCTGGCTCGCCGACCGCCCCGACACCCTGCTGTCCTGGGACGCCGCGGGCGGCGCACTGTGCGTGGAGAACGCCAGCCCGTGGCTCGCGTCGCTCCCGGACGCCGCCTGGGACATGATTCTCCCGATGCGCCGAGCGGCCGCCGCCGTCGACTGGCATCCCGAACACGGCGACTGCTGCCAGCACCTGGTCTTCACCGCACCCGGCCTGGACCGCGAAGGGCTGGAGCGGCTGCTCGACTCCTGCCTGCTGACGGAGGACGAGTTCGCCGACGGACGTGAGGCATGGAAGCGCCTCCCGGCATCCTTCGACACCCTCCTCGCCCCCGTCTCCTGAGCACCCGACGCCCCAGCTCTTCCCCCGCACCGACCCGACCGAGAAAAGGAAGTGCCATGGCCCGCCGCCCCGATCCCCGCACGCCCGTCAAGTCGCGCCCCAACCCGCTGGACCAGGCCGGTATCACCTACATCGACTACAAGGACAACGACCTGCTGCGGAAGTTCCTCTCGGACCGCGGCAAGATCCGCAGCCGACGCGTCACCCGGGTCACCGCGCAACAGCAGCGACAGCTTGCCCGCGCGATCAAAAACGCCCGCGAGATGGCGCTGCTCCCGTACGCCGCCAAGTAGTGCGGTCCCGCTGCCCTACGGATCTACCCCGAAGAGCGGCCGCCGCGTCGAGCGGCGGCGCTCCCGGGGTCGCGTCATTCCCGACCACCTGCCGCGCTGCCAGAGCGGCCAGAGCGGCCAGAGCGGCAACTCCACGACGGAACAGTCCGCATCGATTCGATTCAGGGAGTGCAACAAAATTCCCGCGCGCGCGGGAATTTCATCTCTGCTGTAGGAACATTCCGATGAGATCCAGTGGTCGTCCCAGTGGCCATGGTGAGCCGCGTGGCGGTGGCCGTCGTGCACCTAGTCGATGTGACCGCCATGCGGCACCGCTACATGCCCGCAGCCTTCCCCATGCGCATGGTCATGACCGGAATGCTCCTGGTGCCCGCCCGGCTCGCACTCGTCCGCAGACTCTTCCTGGCGGGATCCCTGGCTCAGCGCTGCGGGACCGCGTCCGGCAGGACACGGTCCCGCAGATGCCGGACGGTCAGCTCTTGAGTGTGCGCAGGTACTTCGCGAACTTCTCCAGGCCGTCGATGTTGGGTGGCCCGCTGATTCCCTCGTTGTGGTCGAGGAGGAAGAAGTTGTTCTTCTTGACGGTGGGAAATTCCTTCGTGTGGGGAGAATTCTTCAGGAAGTCGATCTTCTTTTTGGCGGGCTGGTCGCCGTAGTCGAGGATCATGATGACTTCGGGCTCGGACTTGGCCACGGCCTCCCAGTTCACCTGGGTCCAGCGCTGGTCGAGGCCGTCGAAGACGTTCTTGCCGCCTGCGGTCTTGATGATGTCGTTGGGCGGGACCTGATCGGGGCCCTGACGCGCACCCTGACGCACGGCGGGTTCTGCTCAGACAGACGGCGAAGTCCGCTTCGCCGGACAAATCTCAGTCGCTCGTGCCGAGAGTCTGCGCAAGTGCGTCGAGGGTCACCTCGACGATGGCGCGCAGCTGCTCCGCGCTCGTTCCGGCTCTGCTCATGACGGCGAGGGACTGGTTCACGGCCGCAAGGTGGGTCGCGAAGTACTCGGCCGCCTCGTCGTGCAGCCGGCCGGCCTTCAGCGCGGCGCGTAGCCGGGTGTGCTGGAAGCCGATCGCCTCCCGTGCACGCGCCGCGACGCTCGCGCTCAGCACTGGGGCCGCCATGACGGTTTGGGCCACCAGGCATCCGTCGGGCAGACCGGGGTCCGCGATGCGTTCCAGGGTGATGTCGAAGAATGCCCGCGCGGCTGCCAGAGGCCGGTCGGCGGCGCAGGACAACGCGGCGTCGTACTTGTCTCCGTAGCGCGTGGTGTAGCGCTCCAGGCAGCGCATGAAGAGCGTGTCCTTGTCGCCGAGGGAGGAGTAGATGGAGCTGCGGTTGAGCCCGGTCGCCCGGGACAGGTCGTCCACCGACGTGTCCGCGTAGCCGGCCCGCCAGAACTGGATCATCGCGGCATCGAGCGCCGTGGCGATGTCGAACCGCTTCTTGCCTGCCATGCCGGCACCTCCCTCCTGCTCTGCCTTCTTTTAGTGGAGACCATCATCCCATCTTGAACTAATCAGTTCAAGATGGATTAGGGTGGAGGCATGATCATGGCCGGATACCCCGCAAACCTCACAGCGCAGCGACACGCGCACGCCCCCGCAAGCACCCCCCGCGACGCCGGCAACCCGGTCCGCGACCTGCCGCTGCCCGACCTGGCCGGTTTCACCCACCGTTGGGTCGACGCGGGCGGCGTCCGGCTTCACGCGGTTGAAGGCGGTCAGCCGGACGGTCCAGCCATCGTGCTGCTCGCCGGGTTCCCTCAGACCTGGTGGGCATGGCGCAAGGTGATGCCGAACCTGGCCGACCGATTCCAAGTCATCGCGATCGACCTGCCGGGCCAGGGCCACTCCGAACGCCCGGACATCAGCTACGACACGCACACGGCCGCTGCGCACGTCCACGCCGCGGTCAAGGCGCTCGGAGTCTCGACATACTGGCTGGTCGCCCACGACATCGGCGCGTGGGTCGCCTTTTCCCTCGCCTTGAAGTACCAGAGCCAGCTGCGTGGCCTGGCACTGCTCGACGCCGGCATCCCGGGCATCACACTCCCTGACGCCATCCCGACCGACCCCGAGCAGGCGTGGAAGACCTGGCACTTCGCCTTCCACCTCGTGCCCGACCTGCCCGAGACACTGCTCGCCGGCCGCGAACGGGAGTACGTCGGCTGGTTCCTGAAGGTAAAGGCCCTCTCCTCCGACACCTTCGACGACGCCGAAATTGAGCAATACGCCGCGTCCGTGGCCGCCGGCGGCGGTCTCCGCGCATCCCTGGCCTACTACCGGGACGCCGCCGAGTCGGCGCAGAAGAACCACGAAGCGCTGGAACAACAGCGCCTGACGGTCCCGATCCTTGGGATCTCCAGCAGCCACGGCTCCATCCCCGACATGGCAGCTTCCATCAGGCCGTGGGCCGACCACGCCACCGGGATCGTCGTGCCGGACGCAGGACACTTCATCCCCGATGAACAGCCCGATGCCGTCGCTGCCGCGCTGACCGACTTCATCACCGAAGACGATTGAGACCGGGCAGAAGCCAGTGTGAGGACCGGCACCCGTGCCCGGCGTAGGTGCCGCGCGTCTCTGCGGCGGCCATGTTCAGGGCGCTGAGGAAGCCGCGTGGCGTCCGGACGCGGCAGACCCTGCCGGGATGCACTGGACGTCGTCGCCAACAAGCCGCTCGGCAGAGCCACTTGAGAGGGCCGGCGACGTGCCGCAAGCGTCCACCGGCGCGGCCCGGGTCGTCCAGCCGGACCGGCGTCCCGGCGTACCGGCCTTGGCGAGGCGCTGGATCATGCCGTTCACGGACGCGCTTGTTTCGTCTGCTCGTAGGTGCCGATCGCGGCGACCTTCTCGGCGGATGCGGACTGCTCGTCGAAGTGCTGGTCGAGCCATTCGTCGACGAGGGTGCGGGCCAGTTCCAGGCCGATGACACGCTGCCCGAAACAGAGGATCTGCGCATTGTTGCTGAGGACCGAGCGGCGTACGGAGTAGCTGTCGTGGGCGGTGACGGCGCGGATGCCGGTGACCTTGTTGGCGCTGATGGCCACGCCCAGTCCGGTGCCGCAGACGAGCAGCGCGCGGTCGGCGCCGCCCTCGGCGACGAGGCGGGCCGCGTCGACGGCCACGTGCGGGTAGGCGGTGTGCTCGTCCGCACGGACGCCGACGTCGGTGACCTCGGCGACGCGGGGGTCGGCGGTGAGGTCGCGCTTGAGGGCTTCCTTGTACTCCAGACCGGCGTCGTCACTGCCCACGACGAGGCGGAGCGGAGGGCGAGGGGTCGCGGTGGTCATCGTGGTTCCTTAGCGCTTCGGGTGGTCGGCCACGGCTTCGAGCACCATGGCGAGGGAGATGGCCCCGGGGTCGGGGGTGCCGAGGCTGCGCTCGGCCAGCGGGCGGGCGCGGCCGAGCCTCGGGCGCAGTTCGGCGGTGGCCTCGGCGGCGGTACGGGAGTCGGCGGCGGCCTGGGCGAAGGCGCCGGCCACCGGGTCGCCTGCCGTGATACGCCGGGTGAATGCGGCGACGAACGGCTGGAGCGCGTCGACCAGGGTCTTGTCGCCCGGCTCTGCCTTGCCGAGGGAGGTGATGGTGGCAAGCGCCAGCTCGGCCCCGGCCGCCAACTCCTTGGGTTCGGCGGCCCGGTCGGCGGGCAGCGCGGAGCCGAGTGCCCGCAGCGCGGCACCCCACAGGGCGCCGGAGGTGCCGCCCGCGTCGGCCGCCCAGGCGTCACCGGCGGTGCCGAGCAGCGCGGCGGGCGCGGCATGCTCGGCGTGCGCCCGTTCGGCGGCGGTGAGGGCCGCGTCCACGCCCTTGCACATACCGCGCCCGTGGTCGCCGTCCCCGGCCACCGCATCGAGGCGGCCGAGGGTTTCCTCCTGCTCGTGCAGCACGCGGTGGGCGGCGCGCAGTGCCCGTACGGCGCGGTCCGCGGTCTGCGCGGCGGCGCCGGTGGCGGTGGGGAGAGGGGCGGCCACGGAGGCACGGCGGCCGGGGTGCGAGTGCGGTGCCTCCGCGGCCGGTTCGGCGGGGTGCACCGTTCCGCGGCGGTAGGCCGGGGTGTCGGCGGGGGCGAGCCACAGGCGTTCCAGCTCGTCGTCGAGCCAGGTCAGGGTGAGGGAGCAGCCGGCCATGTCGAGACTGGTGACGAGCTCGCCGACCTCGGGGCGTACGGGTTCGAGCCCCGCCTCGGCCAGGAGGCGGGAGACGCCGGCCCACAGGACGTACAGCTCCTCGTATTTGGTGGCGCCGAGGCCGTTGAGGAGGACGGCGACGCGGGGGCCGGCGTGCGGGGGGCGTTCGGCCAGCAGTCCGTCGACGAGGGTGCGTGCCAGATCGTGCGCGGAGGTCAACTCGCTTTCGCTGACGCCGGGTTCGCCGTGGATGCCGAGGCCCAGGCCGAGTGTGCCGTCGGGGACGGTGAACAGCGGATCGGACTGGCCCGGCAGAGTGCAGCCCGCGAAGGCGACGCCGAGGGTGCGGGTGCGGGCATTGGTGCGGTCCGCGATCCGTACCACCTCGTCGAGCGAGGCGCCTTCCTCGGCGGCGGCGCTCGCCGTCTTGAACACCACAAAACCGCCCGCTATGCCGCGCCGGCGAGCGAGCTCGCCGGCGGGGGCGGAGGCGATGTCGTCGGTGACCGCGAAGCACTGTGCGGGGATGCCGTCGGCGGTCAGCCGCTGGGCGGCGAGGCCGAAGTTCATCACGTCCCCGGCGTAGTTGCCGAAGAGGAAGAGGATTCCGCCGCCGGTTTCGGCCTCGACGGCCACCGCGTGGGCGCGGTCGGCGGACGGTGAGGTGAAGATGTTCCCGATCACCGAGCCGTCGGCGAAGCCGGGGCCGACGACACCGCAGAACGCGGGGTAGTGGCCGCTGCCGCCGCCGGTGAGGACGGCGACCTTGCCGGGCCGCGGGCGCGCCGCCCGCACGACTCCGCCGGGGACCGCGGTGATGTACTCGGGGTGCGCCGCGGCGAAGCCGGTGACCATGTCGTCGGCGAAGCGCGCCGGGTCGTTGAACAGGCGGGTCATCCAAGGCTCCTAGAGGTGCGCGGGCCGGGTACGGTCATCGCGACCAGCCCTCGCGGGCAATGGCCAGGGTGCGCCGGTAGTCGGCGTAGCCCTGGGCGTAGAACTCGATCGCGTCGGGATCGGCAGTGACGGTACGCCGCTGGGCGCGCCACCGGTCGGCGTCGACGGGCTGCCCGAGGGCTTCCCAGGCGACCTGGGCGGCACCGCGGATGCCGACGGCGTCGTCGCAGACGTACAGATCGGTGCCGAGGACGCCGGCGACGATGCGGGCCCATTCGGCGGACCGGGCGCCGCCGCCGCAGGCGGTGACGGCTCCGGTGACGCCCAGCGTCTCCATACAGTGCCGGGCGGAGTACGCCACGGACTCACACAGGGCACGGATGACATCGGCGCGGGAGGTCAGCGGGGACAGGCCGTCCAGCCGGCCCCGGGCGCGGGCGTCGACGAACGGGGCGCGTTCACCGCTGGCGGACAGGAACGGCAGGGCGGTCACCCCGCCCGCGCCCAGGGGCGAGGTGGTCAGCAGGGCGTCGAGTTCGACGATCCGGACGCCCAGCAGCTTCAGCAGCCAGTCGAGCCCGGCGGTGCCGATCATGGCGGGCATCACTCGCAGATAGCGCTGCTCGTAAGGGGTGGCGAGCAGCATGCCGGCGGGCTCGTCGCCGGGTGCCGGGGACGGGTCGTCGGTGAGCATCTGGCTGGCGAGCGTCGTCCCGATGATCAGGTTGCCGTCGCCGGGTCGGGCGAGGCCGGAGCCGAATCCGCAGGCGGGGATGTCGAACGGGCCCGCGGAAACGGGCAGTCCGGGCGGCAGGTCGAGCTGGGCGGCCACCTCCGGCAGGAGGGTGAAGAGCGTGCCGGGCGGCGCGGGCTCGGCGAGCAGCCGCCGGCCGGAGCTCAGGCCGCACAAGTCGAGGGCCGCTTCGTCGTACGTGCGGGTGGCGACGTTCAGGAACGGCTGGGAGGCGTCGGAGGCGTCGACGGTGATCTCGCCGGTGAAGCGCTGGACGATGGCGTCCACGCAGTATCCGGCGACAGCGGCGTCGGCCAAGCGCTCCGGCTCGTGCTTGGCCAGGTGGGCAAGGAGCGGGGCGGCCGAGCCGGGGAACATCCCGGCGCCGGTGCGCTGGTGGACGTGCTGGGCGACGCCGTCGGCCGTCCAGCCGTCCAGGATGCCGGCGGCGCGGCCGTCCATCCACGAGAGGGCACGGCCGACGCTCGCTCCGGCGGCGTCGCGCAGCCACAGCCCGTCGCCCTGCCCGGTCAGTGCCAGCGCCTCGATGGGCCGGCCGAGCCGCCGGGCGTCGGCGACCGCCGCCCGAACCACGGTGACGACGGTGCCGATGACCTCGTCCAGGTCCTGCTCGACGCGGTTCCCCGGCAGCGTGTAGACGGTGCTGCGGGCCTCGTGGGCGGGGGTGGTGTGGCCGTCCCGGCCGATCAGCTGGGCTTTGGTGACGGAGGTGCCGACATCGACTCCGACGATCATCGTGCACCCCCTGGGAGCACTTCGGGGTTGGCGACGAACGCCAGCGGCTCGCCGCGCAGGAAGCGGGCAGCCTCACCGGCACTGATGGCGGCGGCGCGGTGGGCGGTCTGGCGGGTGGCACCGGCCAGGTGCGGGGTGGTGATGACGTGGGGGGCGCGGTGCAACGGCCAGTCGGCGGGCGGCGGTTCGATGTCGTAGACGTCGAGGGCGAGGGCGCCGAGGCGGCCGGTCTCCAGGAGGGTGGGCAGCGGTGCGTAGTCGAGGAGGCCGCCGCGCGCGGAGTTGACCAGGACCGCACCCTCGGGCAGGAGGCCGAGGTTGTCGGCGTTGAGCAGGTGCCGTGTCTCGGGGGTGAGCCGCGCGTGCAGGCTCACGACGGCGCTGCGGCGCAGGAGTTCGTCGAGGGCGACCAGTTCGACCCCGTCGGCGGCGGCCCTGGCCGGATCGGTGTACGGGTCGGCGACCAGGACGTGGGAGCCGAAGGCGCGCAGTACACGGGCGACGATCGAGCCGATGGCGCCGTAGCCGACCAGGCCGACGGTGGTGCCGTCGAGTTCGAGGCCTGCGTTGTCGTAGGCGTAGTAGTCGCCGCGCCAGATGCCCTTCTTCAGCTCGGTGTCGGCGGCCGGGATACGGCGCAGGGCGGCGAGCATCAGGCCGATGGCGAATTCGGCGGCCGCGGCGGCGTTGCGGCCCGGGGCGTAGGAGACCACGACGCCGGCCTTGGTGGCGGCGGCGAGATCGACGTTGACGGGGCCGCCCCGGCAGACGCTGATCAGCTTGAGCGCGGACGCCTGCTCGATGACCTTGGCGGTGAACGGTGCCATCTGGGTGACGGCGATCTCGGCATCGCCCAGGGCTGCCAGGACGTCGTCCTCGGTGCCGCTGGCCTCGTCGACGCCCCCGACCGGGCCGAACGGGGTGACCGGCCAGGGAGAACGCAGGGTGCGGAAAGCGAGGTCGGTGCCGGGGGCGGCGTCCCGCAGTGCGTCGATGAACAGTTCCGGGGCGACGAATTCATCGCCCGCTGCGAGGACCTGGGTCATGCCCGGTCACCTTCCTTCAGCTGGCTGATCAGGTAGCGGCGTACGGCGTCATGGTCGGCGGCGCTGAATCGGGCCGCGGCGAGCGCGTCGGCGGCCGGCGGGTACTGGGGATTGGGGATGGCTACCACGGTCATCCCCGCTGCGGCAGCGGCGCGCAGGCCATTGCTGGAGTCCTCGACGGCCAGGCAGTCCTCGGCGGGCACACCCAGCTTCGCCGCGGCGGCCAGATACACATCCGGGCTGGGCTTGCCGCGGGCCACCTCGGCGCTGGAGACCGTCGCTTTGAAGTAGTGGTCGATGCCATGGTGCACCAGTACCCCGTCGATCATCCGGCGCGGCGCGGAGGAGGCGAGCGCGATCGGCGCGCAGGTCGCCACCTCAGCCACCATCGCGCGCGCGCCGGGCAACAGGTCTATACGGCCCTGCTCCAGGGCGTGGACCATGCCGTCGACCACTGCCCGCTCGGTGGCCTCGATGCTCTCGCCGCCACCGGCGAACGTGGTGAGGAAGGCGGCCCACTCGGGAGCGCTCATGCCCTGGCAGCTCTTGGTCTGCTCGGGCCCCCACGTCGCGCCGCGTTCGGCTGCGAAGGCCGTCCACAGCTCCTCCCACAGGTGCTCGCTCTCGACGAGCACGCCGTCCATGTCAAATACCACTGCTTCGGCCACGGTCGGCACTCCTTAACATCGCGGGTCCCCTCTCAAATTAACGTCGAACGAGTTAATTGTCATCACTCAACTGATGAAAATATCGACCTGAGGATGCCCCGCCCGGCCGGGCGGGGCAGGATGGCCCCTATGACCAACGAGGGAAAACGTGCCCGCCGCCAGCAGCGACAGCAGCAGATCATCGACCATGTGGTCGCACGCGGGGACGCTACTGCGGCCGACCTGGCGGAGCTGACCGGCGTCAGCCTGATGACCGTGCACCGGGACATCACTGAACTGGTAGAACGCGGCATCCTGCGCAAGTACCACGGCGGCGTCTCGGCGCAGCCTTCCACGGTCTTCGAGTCCAGCTCCGACTACCGGCTGCACTCCCATGTGACGGACAAGAACGCCCTGGCCAAGGAGGCGCTGAAGTTCATCACGCCGGGCATGTCCCTGATGCTCGACGACTCGACCAGCGCCCTGGCGTTGGCCAGGCTGCTGCCGGAGGCGGGGCCGCTGACCGTGGTGACCAACTACCGCCTGATCACTGAGGAGTTGCGAGACGCGGAGGACATCCGGCTGATGTGCATCGGCGGGGAGTACTCCCGTACCCACGACTCGTGGGTCGGACTGCCCGCACTGGAGATGATCGCGGGCTTCTCCGTGGACCTCACCGTGCTGTCCACCTCGGCGATGACGGCCACCATGACGTTCCACCAGGAACAGGAGATCGTCGCGGTCAAACGGGCGATGCGGGTCGCCGGTGCGCGCAGCGTGCTGCTCATGGACAGCAGCAAGGTCGGCCGCAGTGCGCTGCACCGGCTGGTCGGCGTGGAGACCTTCGACCATGTGCTGCTGACCGGCCCGATCGAGGCCGATCTGCTGGCGTCCATGAGCAAGCTGACCGATGTCCGGGTGGTCGACACCGACTGAGCGGACGCCCCCGGCGCTCGGCTCGGGGAGCGCCGCCGGTTCGAGGCCGACAGCGCAACACCTGGGAAACGATTCAGTCGATATTTTTAACGCAACTATTGATATTTTCCATACGGGTACTGACCCTGTAGGTGCCGACAGGTTCCCCTCGAACCTCGCGCTTCGCATACGGCCCCCGGCCGTCCGGACACCTACGCAAGGAGGCGCCCCGTGGGTTCCACGCCCCCCATCCCCAGCGGGCCATCACCCAAGCTGACCGAGCGGCTCGGTATACCGCACTCCCTGACCTGGGGTTTTCTGGGCCTGCTGTTCTTCATGGTCGGTGACGGTGTCGAGTCCGGCTATCTCTCGCCGTATCTGACCGACCACGGGCTCTCCACGCAGCGGGTCGCCCTGCTGCTGTCCGCTTACGGCATCACCGCCGCCGTCGCCGCATGGGCCTCCGGCGCTCTGTCCGAGCTGTGGGGGCCGCGCCGTGTGATGTGGGCCGGACTCGGCATCTGGGGGGTGTGCCAGGTGTTCTTCCTCGCGTTCGGCGTCGCGACCTTCAACTACCCGATCATGCTCGCCACTTATACGCTCCGCGGCTTCGGCTATCCTCTCTTCGCCTTCGGATTCCTGGTCTGGATCACTTCCGCGACGCCCCGGCACCGGCTGGGCACCGCCGTGGGGTGGTTCTGGTTCGCGTTCACCGGTGGCCTGCCCACCCTCGGCTCACTGTTCGCCAAGGCGGCCATCCCCGTCGTCGGCCAGTACACCACCCTGTGGCTCTCCCTCGGCCTCGTCGTCCTCGGCGGCGCCATCGCCCTCCTGGGGGTCCGCGAACCGCACGGCGCGATGCGCGCCGAAGGACATCCCGTCGCCACCCTGCTCAAGAGCATCACCATCATCTGGCAGCAGCCCAAGATCGGCGTCGGAGGCCTCGTTCGCGCCATCAACACCGCCCCCGAGTTCGGCTTCCTGGTCTTCCTCCCGCTCTTCTTCACCAAGACCGTTGGCTTCTCGCTGGGCTCCTGGCTGACGATTCTCAGCGCGATGTTCACGAGCAACATCATCTGGAACCTGCTGTTCGGGGTGATCGGCGACAAGCTCGGCTGGCGCCGCACCGTGGCGTACTGCGGCGGCCTCGGCTGCGCGGTCAGCACCCTGCTGCTGTACTACGTGCCGGTCGCCGCCGGCGCAAACATGGGGATCGCACTCCTCGTGAGCGTGCTCTACGGCGCCGCCCTCGCCGGATACGTCCCGCTCTCCGCGCTGATGCCGTCGCTCTCCCCGGAACACAAGGGCGCGGCGATGTCCATACTCAACCTCGGCGCCGGGCTCAGTACCTTCATCGGCCCGGCCATCGTCGGTCTGGCCATCGGCCCGTTCGGCGTCGAGGGCGTCATATGGATCTTCGTGATCCTCTACGTCATCAGCGCGGTCCTCGCCCTCTTCCTGCGACTGCCCTCCGAGGAGCCGGCCCTGGCCGCCGGCCAAGAGCCCGCCGCCGGCCGGGACAGCGCGCCGCCGGCCGAGCCCGTCAGCCGCTGAGGCACTCGACGTGCTTCGGCTCAGCGGCCCGCCCCGCTGGGCCGAAGCGCGTCAGGCCTCGGTCGCCATCGGATACGAACCGGGAGCAATCCGGCACCGGACCCCGGACCGGGGTCCGGGCCGGGGTCCGCTCAGAACTTCACGGTCGAGACGGTGTAGACGACGGGGTGCCCCGGCTCGTCGTAGTTGACCATGATCCGCTGGTACGGGTGCGGTGCCTTGCCCGTGGCCGTCGTACCGGTCCACGGCACGTCGGTGCCGAAGTCCCAGCCGACCTTCGCCGCCTGTTCGGGCGGGATCGTCTGCTGGTTCTTCTTGAGGGCGGCGGTGCTGGTGCCGACCGCGTTGAGGTAGTGCTCAAGCCCCCACTCGTTGGTCCTGAACTGCACGAACAGCGAGCTGGTCTGCCAGGAGTTGGTCTCGTAGTAGTAGACCGGGGTGGAGCCGATCGGCACCGGGACGTTGTAGATCCGCTGCTGGACCTTGGAGGGGAAGGCGTTCGTCAGGCCGGTGGCGGCGGCCTCGGCCTCCTTGCCCTCGCCGCTGTTCCGGCTCTGTTCGGCGGAGATGACGATATAGCCGGCCGGGATCGCGATCAGCAGAAAGACGATCAGCGCCATCAGCACCGGACGCCGGCGCTTGACGCGGGACGGCGGGACGGGGTGCGTGTCGTCGTGCACGGTGTGCAGGTCGGTGTCGGTCATCGGCGGCCCGCCCGTTCGTAGCGTTCGTAGCGCTCGACGCGGCGCCGGTTGGCGCGCCGGAAGCGGCGGGCCACCAGGCGGGCCAGGTCGGCGGCGCCGACCATACCGGCCTCGGGGCCCAGCTGCGCCTTGGTGAGGGTGGCTTCGGGACGGTAGCCGCGGCCGGTGAGATTACGCCGGAAGGCGTCCCTGGCCGGGCCGATCAGCAGGTCGTCGGCGGCACTGACGCCGCCGCCGATGACGAAGCAGGACGGGTCGAGGGCGGCGGCGAGGTTGGCGATGCCGACGCCGAGCCACTGGCCGATCTCCTGGAGGAGCTCGACGCACATCGCGTCGCCCTCCCGGGCCAGCTCGGTGATCAGCGGTCCGGTGATGTCGCCGATGCGGCCGCCGACCCGCTCGATGATGTTGTACGCGACCGGGGAGTCGGCCGCGGCCAGCTCGCGGGCCTCGCGCACCAGGGCGTTGCCGGAGCTGTACTGCTCCCAGCAGCCGCGGTTGCCGCACGGGCAGCGGTGGCCGCCGGGGACGACCTGCATATGACCGAATTCACCGGCCACGCCGTACTTGCCTCGCTTGACCGCGCCGTCCTCCAGGATCGCGCCGCCGATGCCCGTACCGAGCGTGATCATGACGAGGTGGTCCTCGCCGCGGCCGGCGCCGAAGCGCCACTCCGCCCAGGCGGCGGTGTTGGCGTCGTTGTCGACCATGACCGGGACCGCGAGACGGCCGGCGAGGCGGTCCCGCAGCGGCTCGTTGCGCCAGTTCAGATGCGGCGCGAAGAGCACCTTGCTGCGGTCCGCGTCGACCCAGCCGGCCGCGCCGATGCCGACCGCGTGGACGTCGTGCCGGTCGGAGAGGTCGAGCACCAGCTCGGTGATGGTGTCCTCGACGACCTTGGGGCTCTTGGACTTGTCCGGCGTCTCGGTGCGGACCTTCTCCAGGATGGTGCCGTCGGCGTCGACGACGCCCGCCATGACCTTGGTGCCACCGATGTCGATGCCGACGGTGGGCACCCGGGGGGCGGTCAGATGCGAGCGCCGCTCACGGGCGCCGACCGTGCGCAGCACGGTGGCTCTGGCGGATCCCCGGTGGACCCGGTCCCGGTACATGCTCATCGCCCCACCTCTTCGCCGTTGCTCCCCCACTGCCTCATGGGCGTGGGTGGTACCCCCATGCGGCGGCTGTGTGCTCGCAAGAGTCGTCTCGTCCCTGCGGGGTCTCGGGAGGCCGGGGCCTCGATGTGCTGGTTCGGTGCGATTGTGCATCACCGGCGGCATCCGGCGCACCGCGACGAAGAGTAATGCGCCCCGCGCGGCCCGGGGGCCTGCGCGGGGCGCGGTGATGATCACTCGGGCCGGTGACCGCCGGGGAATTCCGGAGTCGCGCTCCGGGCCAGCTCATGGCTGAGCTGTTCCAGCTCGCTGCCGCCCGCCATTTGGCGGGTCAGCTCTTCCAGGGCGATATCCGATTTTGCGTGGCTGCCGGCCATCGTGCCGCGTTTGAGGAGCACAAAGCGGTCGCCGACGAGGTAGGCGTGGTGCGGGTTGTGGGTGATCAACACCACGCCGAGTCCGGCGTCCCGCGCGGCCGCGACGTACTTGAGGACAACACCGGACTGCTTGACGCCCAGTGCCGCCGTCGGCTCGTCCAGGACGAGGACCTTGGCGCCGAAGTACACGGCGCGGGCGATGGCGACGCACTGCCGTTCGCCACCCGAGAGGGTGCCGATGGGCTGGTCGACATCGCGCAGGTCGATACCCATCCGCAGCAGCTCGCTGCGGGTGGTCTCGCGCATCGTACGGACGTCGAGCCGCTTGAAGGGGCCGGCACCGGTGGTGGGCTCGGAGCCGAGGAAGAAGTTCCGCCACACCGGCATCAGGGGGACGACGGCCAGGTCCTGGTAGACGGTGGCGATCCCGCGGTCCAGGGCCTCGCGCGGGGAGGAGAGGCTGGTCTCCTCCCCGTCGATGGTGAAGGTACCGGCGTCGTGCCGGTGCAGCCCCGCGATGATCTTGATGAGGGTGGATTTGCCGGCGCCGTTGTCGCCGAGCACACAGGAGATCTCCCCCGCGTGCACCTCCAGGGACACGCCTTCCAGTGCCCGGACATTGCCGTAGTACTTGCTGACGTCGGCCAGCTCGACCAGCGCTGTCATGCCTTTTCCTCCGCCCGCTTGCGGACCCATGCGTTCAGGAGTGTGGCGAGCAGCAGCATCGCGCCGAGGAAGAACTTGTACCAGTCCGGATTCCACTGTGCGTAGACGATGCCCTTGCTGGCCATGCCGAAGATGAAGGCGCCGACCGCGGCACCGATCGCCGAGCCGAAGCCGCCGGTCATCAGACAGCCGCCGACCGCCGCGGCGATGATGTAGAGGAATTCATTGCCCACACCGTCGCCGGACTGGATCGCGTCGTACGAGAACAGCAGATGCTGGCCGGAGACCCAGGCGGCGAAGGCGACGCCCATGTAGAGGCCGATCTTGGTCTTGGTGACCGGGACACCGACGGCCCGCGCGGCATCGGCGTTGCCGCCGACCGCGAAGATCCAGTTGCCGACGCGGGTGCGCAACAGGATCCAGGTGGCGAGGGCGACCAGCACGATCCACCACAGGATGGTGATCTGGATGTCGACGTTGCCGAGGGTCAGATGCGAGGCGAAGAGTTTACGGGCCGAGTCGAAGCCCTCCATGTCGGCGATGGACTTCGTCGAGACGGTGCCGCTGATCAGCTTGGTGAAGCCGAGGTTGAGCCCCGTGAGCATGAAGAAGGTGCCGAGCGTGATGATGAAGCTGGGCAGTTTTGTACGGGTCAGCAGCAGCCCGTTGAAGGCCCCGATGGCCAGCGTGACCAGCAGGGACACCCCGACGCCCACCCAGGTGTTGGCCGTCATCTGGTAGCTGACCATCGACGAGATCAGTGCCGAGCTGACGACCATGACACCGGCCGAGAGATCGAATTCCCCGCCGATCATCAGCAGCGCCACCGGCACGGCCATGATGCCGATCGTCGAGGACGCATAGAGCACGGTGGAGAGGCTGGAGGCCCGCAGGAACGGTTCGGCGACGAGGGAGAAGAACACGAAGACGGCGGCGGCACCGACGACCGAGCCCAGTTCGGGGCGGCCCATCAGCCGGCGCGCCAGGGAGCGGTGCAGCAGCCGTTCGTCGCCGGCGGTCCTGGCGGGCGGGCCCGCGGGCTCCAGCGGCGGTGCGTCGGTGCGGCTCATCGGGTGCCCCGCTTCGTGTAGTCCTGCAGCGCGGCGGCGTCCTTCTTGGTGATCACCTGGGGGCCCGTGAGCACCGGCTTCCCGCCGCCGAGGACGTCGGAGTTGTATTTGTGGAGCCACAGCAGGTCGACCGCCTCGTAACCCTGGAGGTAGGGCTGCTGGTCGACGGCGAAGCCGAGGGAGCCGTCCTTGAGACCGCCCGCGACCTGGGCATTGAGGTCGAAGGTGTCGATCTCGGCCTTGCTGCCGGCCTGCTCCTTGGCCTTGACGGCGGTGGCGGCGAACGGGGCGCCGAGCGTGACGACGGCATCGGTGCCCGGGTCCGCCTGCAGCTTGGACTCGATGGAGGACTGCACATCGGGCATGTTGGTGCCGTCGACGTACAGCTTCTGCAGATCGCCCTTGAAGGTTTTCCTCGCGCCGTCGCAGCGCTGCTCATGGCCGACGTTGCCCTGCTCGTGCAGGACACACAGGGCCTTCTTGCGGCCGCGCTTGTTCAGCTCCTCGCCGACCGCCTCGCCGGCCACCGTCTCGTCCTGACCGATGTGGCTGAGCGCCCCGAACGCCTTGGACTCCTCGGCACCGGAGTTCACCGTGATCACCGGGATGCCGGCCTTCTCGGCCTTGGCTATCACGTCCTTCATGGCGTTGGGCTTGGCGAGCGAGACGATCAGCCCGTCGACCTTCTGGTCGATGTAGGACTGCACCAGCTCGCTCTGCCGCTGGGCCTCCTTGTCATGCCCGTAGACGAACTTGATGTTGTCCTTGACGGCGGCCTGCTGGGCGCCGTTCTGGACGATGTCCCAGAAGGAGTCGCCGTCTCCCGAGTGGGTGACCATCGCGAACGTCCACCTGGAGGTGTTCACCGCGGCCTTGCCGCCGGCGGCCCCGGCGGCGCGTTCCTGCTCGGCGCGCAGGCCTCCGGTGCTGCTGCACCCCGCCAGGGAGGCGCCGAGCAGCACCGCCAGCGCGGCGCCGACGACGCGTCCCCTCCTTCGAACCCGTGCCACCAGGACTCGCCCTTCCCGCTGATGCTGCCGTGTCGGCCGCGTTGGTTGTCTGCGCTGTCCGGACCGGCCGGTCCGGGTGCGTACGGTGTCGTACTCCGCCTGCGGCACCGGTCGGCCTGGCCCAGCCGGCCAAGTATCCGTTACCGGTGATCTGTCCCGGTTCATCGGGTCCCGTCTTCCCTGTGGCCTCACCGGGTGCCCCGCCCGGTGTATTCGGTCAGCTTCGGTACGTCCTTACCGGTGACCAGGGCGGGCCCGGTGAGCACCGGCCTGCCGCCACCGAGCACATCGGCGTTGGCCTTGTGCAGCCAGAGCAGATCCACCGCCTCGTAACCCTGGAGGTAGGGCTGCTGGTCGACGGCGAAGGCGACGTCCTTCGCCTTGAGCAGCTTGACGACGGCGGAGTTCAGGTCGAAGGTCGCGATCTGCGCCGTGCTGCCCGCCTCCTCCTCGGCCTTGACGGATATCGCCGCCATCGGCGCACCGAGCGTGACGATCGCGTCGATGGCCTTGTCGGACTGGAGCTTGGCCTCGACCGAGGACTGCGAGGCCGGCGCGTTGGTCCCGTCGACATCGAGGTTCTCGACCGTCCCGTGGAAGGCCTTGCGGACGCCGGCACAGCGGTCCTCCAGCGACACATTGCCCTGCTCGTGCACGACGCAGAGGGCCTTCTTCCGGTGCCGGCTGTTCAGCTCCGCACCGACCGCCCGCCCGGCCACCGACTCATCCTGCCCGATGTGCGTCAGCGCCCCGTACGCCCGGGAGAACTCACCGCCGGAGTTCACGGTGATGACCGGGATGCCCTGCGCCACGGCCTTGCGGACGGCTGCCTTGACGGCCTGCGGCTTGGCGAGGGTGACGATCAGCCCGTCCACCTTCTGGTCGATGTACGACTGGATCAGCGCGGCCTGCTGGGCGCCCTCCTTGTCGTGGGCGTACAGGAACGTCACGTTGTCCTTGGCTGCCGCCTGCTCCGCGCCGTTCTGCACGATGTCCCAGAAGGTGTCGCCGTCACCGGAGTGGCTGACCATGCCGATGGTCATGCGCGGGGTGCCGGCGCTCTTGCCGGATCCGCCGCCCGCACTCTCGGCCTCCCGGCCGCCGGCGGCGCTGCAGCCGGTGGCCAGTACGACGGTCGCCAGTAAAGCGGCGGCGCCGCGCACCGCCACGCTGCGGACACCGAAGGGGGTAGCCGTACGCACGCCGATCATCGTGGGACCGCCTTTTCTCCCGGCCGCCGGACTGCGGCTGGAGGAGTTTGTAACGGCGCGCGCGAAGCCACGTCAATGGTTTGTCAGAACATTCTGACGAGGGAGCGGCGTGGAAGTGCGCCATAGGCGGATATGGCATCCGATACCGCTCCGTCCGATTGCGCCCGGGGCGGCGAATCGGCCGGTCCGGGGGCACCCTCGGGGGCGCTCATGGACTGGCGGGGAAACCCCCGGGAACCACTCATGGGCGGGGCGGGACCGGTGCTGCGCCGGGCACGCCGGGCACGCCGGGCACGCCGGGCACGCCGGGCACGCCGCCAGGATGCGAGGACACCCGCCTACGGCCTCCTCTCGCCCGCCCGGACCCGGTGAGAGCCGCTGTCCCCGCTCAGGGCCGCACCAGCAGCTGGAACTCGAAGGCGTAGCGGGAAGCGCGGTAGATGTGCGAGCCGAACTCGACCGCGCGCCCGGTGTCGTCGAACGTCGTCCGCTGCATCGTGAGCAGCGGGGCACCCTCGGGCTCGTCGAGCCGCTCGCCCTCCTCGGCGGTCGCGGCGCGCGCGCCGACGGCCTGACGAGCGCTGTGCAGGGTGATGCCGGCCGACCGCATCAGGCGGTACAGACCGGTCCCCTCCAGCTCGGCGGTATGCAGCGGGAGCAGCCCCACGGGAAGGTGGTTGCGCAGATGCGCGACGGGCTCGCCGTGCGTCAGCCGCAGCCGCTCGACCAGCGCGACCTCGTCCCCCTCGGCGATCCCCAGCGCGGCGGCGACCTCGGCGTCGGCCGTGGTGGTGGTGTTGAGCAGCACCCGGGTGGCCGGCTTCTGCCCGGCCGCCTCCAGGTCGTCGTAGAGGCTGCTCAGCTCCAGTGGGCGCTTGACCTGGCTGTGGACGACCTGGGTGCCGATGCCGCGGCGGCGCACCAGCAGCCCCTTGTCGACCAGCGACTGGATCGCCTGCCGCACCGTCGGCCGGGACAGACCGAGCCGGCCGGCCAGCTCGATCTCATTGCCGAGCAGACTGCCGGGCGCCAGCTTGCCGTGCTCGATCGCGGCCTCCAACTGCTGCGACAGCTGGAAATACAACGGGACCGGACTGCTCCGGTCCACGCTGAACTGGACGGGGCTCTCGGCGCCCAGGGCTTGTTCTGTCTCGCGTTTCCCCACGCTCGCGAGCGTATCCGTCCGGACAGATGACGGGAAGTCCGGAGGTCACATTGTCCGGACAAGGGCGGACGGCGGCCCGGCTCCCGCGCGGTGGCCGGTGCGGGGGCCGGGGTGAGCAGCGGGGGCGGAGGGCCTGCGTACACGACACCGGCCGGCAGGAAACCCGGCCCTCCAAAACGGCACGCATCCACGGGTGCGCTACTTCATCCAGGCGTCCTCGTACGTCCGGTACGTCCCGTCGTGCGTGGCCAGATGCACCCACTGGTTCACATACGCCGTGAACTCGCTGTCGCCGCGGGGCAGGGCGTAGGCCTTTTCGGAGAAGGAGAAGGGCTTGTCCGGGTGGAGTGAGCAGAGTTCGGGGTGGATCTTGGCCTGGTAGCGGGTCTCGCTCGCATCGGTCATCATCACGTCCGCGCGACCCGCGATGATCTCGTCGAAGATCGTGGTGTTGTCCGGGTGGACCGTCATGGCGGCCCGCCGGAGATGCGCGCGGGCGAACTGCTCGTTGGTGCCGCCGGGGTTGACGATGACCTTGGTCCCGGGCCGGTCGATCTGTTGCAGGGTCCGGTACTTGCCCTTGTCCGCGCAGCGCACGATGGGGGTCTTGCCGTCGGTGCGGGTGGGCTCGCTGAAGGAGACGGAGCGGGCGCGGGCGAGCGTGAGCGAGACACCGCCCATGGCGATGTCACAGCGGCCGGCTGACAGGTCGCCGACGAGCTCGGCCCATGTCGTGGCCACATAACGGGGTGTGGCGTCGAGGCTCTTGGCGAGATCCTCGGCCATCTTGATGTCCACGCCGCGGTAAGTACCGCTCTTGGGGTCGCGGTAGCTGAAGGGGCGGTAGTCGCCGGTGGTGCAGACACGCAGCACACCGCGCCGGGCAACGGTGTCGAGGGCCGATGCTTTCCTGGCGGCTGCGGGTGTGGTCGCCTCTCCCCCGGCGGGTGCGTCCGACACCGCCGGGGCGGCGGCGGTGGCGGCGAGCAGACAGGCCAGGACGGAGAGGGCGACGGCGCGCTTCATGGGGGCTCCTGTGACTCCTGGACGCGGCGGCACGATCGCATGATCGAAGCGCTCAGGGTGGCAGAGCCCGTGGTTCAGGTGAACCCCTTTGACCGGCCTGTGGGGCGGCGTGAGGGGCCGGGACGACGACGAGCCAACGGGCCCGACGAGCCGTCAGTCGTCGTAGAGGTCCGCGGCGCCTCGGGTCGTCAGGCGGTCGGGGGCGGCTTCGTCGAGGCGGCTGAGGAGGTCGGCGGCACGCTTGGCCACGGTGTCACGATCGCCCTCGGAGAGCGCCGCGCCCATACCGACGGCGACCGCACCCGCCGCGATCCACTCCGGCGCGCTCTCGACCGTCACCCCGCCCGTCGGCAGCAGCGGCACCTGCGGCAGCGAGGCACGGACCTCCGCCAGCCAGGACGGGTCGTGCCCCGAGGCGGGGAACAGCTTGACCGCGTCCGCACCGAGTTCGAGCGCGCGGACCATCTCGGTCGGCGTCGACACGCCGGGGAAGACCGGGATGCCATAGCGGTGGCCCGTACGGATGACCTCGGCATCGAGGCTCGGCGAGACGAGGTACCGGGCGCCCGCGTCGACCGCCATCCGCGCCGATACCGCGTCAAGGACCGTGCCCGCGCCGATGATGGCGTCGTCACCCAGCTCGCGGGTGAGCGTCGTGACCGCCTCCAGGGCGAAGGGGGTGGTGAGGGATATCTCCAGGCTGATGATGCCGGCCGAGAGCAGGGTGTCGGCCGTGGCGCTCGCCTCGTCGTAGGTTCTGCTACGGACGATGGCGAAAACCCGCTGCGCCAGTGCGGCCCGGGTGATCTCCCAGCGATACACGGCAGTTCGCCGTCCTTCCTTGTCTCCAGCGCTTCATGCCGGCTCGCCATGCCCCACGGCGCATACGGCACTTCCGGGGCGTGCCGCAGCAGCTGACCGCACATGGTCTTTTTCCGCCGATGCCCGCCCGCTCCTCGTTTCTGTCGAAACGCTACCGGCAGCCACTGACAATCCTCTCTCGGGGGTGCGCCCCGTGCGCCCCTTCTGCCAAGAATGGGGAGAAGAGGGAGGTGGGAGGGGGCGCACGAGATGGGCGCACAGCACCGGCGCACAGCACGGCGGCGGTCGGGGGTACATGTGCACCCCCGACCACCACGCATGGGGGCGGCGAGCCCGACCGGCCCGCCGCCCCTGCTGTTCCGTTGTTGCCCTGCTTGGTGTGGTGCTTGGTGTGGTGCTCGGCCCGTCGGACTCCCAACCGTCAGCCCGTCAGACCGTCAGCCACTCGGCCGCCGAGCCGCCGAGCCGTCAGACCGCCGAGCCGTCAGACCGCCGAGTCGTCGGTCTCAGCAGCTGCGATCGACGAGATCGAACGTCTTGTAGTGGTCGGCGGTGTAGTAGTCCTCGTCCTTCTTCTCGCCGGCCACGATGCGTCGCGCACCGCGGTCGGGCGAGCCCGGCGTGACGACTGTGAACTCGTGGTAGTAGTCGGTGCTCTGGGACGGGAGGATGCCCTCCCGGTTGTCGAAGACCGTCCCGTCCTTCGGATACGGGTAGGGCCCACCCTTGGCGATCAGATCGAGGGTGTCATGGGCCTGCGAAGGCAGCTTGGAGTAGCAGACGTTGCCGACGTCCTTGACGTGCACGGACGAGACGTGCGCCGCCGCGGCGTACGTGGTGGCCGTGTGGGTCGTGGCGACGGCAGGCGTGGCGGCGACCGCGGTCCCGCCGATGAGAAGGGCCGAAGCGAGGGCGCCGGCAGCGCCGATCCTGGTGATCCGTGGGGGGATTCTCATACCTACCAGAATGACGCGCGTAGACATGATCCTGTCAATCCCAACGAGCTTAAGTTTCCCGGGAGTTCACCACATCACGCGCATCAACCGCCCCAATCATTCCCATTTTGCACCCGCACCCCACCGGTCCGCCGGCCCCGGGTCACGGGGCCCACAGGTGACGGCGGCCGGTGTCCGGCCGCCGTCACTGTGGCGCGAGGGTGCGGCTGAGGATCAGCCCAGGCAGCCAGGCACTGCGGTGGGGCTGCCGGAACAGTTGGTGGGGTGGTTGTTGAAGACCTGGACGAGGAGGAGTGCGACGCTTCCGCTGTCGTTGTAGATACCGCCGGGAGCGTTGGTGGCGGTGTTGTCGACGACGCGGCTCTCGGCGGCAGTTGTCTTGGCGCCGGCACCGCCGAAGTTGGCGATTCCGCCCCCGACCCCCGTCGGCCCGATTGCAGCGTTGTGGCTGATGTCGCTCTGAAGGATCTTCAGCGTCGCGTCATTGGCCACTCCGCCACCCTTTTCCAGCGCCGTGTTGTGGGTGACGGAACTCTGGGCGATGGTCATATCGCCGTCGTTGGCCAGCCCGCCGCCGTTACGGGTCACGGAGTTGTCCGAGATGATGCTCTGAATGACGCGAGTGGTGGAACCGATGTTGCCGCCGATTCCGCCGGAGAAGTCGGCCTGGTTGTTCCGGATGACGGATTGCACGACGCTGAGAGTGCCGTCGTTGCGGATTCCGCCGCCGAAGTCTCCCGTCGCGTCACCCTTGCTGATGGTCGCCCGGTCCAAGCTCAGATTTCCGGCGGCGTCCACCTTGAGGATACGGAAGGCAGGGGCCGACACTGCGCGGGTGAGGGTGGCGCCGTTGCCCACGATGGTGATCGTGTTCTGGATGGACGGCAGGGGGCTGGTCAGGGCGTAGACACAGCCGGGCGCCAGGATGAGCGTGCCACCTGCGGTGTTTGCCGTGGTGATGGCGCTCGCCAGTGCGGCGGGAGAACACGGGACCAACGTCTGTGCGGCTGCCGGAGTGATGGCTGCGCCGGTGGCCACGAGGGTGGCACCGGCCACGGTGGCGAATGCGCGGACCGCTGTTCTGCGGTGCTTCATTGCTGCTCCTCGGTTGTGTGGTGAGGGAGTTCACGGACCGCTTTCCGGCGCGCCCGCGAACGAGATGCGGTTTCGATCCGACGCCTCGATGCCGCCTTCTCGGCTTGCGGCCACATCGCGCGGGCCGCTGTCCGGCCGGATTTCACCGGAGCGGAAAAGAACCGAAGAAGGCGGAGGAGGGCGGAAGGGGAGCGGAATGGGGCGGAATGGGGGATGGGGGCGAGGGAAGCCCCGAATGCCATCCGGATGAGGTGACCGTCAAGTGACCTGGCGCGGGAGCAAGTTCAGGGCTCTTGCGCCGTGCGGCGGGCCGCCGTCCAACTGTGGGGGGAGACGGCGGCCCTGGAGCACCGGAAAGGGTGCTCACCTCACCACTCCGGGAGGAGTGGCGCCCGCGGCCGTCGGGGATCGTCAGAAGGTGATGACGTCGCCGTGGGCGGTGGCGGGCTGATAGTTGGAGCTGCCCGCGTAGGTGGCGGTGTATCCGCGGTTGAGGATGATCAGCGGCAGCGCCAGGATGGCCGGGCAGACCGCTTCTCCCTGTGCGTCGGTGACAGAGGTGCACAGGATGGTGCCGCCGGTGGTGAAGGTGATGGGCTGGCCGGCGATGGGCCGGCCGGTGTCGAGGTCGGTCAGCGTCGCGGTCAGAATCCCGGCGTAGGGGTGCGGCGGGAAGATCTGGACGATCGCGGGAGTGGCGGTCAGCTGGGTGCGGTCGCGGGTGTACGTGAACGGGATGCTCGCGCTGCCCCCGGGGGTGGTGACGGTGACGGTGACGCTTCCGGCCGCGTGCGGGGGCAGGGTCGCGTTGATCTGGTTGTCGGAGACGACGATGAAGGGCACCGGGGTGCCGTTGACGGTGACGCTGGTCGCGCCGCTCAGACCGGTGCCGCTGATCGCGACCTGGGTGCTGGCGCCGGCCGGGCCGCTGGTGGGGAAGATCCCGGTGACGGTCGGAGCCGACGTGAAGTAGGTGTAGTTGGTGGCGCTGAAGGCCGTTCCGCCGGGGGTGGTGACGGAGACCGGGCCGCTCGTGGGTGCACTCGGCGCCGTGATGGCGACGATGGTCGTGTCGTTGAGCACCTGGAAGCTCGCGGCGTTGACCCCGGCGATGCTGACCGCCGTGGCCCCGGTGAACCCGCTCCCGGTGATCGTGACTTGGGTACCGCCCGCGGTACTGCCGGAGGTGGGGGCGAAGCCGCTGATGGTCGGGGCCGGGGTGACGTAGGTGTACGTCGCCGGGCCGGTGGCGGTGCCGCCGGGAGTGGTGACGGACACCGGGCCGGTATCGGGTGCGTGCGGCGCGGTGATGGCGGAGATGTGGGTGTCGTCGACGACCTGGAAGCTGGTGACCGGGGTTCCGTCGATGCTCACGGCCGTCGCGCCGGTGAGGTTGGTGCCGGTGATGACGACGAGCGTGCCGCCGGAGGTGGTGCCGGAGACCGGGTTGATGCTGGTGATCGTGGGCGCGGGGACGACGAACGTGAAGCTGCCGCCCGTTCCGGTACCCAGGGGCACGGTCACGCTCGCCTGGACGGTTCCGGCAGCGTGCGCCGGTGTGGTCGCCGTGATGGTGTTGTCGTCGACCACGACGAAACTGGCGACGGGGGTGGAGTTGAGCGTGACGGCTGTCGCGCCGGTGAAGCCGCTGCCGCTGATCGTGATCGGATCGCCGCCGAGCGTCGAGCCCGACGCCGGGGTGATGCTGGTGACGATCGGCCGGATCTGCAGGACGCTGACGTTGTTGCTTCCGTTGTTGGTGACGTAGAGGAAGTTGCCGTCCGGGGTCACCGCGTCCCGGGAGGGCTGGGTGCCCACGGCCAGGGTGGTGAGGATCGTGTTGGTGCCGGTGTCGATCACGCTGACGTTGTTCGCGCCGAAGTTCACCACGAACACCCGGGTGCCGTCCGGGCTCACCGCCACACCCGCCGGGGTCCCGAAGCCGCTGATGGTGGTGACGACACTCGGCGGACCGGTGGTGGTGTCGATGACGCTGACGGTGCTGGAGCCGTTGTTCGCCACGTAGGCGAAGTTGCCGTCAGGGGTGAACGCCACTCCGATCGGGGTGCTGCCGACGGAGACGGTGGCCGTCACCAGGTTCGTGCCGGTGTCGATGACGCTGACCGTGCCGCTGCCGGAGTTGGTGACGTAGACGGTCAGGCCGTCGGGGCTCACCGCCACGCCGTTCGGCGAGGTGCCGACGGTGATCGTGGCAATCGACAGGTTGGTGCCGGTGTCGATGACGCTGACCGTGCCGCTGCCGTGATTCGCGACGTAGGCGAAGGCACCGTCCGGGGTGATCGCGATCTCGAACGGGTTGGCGCCGACGGCGATGGGGGAACCGACGATCAGGTTGGTGCTGGTGTCGATGACACTGACGGTGCTGCCGCTGCCGTTGCTGACGTAGGCGAAGTTGCCGTCCGGCGTGATCGCCACCCCGATCGGCCCGTTCAGGCCCGTGACCGTGGCAGTCACCAGGTTGGTGGTGGTGTCGATGACGCTGACGGTGCTGGAGCCGTTGTTCGCCACATAGGCGAAGCTGCCGTTCGGCGTGATCGCCACCCCGATCGGACCGGTCCCCACGGGCACCAGCGGATCGGCGACCAGCATCGCCAGGGCTTGCGCCGCGGGCGCTGCCGGCCGGCCCGGGAGCGGAAGCGTTCCGCAGGGGACGGTGCCCTGCGAGAGCATGGCGGCGATGGCCGTCGCCGGCATCTCTCCTGCCGCGCTCATCGGTGCCGCTCCCGCCGCCGCCGCGTATAACGCGAGCGCCTGCGCGGATGTCCAACTGCCTGTCGTATCCATGACGACCTCCTTCGCATCAGGGGGCCGTCAACCACCCGGGCCATCATGTTCCTCGCAGCCCAGCGGGTGGTGAAGTCTCTCAACGGGGGCGCCAATACGGCGGCCGGACCGGGAAGTCACGTTCTTCCACGGCATGGCCGCTCACCCCCGGTGAGGGATGGGCGGCCCGCCGGAATTCACTACCAGCAGTAAGGCACCGTCGGTACACCGCGTCCATGCGGCCGATCGAATGTGACCCGGATGGCCGAGCGTGCGAAACCGTCGCCGGGCTCTTCCGGCCTGCGCAGGACACGGTGGCTCAGGAATGTCCCGTAACGATCTCCCGGTCGGTGGAAGTTGACGCCCGCACCCGCCTCGGCCGATGCCCGCACCCCCGGTGGACACTTTTTGCCTCTCAGGCAAATCTTTTGCCTGTCAGGCGAAGGGTCGCTATACCAGGGATATGACCGAGCTCCCCGACGAGCCGTCCGGCACTCCGCCGGAGGTGCTGTCCACCGTCGCGCCGCGCCTTCGCGACCTGCGGAAACGCAGTGGTCTCACGCTGGAGACCGCGGCCCGGCTGGTGGGACTCTCGCCCGCGCACCTGTCACGGCTGGAGACCGGTCAGCGGCAGCCGTCGTTGCCGATGCTGCTGGCGCTGGCCCGTACCTACGGCACCACGGTATCCGACCTGCTCGGCGAGACCGCGCCGGAGCGGGACCCGGTCGTCCGGGCGGGCCGTACGGAGCCGTCGGAAGCCGGCGGCTGGACATACTGGCCCGTGGGCGGCGCCGGCCGGGCCATGCAGGCGCTGCGGGTCCGGGTGCCACAGCGGGCCCAGGGCGAGCTGGTGCGGGTGCACCCGGGCGAGGAGTGGCTGTACGTCCTCAAGGGGCGGCTGCGGCTGACGCTCGGCGCGGCGGTGCATGTGCTGGACCCGGGGGACGCGGCGCACTTCGACTCGCTCACGCCGCACCGTATCGCCGCCGCCACACCCGGCGGGACCGAGCTGTTGTTCGTCCACACGCTGCTGCAGAGCGGGGCCGCCGAGCTGTGCCTCGGCGACGACGCGAGGCATCGCGGGCTGTGAGCCCTTGGCACCGTTCTTGACGGAAGGACCCTACGTCGTGCCTGACCAGACCACTCCTGCCACCCCTGCCACCCCGGCCACTCCTGTTGTTCCTGCCGCTCCTGCCGCTCCTGTCGTTCCCTCGTCGTCGGAGCCGCTTCCCGGGGCGGCGCCCGCCGCCCGGACGTACAAGGAGGACAAGCCACCGCGCGGGCTGTATGTGCGGGTGTTCATCTACGTCGTGGCGACCCACGTACTGCTGGCGTTCATGAGTTTCCTGGTGATCGTCGCCAAGACGCGGTGACGCTGCGCCAGGCTTGCGCGAACGCCCGTCGCCAACGTCCATCCCTTCGGTTCGAAAGTCCATTGCGCCGGTGCGGCGGGCAGGTGAAGCCTGCTGGCGCGAAGGTACACACGACATCGTTCCCTGCACCTCACCGCACCGAGGAGGACCGAAGGATGCACCGTACGCGCACCGCGGCGGCCACCGCATTGGCCATGGCCCTGGCCGTGATCCCTCTGACGGGCATGGCGGGGCCGCCGGGCGCCGGGGGGAAGCCGGGACAGGACGGCCCCGGGGACAGAACCGAAGCGGCAGCTCCCCGCTCCCTCTCCCCCACGCCCCGTTCCGTCCGGAGCCGGTCCGACCGGGTCACCATCACCCCGTCCGTGACCGTCGTCGCCGGACCGGACGCGGATGCCCCGGCGCTGGCCGTCGTCGAGAAGTCGCTCCAGGACGCCGGTGCCGACCGGGTCGTACGGGCCGGGCGGGCGCCGGGCGGCGGGCAGTTGACGGTGTATGTGGACGGTGCGGGTGCGGCGCGGGCTCTGCAGGAACTGGGGGCGCGGGGCACCGGCGGACTGCCCGCCGAAGGGTATGCGCTGGCGGTGGGCGAGGGACGGATCGCGTTGTCCGGCAAGGACGCCACCGGCACGTACTACGCCGCGCAGTCATTGCGGCAGCTGCTGCCCCATCGCGAACGGCCGGGCGCCCGGGTGCGGGGCACGGCCATACGGGACTGGCCGGCCACCCCGCTGCGGGGTGTCATCGAGGGCTTCTACGGAACCCCTTGGTCGCACGACGCCCGGCTCGACCAGCTCGACTTCTACGGCGCGCACAAGATGAACCTCTATGTGTACTCGCCCAAGGACGACGCCTATTTGCGGGAGAAGTGGCGTGACCCGTATCCCCCGGAGCAGCTCGCGCAGCTCAAGGAGCTGGTGGACCGGGCGCACGAACGGCATGTGGAGTTCACCTATGCGCTCTCCCCGGGGCTGTCCGTCTGCTACAGCTCCGACGCGGATCTCAAGGCGCTGACCGCCAAGTTCCAGACCCTGTGGGACATCGGTGTGCGCACCTTCGCGGTGCCGTTGGACGACATCAGCTATACGCACTGGAACTGCGCGGCGGACAAGGACGCGTTCGGGACCGGCGGCGGGGCGGCGGGGGCGGCGCAGGCGCATCTGCTCAATCGCGTCAGCCGGGAGTTCATCGCCGGGCATCCGGGCGCCGGACCGCTGCAGATGGTGCCGACCGAGTACTACGACGTGAAGCCGTCGCCGTACAAGCAGGCGCTGGCCGCCCAGCTGGACCAGCAGGTGCTGGTCGAGTGGACGGGCGTGGGGGTGATCGCGCCGACGATGACCGTCGCCCAGGCGCAGCAGGCCCGGGAGGTGTTCGGGCACCGGATCCTGACGTGGGACAACTACCCGGTCAATGACTATGTGACCAACCGGCTGCTGCTCGGGCCGTTCAACGGCCGGGAGAAGGGGCTGCCGGAGCAGCTGGCGGGGATCACCGCGAACCCGATGATCCAGCCGGCCGCTTCCAAACTCGCCCTGTACACGGTGGCCGACTACGCATGGAACGACACGGCGTATGACGCCCGCGCCTCCTGGGGCGCGGCGATCGGGGAACTGGCCGGCGGCGACGCCCGTACGGCGCGGGCGCTGCGGGCCTTCGCCGACGCCCATTACGCCTCGGCGCTCAACCCGCAGCAGGCGCCCGAACTTGCCGCCGCCATCGCGGAGTTCGGCAGGAGTGGGGATGCCAGGAGGCTGGACGGGGTGCTGCGGAACCTGCAGGACGCGCCGGCGGTGCTGCGGGAGCGGCTCACCGACCGGGGGTTCGTCAAGGACAGCGGGCCCTGGCTGGATGCGACCCACGCCTGGGGTATCGCGGCGCGTACCGCCCTTCAGCTGATCGAGGCGACCAAGGCGGGCGACGGCGCGAGTGCCTGGCAACTGCGGCAGCGGTTGCCGGAGTTGGTGCGGACGGCCAGGTCATTCGTGTATGTGGACATGTCGGGGAAGAGGGTTCCGGTGCTGGTGGCGGACGGGGTGCTGGACACGTTCGTCGAGAAGGCGGTGGCCGCGCATGACGAGGCGCTGGGCGTCGTCGGCCGCCCGAAGGCCACGTCGGATCTGTCGGCTTATCAGGACAACGCGGTCTCGCGGATGACCGATGGTGATGACACCACCTACTTCTGGAGTGGCGCGGGGCCCAAGGCCGGGTCCTTCGTGGAGCTGGATCTGCATGCCGAGCGTCCGCTGGGTGCCGTCCGGCTGGCGATGGGCAAGAGCGGCAGCCCGGACGACTATCTGCGGCACGGCGTCCTGGAGTTTTCGTCGGACCACAAGAACTGGCAGCAGTGGGCGGCCTTCGACGGGAAGGCCGAGGTCGGCGTCGAGCCGCCGGCCGGCGCCAAGGCCCGGTACGTCCGGGCACGGGCCACGCAGGCGCAGGACAACTGGCTGGTGGTGCGGGAGTTCTCGGTGGCCGGGTCCGCGGCGGTGACGGTGACCGGCGGACCGCCCGCGGCGGCGGGCAGCGCGCTGCGGTCGGCGGCGGACGGCGACCCGGCGACCGGCTATCGCGCGGCGCGGGCGGCGCAGTCCGGTGAGGCGCTGGAGTTCACGCCCGACGCGCCCCGTACGGCACGGTCCGTGGTCGTGCTGCGACCGCAGGGCGCACCGGCCGGGGCGGCGGAGGTAGCGGTCCGTACGGGCGGTGCCTGGCGCTCGCTTGGCACGCTGTCCGGGGCCTATACGCGGCTCGCAGCGGGCGACGGGGCGATCGAGGGCGTACGTCTGGCCTGGCGGGACGGGGCGGCGGCGCCCGAGGTCGATGAGGTGATTCTGCACTGAGGAGAGGTGAGGGGCCGGGAGGGACGGGCGGGTGTGCCCCGGCCCCGTCCCTCCCGGCCCCTCCCCCGGCGCGGCATGCCCGGCGGCGTGCCGCGCTGCCGTATCCCGTCTTCCTCGTGCCGTGCATCCCACGCCGTGCCGCGCTGTCGTATCCCGTCTTCTTCGTGCCGTACGTCCTACTCTGAAGCCCTGGCCGCCGCCCTCGCCCCGGAGGAGACCGCCCCATGGCCCGACCTGCTCCCGATGCCCCTCGTCCGACCGCGGCCGCCGTGCTGGATGACGCGGTCCGTGCGCTCGCCCCGGACACCGGCGCCAACCGGCTGGTCTCGCGGATCGAGGCAGGCCAGGCACCGCGCTCCGTGTTCGCCACCTTCGCCCTCGAACAGCACCAGGTGATCTGCGCCGACCGGATCAGCTTCCAGCATCTGGCGCGGCGGGCGGACGGCGACCCGCCCGTCGCCGACTTCTTCGATCTGCTCGCGCAGGGCGAGACGCTGGCGATGAAGCAGCTGGCCGGACTGACGGACGCCTGTGAACTGACCGAAACGGAGATCGCGCAGTACCAACCGCGCCCCGGCTGCCAGGCGTACCCCTCCTATGCGGCGCGGCTCGCCCTCGGCGGCGACCCGGCCGATGTGGCGATCGCGCTGACCGCCAACTTCGCCGCCTGGGGCGGCTATTGCGCGGTCGTCGAGGCCGCGATGCGGGATCACTACGCGTTCCCCGAGGAGGCGTGCGGGTTCTTCGGCTTCTTCGCCGAGCCGGCGCCGGCCGTCGAGGACAAGGCCCGCGAGGCGGTGCAGCACGGCCTCGACACCGGCCAGGCGGAGCCGGCCACGGCGCACCGCTACGGCCGGCTGCTCCAGGCGTATGAGCTCATGTTCTGGAACTCCGTCGCCGGCTGATCCGGTCCTGCACGCATCAGCATCGAACCGAGTGAAGGAGTGCCTCCGATGCCCTACGGCTACCAGGCGACCATGAAAGCCCGCCCCGGACACCGCGACGAGGTGATCGCCATTCTGCTCCGCGGCACCGACGGGCTGCGGGCCGCCGGGTGCCGGCTCTATGCGGTGGGCGTGGCGGATGCCACCGACCCGGACCTGATCTGGGTGAACGAGCTGTGGGACACCAAGGAACAGCATGACGCGTCGCTGCTGCTCCCGGAGACGAAGGCCGCGATCGCGGAGGCGCTCCCGCTGCTGACGGGCGAGTTCACCGGGCAGGAGCTCAGCGTCGTCGGCGGGGTGGGGGTGTAAGGGGCGGGCGTGGCCCGGCGGCCGCGATGGGTGGTCGGTAGCTCCGGATGGGTGGCCGGTGCCCCCGGGCCGCGCCGGTCAGCCGCTCAGTTCGTGGTGGCGAGGGAGGGCGCCGGTGCTCATGTGCGGTGCGGCCGTTCGAGCAGTTCGCCGGTGGGTCCGGCGAGGGTGGCGCCGTCGTTGATCTGCCGGCCGCGCAGCCAGGTGGAGCGTACGACGCCGTGCAGGGTCCGGCCGGCGTATGCGGTGATCTTGTTGCGGTGCTGGAGGGTCTGCGGGTCGACGGTGAAGGTCTCCTCGGGGGCGAGGACCGCGAAGTCCGCGTCCCGGCCGGGCTCGATGGCGCCCTTCCGGCCGAGACCGACCAGCGCGGCGGGTGCGGTGGCCATCCAGCGCACGACGTCATCGAGGGTGTGGCCGCGCTTGCGGGCCTCGGTCCAGATGGCGGGCAGACCGAGCTGCAGGGAGGAGATACCGCCCCAGGCCGCGCCGAAGTCGGCGGTCTTGAGGTCGGCGGTGGAGGGCGAGTGGTCGGAGACGATGCAGTCGATGGTGCCGTCGGCCAGGCCCTCCCACAGCGCGTCCTGGTTGGCGGCCTCGCGGATCGGCGGGCAGCACTTGAACTCCGTTGCGCCGTCCGGGATTTCCTCGGAGGTCAGGGTCAGGAAGTGCGGGCAGGACTCGACGGTGATCCTGACGCCCTCGCGTTTGGCGGCGGCGATCAGCGGCAGCGCGTCGCTGGAGGACAGATGCAGTACGTGCACCCGTGCGTCGAGCCGCCGGGCGAGCGCGATCAGCCCGGTGATGGCGTCGTTCTCGGAGATCCGCGGGCGGGAGGCGAGGAAGTCGGCGTACTTGGTGCCGTGCGGCTCGGGGGCCGCGGCGAGCTGCCCCGGGTCCTCGGCGTGCACGATCAGCAGGCCGCCGAAACCGGCGATCTCGTCGAGGGCTGCGGCCAGTTGCTCCTGGTCGACCTGGGGGAACTCGTCCACCCCGGAAGGCGACAGAAAGCATTTGAAGCCGAAGACACCGGCGTCGTGCAGCGGACGCAGATCCTTGACGTTGCCGGGGATGGCACCGCCCCAGAAACCGACGTCGATATGGGCCTTGCTGCGGGCGACCTGGCGCTTGGTGTCGAGGTGGGCGGCGGTGGTGGTGGGCGGGAGGCTGTTGAGGGGCATGTCCACGAGGGTGGTGATACCGCCGGCCGCGGCCGCGCGGGTGGCCGTCCAGAAGCCCTCCCACTCGGTGCGGCCGGGGTCGTTGACGTGGACATGGGTGTCGACGAGGCCGGGCAGCAGGACGTCGTCGCCGAAGTCCCGGGTCCGCGCCCCGGCCGGAGCCTCGGCGTCGTACGGCAGCACCGCGGCGATCTTGCCGCCCTGGACGGCGACGGACGCGGCGCGCGTCCCCTGCGGGGTGACGACACGTGTGGAGCGCAGCACCAGCTCTGTTTCGGACACCCGGTCCCCTCCTCGTCTTTGTCTTCATCGTTGCGTGATGGTGTGCGGGGTGCACGGCCGCCGGGGAAGCCGTGGCGTCCGGGGCGCGGAATGCACGCCGGAACGCCATGCGGAATGCGGAATGCGGAATGCGGAATGCGGAATGCGGAATGCGGAATGCGTGAAATTCAACATTCTGTTGAATGAGTCTTCACTCCGGGCCGCGGCCCGTCAAGACCCCTTGACCGGCAGCGGCGGGGCAAGCGGCCCGGCCTCCCCGGGCGTCGCGGCCCCCTCCGCCACAACGGCGCCGGCCTGCGACGGGCAGTGGAGTTCACCGGCAGCCCGATCGGATTGCCGCGCCGGCAGGAGCGGTGGTCGGGCGCGGATCGAGGCGGTCATGGAAGCCGTGGTGTCCGGGTTCATGACGAGAAGGCGCATGACACTCCAGCCATGTGGAGGATTCCATAGAATGGACAGTAGGTTTCGCGCAGCAGAACGTAGCTACGCCCCATGGCACCTCAAGGGATCGCGGCCAGGAGCCTGCCGACGGCTCACTCCGTGCGACACCGCGGGGCTGACCGGCGGGAACGAGTGTGCGAGAGACCGTGTGCCCACGTAAGGGGACCGGTAGGCTTCTCCGGTCGGGCCCGGCGCCCGCAAGCCCCGGCCGAGACCGATCCGACCCGCCCCGAAAGGAACGCGACGTGCCGCCGTCCAGCGCCAGCACCTCCGCCGCCGAAGCCAAGCCCGCAGGCGCCAGCACCTCCGCCGCCGAAGCCAAGCCCGCAGGCGCCGGCGGCGGCGTCCAGTCCCTCGAGCGCGCCTTCGACCTGCTGGAGCGGATGGCCGACGCCGGTGGCGAGGTCGGCCTGAGCGAGCTCTCCGGCAGCAGCGGGCTGCCGCTGCCCACCATCCACCGCCTGATGCGCACGCTCGTCGCCTGCGGCTACGTCCGTCAGCAGCCCAACCGCCGCTACGCCCTCGGCCCCCGCCTGATCCGGCTCGGCGAGAGCTCCTCGCGGCTGCTGGGTACGTGGGCCCGGCCGTTCCTGGCCCGCCTGGTCGAGGAGACCGGCGAGACCGCCAACATGGCACTGCTCGACGGCGACGAGATCGTCTATGTCGCCCAGGTACCGTCCCGGCACGCGGTACGGATGTTCACCGAGGTCGGCCGGCGGGTGCTGCCGCACTCCACCGGCGTCGGCAAGGCCCTGCTGGCCCATCACGCCCCGGAGGAGGTCCGCGCGCTGCTCGGCCGTACGGGCATGCCCGCCGCGACCGAGAAGACGATCACCGACCCGGACCGCTTCCTCGAAGCGCTCGCCGACGTCCGGCGCCTGGGCTATGCGGTCGACGACAACGAGCAGGAAATCGGCGTCCGCTGCCTCGCGGTGCCGGTGCCCAACTCCCCCACCTCGGCGGCGATCTCCATCTCCGGCCCGACCGGCCGGGTGACCGAGGCCTCGACGGACAAGATCGTGCCCGTACTGCAGGACGTCGCGGCGCAGCTGTCGGTGGCGCTGGCGAATCAGACGCCGGCGTAAAGGTACCTACCGACGCAGGGCGAGGCGGGCCGCCAGGGCCCTGGCCCGTCGATCGGGTCACCGGTCCACGGCGCGGGTGCCGGGTGCCGGAACGGGCGCCGCCCTGCCCCTGCCCCGCGCTTGTGGTCAGCGGGCGCGCGGGATCCGGCCGAAGCGGTCGATGCCCGCACGGACCTCCGCCAGCGCGGGGGACAGCGCACTCACCGAGCCGACCGCCCCGGCGATCAGCAGGAGCGAGCGGCGTAGCCGGGGCACTTCCGGCAGCCCGTGGCTCACCATCGCGTCCAGTGCGGCCAGCTCGTCATCGGCGGCCGCCCGATCCGGTAACTCCCCCGGAAGTACGGCCAGCTGGCGGCGCAGGCGGGCCACTGCGCCGCGCAGCTCCTGGACCCGGGGGTCGCCCTCGGCCCCGGTCACTCGTCCGTCCCTCTGCAACTGCTCCACAACGACTGCGTCCTCCAAGGCCGTTGCCCGTTCCGCAATGCGGGACAGTTAACGCCACTCTGTGCTGATCGCGCCACACGGAGAGCGAAAAAACCGGGTCGCCGGGCGGATCGTTTGCCCTGCCGGAGCCGGGCCTCGCCATGAAGCGGTAGCCCGCGATCGCCCGCGGTCAGCGGCCATGCCGCGCCATACCCGTTTGCGGCCTGATGAAGCGTCAGTACGTGCGTTCGTCATGCCACCCGTTGGCGTGGGCACATGCGATCCGAAGCGTATGCCGCGACCCGATGGAGCATTCTCCCCTTCAAGGAAATATCCGGCATATCACTGGATCGGAGAACGCCATGGAGTCCCACTCCGGCCCCGACACCGGCTCGAACCGCGGTCGTGTCAGCGTCGTGCAGCTCATCTGCCGCGCGTACGGCCTTTCCGATGCGTCGGAGATCACGATGGACCACATACACCGCTATGTCGCCGAGCGCCGGCGCGCAGAGGAACACATGCATCATCTGCGCGACCGCTTCCGTCCGAGCATCCCCCGCCCACGGGCCTCCGGTGACGCGGCCTGATCCGGCGGGCCACACCCCAACGGGCCGCGCGGCGAGGCGCCATGAGGTAAGCAGTCCCCATGGCACCGACGACACCCGGACGACGGGAAGAACCGCAAGAACCGCAAGAACAGCGGCCATGCGCCGGGGCCGGCACCCCTAGGGGGACGCGGAGCGCCGGGCGGCCCGAGGGAAGGGTGGCCGGCCTGCTGCTCGCCGCGGGCGGCGGGCGGCGGCTGGGGGGACGGCCCAAGGCGCTGCTCGGCCACCGGGGACGGCCGCTGGTCGAGCACGCCGCACGGGCCTTGCGGGACGGCGGCTGCGACCCCGTGCACATCGTGCTGGGGGCGGCCGCCGATTCCGTACGGGAGCGGGCCGACCTCTCGGCGTACGGCACTTCGGACAACCCGGACTGGGCCCAGGGTATGGGCTCCTCGCTCCGGGTGGGCCTCGCCGCGCTGGCCGGTTCGGGGGCGGATGCGGTCGTGGTCTCGCTGGTGGACCAGCCGGGCATCGGCGCCGCGGCGGTGGCGCGGGTGGTGGCGGCGTACAAGGGCGGCGCCTCGCTCGCCTCCGCCGCGTACGACGGGCGCCGCGGCCACCCGGTCCTCTTCGGGGCGGACCGCTGGCCGGACATCGCGGCCGACGCCGAGGGCGACCGCGGCGCGCGCCGCTATCTCCAGCGGCATGCGGACGCCCTCACCCTCGTGGAGTGCGCCGACATCGCCGAGCCGTACGACATCGACACGCCGGAGGATCTCCGCCGGCTGGAGTGAGCCCGCCCGGAGGGGCCCGCACTCCTCGCACTCCCCCTCGCCAACTGCCGGGCGCAGTACGGGAATCCCTGGGCCCAGGGCCGTCATGGAGAGTGACCGGCATGGCACCGGGAGCCATTCGATCACCGCTTCTGTCGACTCCGGGTATCTCGACATCAACAAACCATTGAAGTTCCGCGATAAGGAAACTAGTCTCCACTGGTCAGAAGCGCCCTGAACCCAGACGGCGCCCGCGACCGTATCCAGGAGCCCGCGGCACCCCGTGCCGCCCGGTGTCCCGGAGGCCGCCAGGCACCGCCGCTGAATGGAGTGACAGCTCATGTCCGCACCAGCGCCGTCCCCGCTGGCCATTGCCGAAGTCGACCCCGCGCACACCCCCGAACGGCAGGGCGAGGTTCTCACCGAGGCCGCGCTCGCCTTCGTCGCCGAGCTTCACCGCCGGTTCACCCCGCGCCGCGACGAACTGCTCGCCCGCCGCGCCGAGCGCCGCGCCGAGATCGCCCGGACCAGCACGCTGGACTTCCTCCCGCAGACCGCGCAGATCCGTGCCGACGACAGCTGGAAGGTGGCCGAGGCACCCGCCGCGCTCAACGACCGCCGGGTGGAGATCACCGGCCCCACCGACCGCAAGATGACCATCAACGCGCTCAACTCCGGCGCCAGGGTCTGGCTCGCCGACTTCGAGGACGCCTCCGCCCCGACCTGGGAGAACGTCGTCTCCGGCCAGCTCAACCTGATCGACGCCTATGAGCGCCGCATCGACTTCACCGACGCCGCGTCCGGCAAGTCGTACGCCCTCAAGCCCGCCGAGGAGCTCGCCACCGTCGTGATGCGCCCGCGCGGCTGGCACTTGGACGAGCGCCACCTCCAGTTCGAGGGCCGGCCGGTCCCCGGTGCGCTGGTCGATTTCGGCCTCTACTTCTTCCACAACGCCCGGCGTCTGCTGGACCTCGGCAAGGGCCCGTACTTCTACCTGCCGAAGACCGAGTCGCACCTGGAGGCCCGCCTCTGGAACGAGATCTTCGTCTTCGCCCAGGACTACGTCGGCATCCCCCAGGGCACCGTGCGCGCCACCGTCCTGATCGAGACCATCACGGCCGCGTACGAGATGGAGGAGATCCTCTACGAGCTGCGCGACCACGCCTCGGGCCTGAACGCCGGACGCTGGGACTACCTCTTCTCCATCGTCAAGAACTTCCGTGACGGCGGCGCCAAGTTCGTCCTCCCGGACCGCAATGCGGTGACGATGACGGCCCCGTTCATGCGCGCCTACACCGAACTCCTCGTCCGCACCTGCCACAAGCGCGGTGCGCACGCCATCGGCGGCATGGCGGCCTTCATCCCCAACCGCCGTGACCCCGAGGCCAACGAGCAGGCCCTCGCCAAGGTCAAGAACGACAAGGACCGTGAGGCCGGGGACGGCTTCGACGGCTCCTGGGTCGCGCACCCCGACCTGGTCCCGGTCGCCCGCGCCTCCTTCGACGCGGTGCTCGGCGACCGGCCGCACCAGAAGGACCGGCTCCGTGCGGACGTCGACGTCAAGGCCGCGGATCTGATCGCGATCGACTCCCTGGAGGCCAAGCCCACCTACCAGGGCCTGATCGACGCGGTGCAGGTCGGCACGCGTTACATCGAGGCCTGGCTGCGCGGCCTCGGCGCCGTCGCCATCTTCGGCCTGATGGAGGACGCCGCGACCGCCGAGATCTCCCGCTCCCAGATCTGGCAGTGGGTCGACGCCGGGGTGGTCTTCGAGAACGGGGAAACGGCCACCGCGCAGCTGGTCCGTACGGTCGCCGCGGAGCAACTGGCCGCCATCCGTGCCGAGGTCGGCGAGGACGCCTTCACCTCCGGCCGGTGGCAGCAGGCCCACGACCTGCTGCTCCAGGTCGCGCTGGACGAGGACTACACGGAGTTCCTGACGCTGCCCGCGTACGAACTGCTGGGCTGAGCCGCCCCGCCGCGAGGGCCCGGAGGGCCGGTACGTACCGCTGCACGGCGGTACGCACCGGCCCTCCGCCATGCCGGCCGGTGCGACCGGCGGCGGTCAGGTGGCGACCCCGCCCAGCGCCACGAAGCCGCAGATGAGGAAGAACAGCGGCCTGTGGCCGACTCGGGGAGGACGCCTCCGGGACGGCCGTAGGGCGCGATTCCCGGCCATGCCCGTGCGGTACTACGTTTATAGTGGGTCGGCACTACAGGCACAGCAGGGACGGCTCGGCACGGAGGGCGCTCGGGTGGCACGGCGGCGGGAGCAGGTTCTGGACGCAGGGATCCAGGTGCTGGGCAACGAGGGGGCGCGACGGCTGACCTACCAGGCCGTGGACACCGCGGCAGGCGTGCCGTCCGGCACCACCTCCAACTGCTTCCGCAACCGGGCAGCCCTGATCGAGGGCATCGTCGACCACCTTCAGACCCTGGAACACCGCGACTGGGAGACCTTCGCCGCCGCGGCCGCCCCGGCCGATGCCGGTGAACTCGCCGCTGTCGTCGCCCGGTTCCTCCGGCACACGACCGGACCCGAGCGGACCAGGACCGCCGCCCGCTTCGCGCTCTACCTGGAATCCTCGGCCCGGCCCGAGCTCCGCCCGGCGCTCACCCGCGGCCGCGAGACCGCCGTCGACTGGGGAACGGAGTGGCTGCAGCGCCTCGGCTCGCCGGCACCGCGGCGGCACTGCGAGATCCTCCTCGGCTGCATGGACGGCATTGCCGTCCAGCAACTCACCTTCCCCGCAGTGGACTTCGACCCGGGGCCGGGCATCCGCGAGTTGCTGAACGGGCTGCTGAGCGGGCCGCCCGACTGAGCCTTTGCAGGCCGGCGGGGCGCGAAGAACGTATCCGGGCACCCAGCACCCTCCGGCGGCCCACCGGGGCGGGGTCGCACCGGCCGCCTCGGCCACCCTGGACAACCCCGGCCGTCCGGGCCATCCGGGCCGCCCTGACGGGTAATCCGGGCCGTCCTGACGGGTATACGGCACCTCCCAAGTCTGATAGGAAAGCTTCCTAACGATTGGGGAACCCCCCACGGCCCTCTCCGACTGGAGGACTCCATGCGCACCGGATCGAGAGGCACCACCCTGCCCAGGACCGCCGTCCGCGTCGCCCTGGGCGTCGCGCTGCTCGCCGTGCCGGCCACCGCAGTTGCCGCCACGGCCGGGCCGGCCGGGCCGCACCGCCCGGCCGCGGCGCGGCACGCCGTACCCGCGGCACCCGCCGCGACCGGCCTCGACGACCCGGCGAAGAAGGAGATCGCCATGCAGCTGGTCTCCAGCGCGGAGAACTCCTCGCTGGACTGGAAGGCCCAGTACGCGTACATCGAGGACATCGGCGACGGCCGCGGCTACACCGGCGGCATCATCGGATTCTGCTCCGGTACGCACGACATGCTGGAACTCGTCGAGCGCTACACCCAGCGCAAGCCCGGCAACGTCCTGGCCAAGTACCTCCCCGCGCTGCGCTCGGTGGACGGCAGCGACTCGCACGAGGGCCTGGACCCGAACTACCCCAAGGACTGGAAGAAGGCCGCCCAGGACCCCGAGTTCCAAAAGGCCCAGAACGACGAGCGGGACCGGGTCTACTTCAACCCCGCGGTCCAGCAGGGGAAGTCCGACGGGATCGGGGTGCTGGGCCAGTTCGCGTACTACGACGCTCTCGTGATGCACGGCAACGGCGATGACAAGACCGGCTTCCCCAGCATCCGCAAGCGGGCACTGGCCAAGGCCAAGCCGCCGTCCCGGGGCGGCGACGAGAAGACGTACCTGAATGCCTTCCTCGACGCCCGGGTGTGGGCGATGAAGCAGGAGGAGGCGCACAGCGACACCAGCCGGATCGACACCGCGCAGCGGGTGTTCCTGAAGAACGGGAACCTCGATCTGCACACTCCGCTGGACTGGAAGGTGTACGGGGACAGCTACCACATCGGCTGACCCCGCCCGCCGGGTGCGTCCGCAGCAGTCGCCGCACAGCCCAACGGCCCGTGGGAGAGCCGCAGTTGACGCTCCCCTACGGGCCGTTGCCCTGCCCCGATGTCAGTGGGCGGGCGCCGTCGCGGGTTCTGTGGCGCCGTCCGCCGCAGCGGGGGCGGGCAGTTGGGCGAGGCCCGGACCGGTGGGGCCGCCGGCGGCCGCGCCCCCTTCCTCGTCGCCGTCCGCCGCCTTCCTGCCGCCTTGGTCATCGCGACCAGGCCGATGTTCTGCGCGAAGGCACTGTTGGCGAAGCCGTTGAACAGCGGGCCAGGATCGCGATCTGCTGGAGAAAGCCCCGCAGCACCCGGCGCAGCACCAGCACGATCAGGAAGGTCAGCGCTGCCATCGAGATGTTCGTCAGCGAACCGTAGTCCGGGGCCCGGTCGTTGCCGCCCTGGGACCAGTTAAAGGCGACGGGCAGCAAGGAGACGCCGATCAGGGTGATGACGGTGCCGGTGACCACCGGCGGGAAGAACCGTACGAGTCTGGAGAAGTAGGGGGCGAGGAGGAATCCCAGCACACCGGCGACGATCACCGCGCCGAAGATGACCGGCAGGGCGTTGCCGGGGCTCTGGGACTTTCCGATGGCGACCATCGGTGTGACACCGGCGAACGAGACGCCGTTGACGAAGGGCAGCTTGGCGCCGACCTTCCAGAAGCCCAGGGTCTGCAGCAGCGTCGCGATGCCGGCGGTGAAGAGGCTGGCACCCATCAGGAACGCGGTCTCGGTGGCGCTGAGCCCGCAGGCCGGCCCCACGATCATTGGTGGGGCCACCACTCCCGCGTACATCGCGGCCACGTGCTGGAGGCCGCTGGTGAACATCTTGAAGGGCGGGAGGGTCCGGTCGACCGGATGCTTCCGGTCCTCCTCCGGCTTCTGCCCGGTAACTGCGGCCACTGCGGGCCTTTTCGTTTTCTGCGTCGCCGGGGCCGGCGATGCGAGGCTGTCACGGAGGGCTTGCCATGTGGTGCGTGATACAAGAAGTTGCCTGGTGAGCGATGCTGCGGTGATCCGCGCTTGTGGCGCGTGGACGGCGGTCGGGCCGACCGGCCCGGGGTCGGTGCCGACCGGCCCGGGGTCGGTGCCGACCGGCCCGGGGGTACGAGGAGATCCCGCACCCCCGGGTCCGGCGCCTGTGGACCCCGCTCGGATCCACAAGCCCGGCCGGGAGCCGTCCCTCCCGGCCGAGTTCAGGGGTGTGCGCCGGCCGAGTGACCGCGCCGAGGGGTCAGCCCTCGGCGGCGATCCGGGCCAGACGCTGCGCCTCGGCCCGCGCGGTGCGGGCGATGGCGTCCTCGTCGACGGTGCTGAGGTGGTTGTCCTCGACGACCGGCCGGCCGCCCACGAGGGAGAGGGTGACCGGCGCTGCCGCGCCGAAGACCAGAGCCGTGACCGGGTCGGCGATGGAGGAGTGGCCGAGACCGTCCAGCTTCCACAGCACCAGGTCGGCGAGCTTGCCGGCCTCCAGCGAACCGATCTCGGCGGTACGGCCGAGGACCTGCGCACCGCCGTAAGTGCCCAGCCGCAGCGCCTTGCGGGCGTTCAGGGCAGCCTCCTTGTGGGCACCGAGGCGGTTGATGAGCAGCGCGTTGCGCAGTTCGGTGTGGAGTTCGCCGGACTCGTTGGAGGCGGTGCCGTCCACGCCGAGACCGACCGGGACACCGGCCGCCAGCATGTCGGGAACCCGCGCGATACCGGCGGCGAGACGGGCGTTGGAGGACGGGCAGTGCGCGACGCCCGTGCCGGTGCGGGCGAAGGCGGCGATATCGGAGTCGTTCATGTGGACGCAGTGCGCCATCCAGACGTCGTCACCGAGCCACCCGGTCGACTCGAAGTAGTCGGTCGGGCCCATGCCGAACAGCTCGTGGCAGAACTTCTCCTCCTCCACGGTCTCCGAACCGTGGGTGTGCATGCGTACGCCCTTACGGCGGGCCAACTGTGCGCCCTCCCGCAGGAGTTCGGTGGAGATGGAGAACGGCGAACAGGGCGCGGCGGCGATGTGCACCATCGAGCCGAAGGAGGCGTCGTGATAGGTGTCGATGGCCTCCTCGGTCGCCAGCAGGGCACCCTCTGTCGTCTCGACGGCGAAGTCCGGGGGCAGCCCGCCGTCCTTCTCGCTGCGGTCCATCGAACCGCGGGCCAGGGTGATCCGGGCACCGATCTCCGCGGCGGCCGCCAGCTCGGCGCCGACCAGGTCGCCGGAGCCCCGGGGGAAGACGTAGTGGTGGTCGGCGGCGGTGGTGACGCCGCCCTTGACCATCATGCCGAGCGAGCCCTGGGTGGCGGCGGCGAGCATCTCGGCGTCGATCCGGGCCCAGGTCGGGTAGAGCGCGACCAGCCAGTTGAACAGGTTGTGGTCGGTGGCCAGACCGCGGGTGAGCCACTGGTAGAAGTGGTGGTGGGTGTTGACCAGGCCCGGGGTGACGAGGTGTCCGGTGCCGTCGACGCGCCGGACGACGTTCTCCAGCCCTTCCGGGGCCCTGCCCGCGCCCACCGACTCGATGAGATGGCCGGCGACGACCACATGACCGGTGGCGTACTCCGTGTCCTGCGCGTCGACCGTCGCGATGGCACAGTTCTCGATGACGATGCGCTGTGTCACCGCGCCGTCAGGGGATGCCGGTGCAGCCATGGTGCTTCCTACTTTCGATACTGGGCTTTGGGCACGGCATGACCCCAGGGGATTTGAGTGCCGGAGCCGGACGAGGCGGCTGACAGTACCGCGGTCCGTGAGGTGCTCCGGGTGCCGAGAGGAGGGAAGAACAGATGGAGCTGGACCGCGGTGAGGGGCGGCGGGGTGACGACACCGGCGTACATGGCGGCGATGTGCTGGAGTGCGGCCGGCCCGAGCCGCTTGGCAGCCGGCTTCTCGTCCACCGGATGGACCGGTGGCGCGGGGTGGTACGGGGCGTGCGGTTGCTGTGCCATGGGTCGTTCCCCTCGCGTTTCGCGGTCCCCTCCCCGCTGCGGGGCGGGGAACGCGAGGCACGGCGTTGCGTCGGAGCCGTTCAGAGGTTGGTCAGATCCACCGGGATCCTGGGCTCGACACCGTCGCGCAGAACACTGGCTTCGATCAGGCCGTACGGTCGGTCGGCCGCGTAGTACACCTCGTTGTCGTTCTTGAGCCCGAAGGGCTCCAGATCCACGAGGAAGTGGTGCTTGTTCGGGAGAGAGAAGCGGATCTCGTCGATCTCGGAACGGTTATTGATCACGCGCGACCCCATTTGGTACAGGGTCTGCTGGAGCGAGAGGCTGTAGGTCTCCGCGAACGCGTGCAGCATATGCTTCTTGACCTGCTCGTACGAACGCTCCCAGTGGGGCATCCGCTGCTCGTCGTCGGTCCAGTTGAACCGCCAGCGGCCGGACACCTCGGTGGCCAGGATGCGGTCGTAGGCCTCCTTGAGGGTCGTGTACTTGTCCTTGATGTAGCCCCAGAACTCCGAGTTGGTGGAGTTCATCACCACGAGGTCCTTCAGGCCGGAGATGACCTGCCACTGCTCGCCGTCGTAGGTGATCTCGGTCAGCCGGGTCTCCTGGCCCTTGCGGACGAAGGAGTGGTTGACCTCGTCGGAGCCGATGAAGCGGGAGTTGGCGTCGGAGGTGGCGATCCGCTCCCAGGCGTACTCCTCGATCCGGATCCGGGCCCGGTGGATCGGCTCCTGGCTGGTGACGAAGTGCCGGGCCAGATGGATGCCGAACTGCTCGGCCGACTCGATCCCGTGCTCCTTGGCGAAGGCGTACACGGTGTTCTTGGTCGTGTCCGTCGGCAGGCAGTGGGCGTTGGAGCCGGAGAGGTGGACCTCTTCCAGGTCGCCGGAGAGCGCGACCGAGACGTTCAGGTCCTTGATGTGGTGGGTGTCGCCCTCGCGGGTGATCTTGACGACGCGGTTCTCCGCTTTGCCGTACTGGTTCTGGCCGAGAATCACCGGGCGGGCCGGGCGGGAATGGGCAGTCATGTCGGTGCTAGCTCCCTCGGTATACGGAGTAGCCGAACGGGTTGAGCAGCAGCGGTACGTGATAGTGCTCGCCCGGCTTGACGGCAAAGGTGATTGCCACCTCCGGGAAGAAAGCTCCGCTGTCCCTTACGCGGGGGGCGTCCTGCTGTTCCTCGGCTTGCTGTTGTGGGCTGTGCTCTCGAACGACGAAGTACTCCTCGACGGCGAAGTCGAGGCGCACATGGGTGGTGCCTGCCGGCAGGGCCGGCAGGTCCTTGCAGCGTCCGTCCGCGTCGGTCGTGGAGGCGCCGTGGGCGGCCCAGGCACCGTCGCTGCCGGAGCGCACCGAGAGCGTGAGGGCGACGCCCCCGGCGGGGCGGCCCACGCTGGTGTCCAGGATGTGCGTGGACACCGACGTCCGTGCGGCCGTCTCGCTGCTCATGCTGCGTCTCCTTCTGCGTTCCGGGCGATACGGCTCAGCCGTATGCGGTTGATCTTGCCCAGTTCCCCACGAACGATCTCTCGTTCCTGTTCCGGCGTGTTGTCGATCCGGTTGCGGACGGCGTCCCGCATCTGCTCCCCGGTACGGCCGGAGGCGCAGATCAGGAAGACATGCCCGAACTTCTCCTGGTAGGCCAGGTTGAGTTCGAGCAGCTCCGCCTTGAGCGCTTCGGAGGCGCCGGCCATCCCGCTCTGCTCGCGGTGGGAGGTGGGGTCGCCCGGCTCCGGCCGCCCGATCGGCGGGTGCCCGGCCATCGCCTCGGCCAGGTCCTGGGCGCTCAGCCCGGCCGTGGCGGCGTCGCTCGCGGCGAACAGGGCGTCGGTGGTGGTGTAGGGGCGCCGCGCGAGAACCTTGCTCCCCCATGTCCGGCTGGCACACACCGCGTGCAGTGCGGCCCGTGCCGCACTGTCGTCGGCGGTGTTGAACCGGGTGAGCCCCGGCGTGGGCTCGGGGGCGTCCCCCGTCGAGCGCGATGAACTCGAAGACACGGGAAGCCTCCGTGGCCTGGTGCTGGACAGCTCTTTGCTTGGCTGGAAACAGCTAAGACCCCTGGCAACAACACGTCAACACTTTGTTGAAAACTCGGCAACACAAAAGCCGCCGTCCGGTGCTGCGGGACGGCGGCTTCCGGGTCCGGGCCGCGCCCCGGCGGGGCCTGCGGCCGGCTCACCTCAGTCGGCATCCTTCGCGGCGTTTTCCCTGTTCAGGTAGTTGTACACGGTGAAGCGGGAGACGCCGAGGGCGCCCGCGACCGTCTCCACGCCATGCCGGACCGAGAAGGCGCCGCGGGACTCCAGGATCCGCACCACCGATTGCTTGGTCTTACGGTCCAGCTCCGCCAGCGGCATGCCGTGCCGGCGCTGGAGCTCGGCGAGGAGGTGGTCGAGCGAGTCCGACAGATGCGGGAGCCGTACGGCCACCCGGTCCCGCCCCTCCCAGGTCAGCACGACATCGTCACCCCGGGCCTGGTCCGGCGCGACCAGCTGTCCGCCCATCGCGTCGACCAGCGGCTTGACCGCCTGGACGAACGGGTGGTCGGCGGGCTCCGTCACGTCACATCCCCCTCGCCCTGCCCGGCATCCCGGATCACATTGACCTGCAGGGAGACCCGGGTGGCCCCGGCCTGCAGGGATTCGCGCAGCAGGGCGGCCACCGCGCCGAGCACCTCATCGGCGTCACCCTCGGCCGTATTGCCGAACGGACCGACGTCGACGGCGTCCAGCTCGGCACCCGTGACGATGTCCCGCGCCACCACCGCATGCGCCGGCGCCTCGTCCAGGTCGAACGGCTCCGTCGTGAACTCCACTCTCAATCGCACGCCGCTCAACCTACGCGCGGTTCGGGCCGGCCACCAGAAATTGCCCCAGGGCCCCCTTGACAGCCTTCGAGACGGCCAGGCAGTGTTCCAGTACGCAGAAAAGTAGTTCCGCCATACGGAAGGAGTGCCCGCCCCGATGGGTTTCACGGAGATGCGCTTCCACGTCAATCTGTCGATCCTGTTCACCGAGCTTCCGTTGCTGGAGCGGCCGGCGGCCGCGCGGGCGGCGGGTTTCACGGCGGTGGAGCTGTGGTGGCCGTGGGTGGCTGCCCCGGTCCCTGAGCGGGCGGAACTGGAGGCGCTGGGTGCCGCGCTGAACGATGCGGGCACGCAGCTGGTGGGCCTGAACTTCTATGCCGGGCAGTTGCCGGGACCCGACCGCGGGGCACTGTCGGTGCCGGGTGCGGAGTCGGCGAAGTTCCGGGCGAATGTGCCGGTGGCGGTGGAGTTCGGCCGCTCGCTGGGCTGTACGTCCTTCAACGCCCTCTACGGCAACCGCGTCGAGGGGGCGTCCGCGGCGGAGCAGGACGCGCTGGCGCTGGAGAACCTGGCCTTCGCCGCCCGCGCGGTCGCCGAGGCCGGCGGGACGCTGCTGATCGAGGCGCTGAACGCACCGGAGTCGCCCCACTGCCCGATTGTCAGCGCCCCGAAGGCCATCGAGGTCGTCGATGCGGTCAACGCCGCCACCGGCCTGGACAACGCCCGCTTCTTGATGGACCTCTACCACCTGTCCATGAACGGCGAGGACCTGGACGAGGTCATCGACCGCTACACCGCCAAGACCGCGCATGTGCAGATCGCCGACAGCCCCGGCCGCGGCGCCCCCGGCACCGGCTCACTGGACTTCCCCGCACTGCTGGGACGGCTGAAGAAGGCCGGCTACGACGGCTGGACGGGCCTGGAGTACAAGCCCGGCGACCAGCCCAGCGCAGGCGCCTTCGCCTGGCTGCCCGCCCCCCTGCGCGCCGCCCGCGCCTGACGTCCCACCGCTTCGGAAAGAGGCCTCCTCATGACCAACCTGCCCAAGATCGCATGGATCGGTCTCGGCATCATGGGCTCCCCCATGGCCGAGAATCTGCTCAAGGCCGGCTACCCCGTCACCGGCTACACCCTGGAAGCCGACAAGCTGGAGCGCCTGGCCGCGGCCGGCGGCACCGCCGCCGCGTCCCTGGCCGAGGCCGTCGCCGACGCCGACGTCATCATCACCATGGTCCCCGCCTCCCCGCAGGTCGAGGCGATCGCCTACGGCCCCGACGGCATCCTGGCCCACGCCCGGCGCGGCGCCCTGCTGATCGACATGTCCTCGATCACCCCCCAGACCTCCGTCGACCTGGCCGAGGCCGCGGCAGGCAAGGGAATCCGCGTCCTGGACGCCCCCGTCTCCGGCGGCGAAGCCGGCGCCGTCGAAGCCGTCCTGTCGATCATGGTCGGCGGCGAGCAAGCCGACTTCGATGCCGCCCACCCCTTGCTGGAAGCCCTCGGCAAGACCATCGTCCGCTGTGGCCCGCACGGCGCCGGCCAGACCGTCAAGGCCGCCAACCAGCTCATCGTCGCCGTCAACATCCAGGCCTGCGCCGAAGCCGTCGTCTTCCTGGAGAAGTCCGGCGTCGACCTGACCGCCGCCCTCGACGTCCTGGCCGGCGGCCTCGCCGGCTCCACCGTCCTGGCCCGCAAGAAGGACAACTTCCAAAACCGCGACTTCCGGCCCGGCTTCCGCATCGACCTCCACCACAAGGACATGGGCATCGTCACCGACGCCGCCCGCACCGTCGGTGCCGCCCTCCCCGTCGGCACCCTCGTCGCCGGCCTCGTCGCCTCCCTCCGCGCCCAAGGTGACGGCGGCCTCGACCACTCCGCCCTCCTCCGCGGCGTCGAACGCCTCTCCGGGCACACCGCCGGAAGCTGAGGGGACTTGGAGCAGGTCCCCCACCAACTTCCGGGCGGTGGCCGCGCTGACACCTGTCCTGTCGCGCCCAGGCGTGGCCGCCGCCCGGAATCCCCCGGACACCCCTCAGGTTGTTTCAACAAACTGTTGACGTTTGGTCGGAGCGCTTCTTACGCTCCGACAGCGGAAGCCGACTTCCGCGCTCTCGTACGGAAGGTCACCATGTCGAAGCCCACGCTGACGGCGCGCTTTCTCACTACGGAGGCTGGCGCCCCCGTCGCCGACAATCAGAACTCCGCCACCGCCGGCGTCGGCGGCCCGATCATCCTCCAGGACCAGCACCTGCTGGAGAAGCTCGCCCGTTTCAACCGCGAGCGCATCCCGGAGCGTGTGGTGCACGCCCGTGGCTCCGGCGCGTACGGCTACTTCGAGGTGACCGACGACGTCACCGGCTTCACCCGCGCCGCCTTCCTCGACACCGTCGGCAAGCGGACCGAGACCTTCATCCGCTTCTCGACCGTCGCGGACAATCTCGGCGGCCCGGACGCAGCCCGTGACCCGCGCGGTTTCGCGCTGAAGTTCTACACCGAAGAGGGCAACTACGACCTCGTCGGCAACAACACCCCGGTGTTCTTCATCAAGGACCCGATCAAGTTCCCCGACTTCATCCACTCCCAGAAGCGCGACCCCTTCACGGGCAAGCAGGAGCCGGACAACGTCTGGGACTTCTGGGCGCACGCCCCCGAGGCGACGCACCAGGTCACCTGGCTGATGGGCGACCGCGGCATCCCGGCCTCCTACCGCCACATGAACGGCTACGGCTCGCACACCTACCAGTGGACGAACGCCGAGGGCGAGGCCTTCTTCGTCAAGTACCACTTCAAGACGAACCAGGGCATCCGCTGCCTGGATGCCGAGCAGGGCGCCGAGCTGTCCGGCAAGGACCCGAACAGCCACCAGACCGATCTGCTGCAGTCCATCGAGCGGGGCGTCTACCCCTCCTGGACGCTGTATGTGCAGATCATGCCGGCGGCCGAGGCGGCCGGGTACCGCTTCAACCCGTTCGACCTGACCAAGGTGTGGCCGCACCGCGACTACCCACTGCAGCGAGTGGGCCGTCTGGTCCTGGACCGCAACCCCGACAACGTCTTCGCCGAGGTCGAGCAGTCCGCCTTCTCCCCCAACAACTTCGTGCCCGGCATCGGTCCGTCCCCGGACAAGATGCTCCAGGGCCGGCTGTTCGCCTACGCCGACGCACACCGCTACCGGCTGGGCGTCAACCACACCCAGCTGCCGGTGAACGCCCCCAAGGCGACCCGGGCCGACAACTACGGCCGCGACGGCCTCATGGCCACCAACGGCTACGACCGGCACGCCAAGAACTACGAGCCGAACTCGTATTCCGGCCCGGTGCAGACGAACGAGGCGCTCTCCGCCCCGCTCGCCGTCTCCGGTTACACCGGCACACACGAGGCCCCGGCACACACCAAGGACGACGACTTCTGCCAGGCCGGTGAGCTCTACCGCCTGATGTCCGAGGACGAGAAGAACCGCCTGGTGAACAACATCGCCGGCGGCCTCTCCCAGGTCGGCCGCGACGATGTGATCGAGAAGAACCTCGCCCACTTCCACGCCGCCGACCCGGACTACGGCACGCGCGTCGAGGCCAGGGTGCGTGAACTGCGCGAGGACTGACGGGAGGTCAGCATCCTTGCGCATCCGTGGCGGCCGGCCCGTTGAGGGGTGGCCGGCCGGTACGGAGAGGTAGTGCGAGCTCCGCGGTACCCAGGGAGAACCCAGTGCGGTGGCCGTGCCCGCCCGACAGGAAGGGCGGGCCTCTCCCCCACCGCGGAGCCCGCCTCCTCACCCCCACCTCCTCACCCTCACCCCACAGACTCCGTCCGGCGGCGCGATGTCCTGTCGCGCCCGATTCTCGCGCTGCCGGACGGGCACCACAGCGGGCCCGGAATCCGTACGGTCACGGATTCCGGGCCCTTCGCGCGCCCCGCCCCCACGGCCCTCGCGCGCCCCGCCCCCACGGCCCTCGTACGCCGCGGCGCGCTCCCCCCGTGCGCCGTGTCCCCCGGCTGTCCTCCCCCACCTGCGCCTCTCCTCGCAAATCGCCCCCCTGCGCCCGATTTTGGAGAGACCATGGGGACAGCAGCAGATCCGACCCGTCTGCCGCCCGACCTGCCAGGAGTCGACATGGCCGACAGCGTGCCGGTGCGGTGCCCCACGTGCCGCCGCGAGAACGCCTTCACCCCGCCCACCTTCCCGTGCGCGTGCGGTGCCCCGCTGACCATGCCCGTACTGCGCGGCGGGGTGCCGGTGGAGATAGTCCACCGCACCTGGCAGGGCTCCTGGGTGGAGGTGCGCTGCGAGGTCTGCGGACGGCAGGACGAGTGGCCGGCGCCGGAGTCCGGCTGTGCCTGCGGCACGGTCGTCCGGGTTCCGGTCGCCCCCGCACCCGCCCAACCGTCGCCGAACTTCCCCTCGTTCGGCCCGCCCGTACCGAGGCCCGCGACGCCACCCGCCCCCGATACCCCGCGCGCCATCCTGCGGCCCGCGTTCCGCCCGGTCACCATCCGTACGGCCCGCGACTGCGTCACCGCCGCCGAGCAGTATCTGAAGTGGCTGGGCTACGCCGATGTCGCACGGACCCAGGAGCGCACCGCCTCCGGCGTGGACCTGCGCGGCACGGGCGTGGTCGCCCAGGTCGACCCGACCACCCGCGCCACCCAGCTGCGCGAGATCGAATGCGTCTGGCTCAACGGGCTCAACAACTCGGCCATCGCCGTCTTCTTCTCACTCGCCGGCTACGCCCGCGATGCCCGGTCCCGCGCCGACGACCTGCACATCCCGCTGTTCGTCATGGACCTCACGGGCACCCCGCAGCCGGTCAACGACCCGGCCGACGAACTGATCAAGTACGGCTCGACGGGGCGGTGATCGTGTGGCGGACTCCGGGGTTTCCCGACGCACGGGGGCTCTGCAGGGGCAAGTTCCGGGAAGCCGGCGGCCATGAACGCCCCGAGCCCGCCGGCCGCTTTGGAGGCCCTGCGGAAATCCGCTCGCCGCGCCCGCCCCCACCCGCGACACTGGCCCCGTGATCATCCATGCGCCGTCCCTCGCCGACCTCCCCGTCCTGCGCGACATCGAACGAGCCGCCGGTGAGGCGTTCCGCGGGCTCGGTATGGCTGCGGTGGCGGACGACGAGCCGCCGTCGCTCGCGCAGTTGACGGCGTTGCGGAGTGCGGGGCGGGCCCTGGCGGCCTATGAGGAGCCGGGCCGCGGGGCCACGGACGCGACCGGGCAACCTCTCGGTTTCCTGCTGTGGGAGCCGGTCGACGGATGCACCCACATCGAGCAGGTGTCGGTCGATCCGCGGCAGGCCCGCCGTGGCATCGGCCGGGCGCTCATCGACCGGGCGGAGCGGGACGGCGGCGGGGCCGCGCTGACCCTGACCACCTTTGCCGAGGTGCCGTGGAACGCGCCGTACTACAGCAGGATCGGCTTCCGGGTCCTCGGCGACGCCGAACTCACACCGGGACTACGGGCGGTCCGCGCCCGCGAGGCGGCACTGGGCCTCGACAGCCGGCCTCGGGTGTGCATGCGACGGGAGCCGGGCAGCCGGTCGTGAACGGGGCCGGTCAACGCGGCCGGTATGTCCTGGTGGGCGGGCCCACCGAAGGTGACGTGCCAGCAAAGGCTGCTGCCCGCCGGACATAATGACCACATGATCGACGCGAACGCCCTACGGGCCGTCTGCCTGGACTTCCCCGGCGCGGTCGAGGAATTCCCCTTCCCGCGGAACCCGGATGTGTCGGCCTTCAAGGTCGGCGGCAAGATCTTCGCGTTGACAGCGCTGACGGACGAACCGCTCACCGTGAGCCTCAAGTGCGACCCGGAGCTGGCGGAGCGGCTGCGGGCGGCGCACCCCGAGGTGGTGCCGGGATATCACCTCAACAAGCGTCACTGGAACACCGTTTCGCCGGCGGGCGGCGGCCTCGCCGACCGGCTCGTCCTCGACATGATCGAGGACTCCTACGATCTCGTCGTCGCCTCGCTGCCCCGCGCCCAGCGCCTGCTGCTCGACTGGCCGGGCGAGCGACGGGGCTGACCGGCCGCCGCGGGCGGGCAGCGGGCCGGCACCCGGCCGCGCTGATCGCCATGCGGGGAGTCAGTTCGATATCTGCCCCCGCTCCCTCGCCAGCCGCTCCCGTAGCTCGATCTTGCGGACCTTGCCGCTGACCGTCATCGGGAAGGCGTCGAGGATGTCGAGGTAGCGCGGGACCTTGTAGTGGGCCAGGCGGGAGCGGCAGTAGCGCGCCAACTCATCGCGGGTGAGGGGGTCCTGGGGGTCGCGGAGGATGACGCAGGCGGCGATCTCCTCGCCGTACTTCTCGTCGGGGACGCCGACGACCTGGACGTCGGCGATCTTGGGGTGGGAGTGGAGGAACTCCTCGATCTCCCGCGGGGAGACGTTCTCGCCGCCCCTGATGATCATGTCCTTGATCCGGCCGACGATCCGGACGTAGCCGTCGTCGTTCATCACCGCGAGATCACCGGTGTGCATCCAGCGGGCGGCGTCGATGACCTCCGCGGTACGCGCGGGCTCCTCCCAGTAGCCGAGCATCACGCTGTAGCCGCGGGTGCACAGCTCGCCGGGGACGCCTCGGGGCACGGTCACCCCGCTCGCCGGGTCGACGACCTTCACCTCGATGTGCGGCAGCACCCGGCCGACGGTCGCGGTGCGGTGTTCGAGGTCGTCCTCGCGGCGGGTCTGGGTGGAGACCGGGGAGGTCTCGGTCATGCCGTAGCAGATGGAGACCTCGGCCATGTGCATCTCGGCGACCACCCGCTTCATCACCTCTTCCGGGCAGGGCGAGCCCGCCATGATGCCGGTACGGAGGGAGGAGAGGTCGAAGGTGGCGAAGTCGGGGTGGTTGAGTTCGGCGATGAACATGGTGGGGACGCCGTAGAGGGAGGTACAGCGCTCGTCCTGGACGGCCCGGAGGGTGGTGGCGGCATCGAAGCCGGGACCCGGGATGACGATGCAGGCGCCGTGCGTGGTGATGGCGAGGTTGCCCAGGACCATGCCGAAGCAGTGGTAGAAGGGCACCGGCAGGCACACCCGGTCGTGTTCGGTGTAGGCGACGGTCTCGCCGACCCCGTAGCCGTTGTTGAGGATGTTGTGGTGGGAGAGGGTGGCGCCCTTGGGGAAGCCGGTGGTGCCCGAGGTGTACTGGATGTTGACCGGGTCGTCGGCGGTCAGGGCCTCTTCGCACTCGGCGAGCCGGGTGTGCGGGACGGTGGCACCGGCCGCCAGCAGCCCGCCCCAGGTCGGGTCGCCGATGTAGACCACATCGCGCAGCGCCGGGCTCTCGGCGCGCACCTGCTCGGTCATCCGGCGGTAGTCGCTGGTCTTGTGGTGGGTCGCGGAGACCAGGACGGTGATGCCGGCCTGTTGCAGGACGTACGCCAACTCGTGGACGCGGTAGGCCGGGTTGAGGTTGACGAGGATGGCGCCGATCTTGGCGGTGGCGTACTGGACGAGGACCCATTCGGCGCAGTTGGGCGCCCAGATGCCGACCCGGTCGCCCTTGCGGACGCCCTTGGCGAGCAGGCCGAGCGCCACCTCGTCGACCGCGCGGCCCAGTTCGGAGTAGGTCCAGCGGCGGCCGCTCGCCACCTCGACCAGCGCCGCCCGGTCGCCGAACCGGGCGATGATACGGGCCAGATCGGCGCCGATGGTGTGCCCGAGCAGCGGCTGCTCGGCGATCCCGCCGGCGTACGACAGCTCCTGGTGCGGCCGGCTCATCGGTGGTTCTCCTCCCGGTATTCGGCGCCGCCGTCGCCCTGCGCGGTGCGCTCGCGCAGTTCGATACGGCGGATCTTGCCGGAGACGGTCTTCGGCAGTTCGGCGAACTCCAGCCGCCGGATGCGCTTGTAGGGGGCCAGGACGTCACGGGAGTGCGCGAAGATCACCTTCGCGGTCTCCGGACCGGGCGACCACCCGGCCGCCAGCACGACATACGCCTTGGGTACGGACAGCCGCACGGGGTCGGGGGCCGGCACCACGGCGGCCTCGGCGACCGCCTCGTGCTCCAGCAGGGCGCTCTCCAGCTCGAACGGGGAGATCTTGTAGTCGGATGCCTTGAAGACATCGTCGGCGCGACCGATGTAGGTGATCCAGCCGTCGCTGTCGCGCGAGCCGATGTCGCCAGTGCGGTAGTAGCCGTCGGCCATCGACTCCGCGGTGCGCACCGGGTCGCCCTGGTAACCGGTCATCAGGCCGACCGGGCGGCCGGCGAGGTCGAGGGCGATCTCGCCCTCGTCGGCCGGTGCGCCGCTGACCGGGTCGAGCAGGACGACGTCGTAGCCGGGGGTGGGCCGGCCCATGGAGCCCGGTTTGACGGTCTGTCCCGGGGTGTTCGCCACCTGGACGGCGGTCTCGGTCTGTCCGAAGCCGTCCCGGATCGTCACGCCCCAGGACTGCCGCACCTGCTCGATGATCTCCGGGTTGAGGGGTTCGCCGGCGGCGACGATCTCCCGCGGCGGGGTGCGCAGCGCCGACAGATCGGCCTGGATGAGCATCCGCCAGACGGTCGGCGGGGCGCAGAAGCTGGTGACCCGGGCCCGGTCCATCTCGGTCATCAGCCGGGCCGCGTCGAAGCGGGTGTAGTTGTGGAGGAAGACGGTGGCCTCGGCGTTCCAGGGCGCGAAGAGGTTGGACCAGGCGTGTTTGGCCCAACCGGGCGACGAGATGTTGAGATGCACATCGCCGGGCCGCAGACCGATCCAGTACATCGTCGCGAGGTGGCCGATGGGGTAGGACGCATGGGTGTGCTCGACGAGCTTGGGGCGGGCGGTGGTGCCGGAGGTGAAGTAAAGCATCAGGGGGTCGTCGGCCCGGGTGGGTCCGTCCGGCTCATAGTCGCCGGGGCTGTCGTAGGCCTCCTCGTATGCCAGCCAGCCGTCCGGCGCGCCGCCGACCGCGATCTTGGTGTAGGCGCCCGGTACGGTGGCGAACTTGCCGGTGTCCGCGGCGCGCACGATGACGTGCCGGGCCCGGCCGCGGTCGATCCGGTCGGCGAGATCGGCGGCGCCCAGCAGGGGTGTCGCCGGAATGACCACGGCGCGCAGCTTCATCGCGGCCAGCGCGGTCTCCCACAGTTCCACCTGGTTGCCGAGCATCATGACGATGCGGTCGCCGGCCCGTACCCCGTTGCCGGCCAGCCAATTGGCCGCCTGGTCGGAGCGGTGGCGCAGCTGCGCGAAGCTCAGCCGGGTCTCGCTGCCGTCCTCCTCCACGAGGTGCAGCGCGGTGCGGTCGTTGCCGCGGGCGAGGGTGTCGAACCAGTCCAGCGCCCAGTTGAAGTGTTCGGGGCGGGGCCAGCGGAACCCCGCGCGGGCCGCGTCATAGTCCTCCCGGTGCCGCAGCAGGAGATCCCGCGCCGCCCGGAACTCCTCGGTGGCGGCCGGTGCGCGGCCCCTGGCACCGTTTTCCGTGTCCGTCATGTGTCCTCCTCATTGCCGCACCGCTCCCTGCCATCGTGTAATCAGTGGCGCAGGTCTCACCACCCCCGAATGGGGGGAAGCGGAGGTTTCGGCGTGCAGCTCGGGTCGGGGGCGAACGATGCGGTGGACGTACGGGCGGCGCTGTCGCGGTTGCGGCGGGCGAGCGGGCTGCCGGTCGTCTTCGGCGGGCTGCTGGCCGGTACGGGGCGCTACCGCATCAATGAGCTGGCCGGTACGGAGACCACGGTGCTGCGGGGCCTGGACATCCTGCGGGGCAGCGGGCTGGGCGGGAAGGCGGTGGCGCTGTCGCGGCCGCTCGCGGTGACCGACTACAGCACCTCGCCGGTGATCAGCCACGAGTACGACGCGGCGGTGGCCGCGGAGGGGCTGCGGTCGGTGCTTGCAGTGCCGGTGATCGTCCGGCGCCGGGTGCGCGGGGTGCTGTACGGGGCGCTGCGCCGCCCGGTGCGGCTCGGCGACCGGCCGCTGTCGGCGGCCGTGGAGGCGGCACGGGAGCTGGAGCAGACGCTGCTGCTGCAGGACGAGGCGGCCCGGCTGCTGTCGCTGGCCCGTCAGCCGACCGCCGCCGATCCGGCGGTGTGGGAGGAGGTACGAGAGACGCACGGCGAACTGCGCGCGCTGGCACAGCGGATCGCCGATCCGCTGCTGCGGCAGGAGATGCTGGCGGCGTGCGGCCGGCTCGCGGCGGCCTCGTCGAGGCGGCCCGGCACGGTCCGTGCGGGCCCCGTCCTGTCGCCGCGCGAGGTGGACGTACTGGCCTGTGTGGCGTCGGGCGCGACGAATACGGTGGTGGCGGAGCGGCTGGGGCTGCGCCCGGAGACAGTGAAGAGCTATCTCCGTTCCTGTATGCGTAAGTTGGGCGCGCACACCCGGCTGCAGGCGGTGATCGCGGCGCGCCGGGCCGGGGCGCTCCCGTAGAGGAGGGGCCGGCGAGCACCTCCAGGACCAGGCCGTGGGCGGTGAGATGGTCGGCGAGCGCGGACAGCTCTGCGGTGTCGCGTCCCGGACGCTTCCTCTCGTTCACCGTGAAGATGACGCGGCAGTGCGGGGCGTGTGCGCGAGAACAGGGCCGGCAACCACGTCCAGGAGCGCCTGGACGCAAAGCGGAGGGCATCTACGAAACCCAGCGGATTGACAGGTTCTCGACATCGGGGGCTGATCAGGTCTACGCTGGCCGCCGCCGCATACAAACGGTGCCCACGCTTCAGAAGAGCCCACCGTTAACCCGCTGGCGGACTGTCAGATAACACATTCTGACAACATCCCGATCAGGCAGGCGGTACGTGCCGCACCCAGGGTGACATCCGGGACCAACCGCTCGGTCATCTGTTAACTGCCGGACACTTCAGCCATCCGTTAACTGCCGGACGCTTCGGCCATCCGTTAACTGCCGGAAACCTCAGCCATCTGTTAACTGCGGACAGTTCAGCCATCTGTTGGCTGCCGGAACCTTCAGCCATCCGTTAACTGCCGGACGCTTCGGCCATCCGTTAACTGCCGGACGCTTCGGCCATCTGTGGCCTGCCGGAAACCTCAGCCATCCGTTAACTGCGGACAGTTCAGCATCTGTTGGCTGCCGGACAGTTCAGTCATCTGTTAACTGCCGGACACTTTATGGAGATAACCATGAGCACACCTCCATCACCCGGATCTCTCCACCCAGTCGTCATCATCGGCGGCGGCCCGGCCGGCTCCACCGCAGCGGCCCTCCTTGCCCGGGAGGGCGTCGATGTGGTCCTGCTGGAGCGTGAGAAGTTCCCCCGCTACCACATCGGGGAATCGCTGCTGGCCTCCTGCCCACCCGTACTGGAGCTGAGTGGGGCTCTGCCCAAAGTCGACGCGGCCGGTTTCGTGGACAAGCGTGGCGGGCTCTTCCGCTGGGGCCCCGAAGGTGACTGGGTCATCAACTGGCAGGAGATCTACGGCGAGAACCGGCGCTCCTGGCTGGTCGACCGCAGTGAGTTCGACAAGATCCTGCTGGACAACGCCCGTGACCAGGGGGCCCGGGTGGTGGAGGAGGCCACTGTCCAGGAGGTCGAGTTCGAGGACGACCGACCGGTGGCCGTCCGGTGGAAAGGCCCGGACGGGCAGCAACCGGAGCGGCTGGCCTGTTCCTGGGTGATCGACGCGTCGGGGCGGGCCGGAGTTCTCTCCCAGCAGACATTCCGCAACCGCGAGCACCACAAGGTCTTCCAGAACGTCGCGGTTTGGGGCTATTGGAAGGGCGGCAAAACTCTGCCCGCCACACCGCCCGGCGGACTTAATTCCATATCCGCTCCGAACGGCTGGTACTGGCTCATTCCCTTGGCGGACGGCCGGCTCAGCGCGGGGTTCGTTACCCACCGGGACGTGTTCCGCGAACGCCGTGCTGAATTCTCCTCCCTGGACGACATGGTGAAGGCGCTCATGGCCGAATCCGACGACATACGCCCACAGATCGAGGGCTGTGAGTTCATCGGGCACGCGCGCGCCGAGCAGGACTACTCGTACGCCGCTTCCCGCTTCTGCGACCCTGGCTACATGCTCGCGGGGGACGCCGCGTGCTTCCTCGACCCGCTGCTGTCCACCGGCGTCCACCTCGCCCTGTACAGCGCGACCGTGGCGGCAGCGGGAGTCCTGGCGATGCGCGAGGGGACGGCGACCGAGCAGGAGGCGCTCGACTTCTACGAGTACTGCTACCGGCGTTCGTACGCCCGGCTGCTCACGCTTGTCTCCGGCATGTACGAGCAGTATGGGGGCCAGCAGTCGTACTTCTGGTCGGCGCACCAGCTCAGCCACCAGGTCCCGACACTTGACCGGCAGACTGTCACCAACCGGGATTTCGCCGACATCAGTGCCGGGCTCACTGATCTCGCCGAGGCCGGGGACATGACGTCGGAGGGCCGGCGCATCGCCACCGAGGATCTGCTGCACGATGCCCATCAGGCGCAGCAGCGGGCCATCCAGCTGGGCACCAGCCGCTCGGTCAGCCCGCTGGACTTCGCCCCCGCGCATTGGGAGCCCGTCAATGGACATGAGACGGGCGGCGAACTGACGCTCATCACCTCGCCCCGCCTGGGCCTGGCCAGGATCTCGCCGCCGCGACAAGCCACGCCGGACGAAGCGGGCACCGCCCCGACCGGGCCACACACCCCCGCGGACCCTCGCACGCCATGAGCGGTCCATCAACGGCTTCTGCGACAGCAGCGGCTGACGTCCGGGAAGCCGGGATGTTCGCGCATCCCGGCACCCGGATGCTGCTGACGAGTGACGGTTCCACCACCGCGCTGCTGCAAGCGGTGGCGAATACTCAGGTCCGGGTCGTGGTGCGTGAGCAGTACGAGACGGCCGGCGCCGGGCTTCCTTCCGGCGCGAGGACAGCTCTGCGGCTCGCGCCGGACACCACGGCTCTGATACGGCGCTCGGCGCTGTACGACGAGCACGGCCGGTGCGTGTCCGTCAACGAGGTCGTGGCGGTGTGCCACCAGGACTCTGTGCTGGGCCCGTTGGTCACCGACACGGCCCGTCCGCTTGGCCGCAACCTTGCCGACGTGGGACTGCGGCGCCGTGTCCTGGACACGGGCCTCACCGTCTGGCCGGAAGACCAGCAGGCGCCGGCCGCCGCGTACAAAACGTACCTCCTGCTCGACGGCGACCGGCCCGTCCTCCACATCAACGAGACCTTCAACCCCGAGCTGATCAAGCCGGATCTGCAACCGGGCACCGGTGACGCTGCCCACTCCTGGACGCCGGGCAGCTGGCATAACCTTCCGGTCACCCAACAGCCCGACTGGCCGAGTCCGGAAGACGTCGAGCGTGACGTGCGCGGCCTGGCCCGGCTGCCTGCCATCGCACCGCCCAGGGAGGCCAGACACCTGCTGTCCCTCCTGGCGCGGGCAACCGACGGCGACGGGTTTGTGATCCAGGCAGGGGACTGCGCCGAGACCTTTGACGCCCTCACCACCGATGGCGTGGCCGGCCGGCACCGGCTGCTGACCACACTCGCCCACACTCTTCAGGACATGATGCGGCCGACCGAGCCGGTCGTCGCCATTGGCCGTTGGGCCGGCCAGTACGCACAACCACGCTCCCGAGCCACGGAGACTGCCACCGTCCAGGGCCGTGCGCGCACCGTGCTCAGCTACCGCGGCGACATGGTGAACGGGGCCGAACCCACCGTCCGTTCCCGCACACCCGACCTGCAGCGCCTGCGCACGGCCTACTTCCACTCGGTGGCCACGCTCCACGCGCTGCGCTGCCTTGACGCGGCTGTGCCGGGCGGCATGCCGCTCTTCACCTCCCACGAAGCCCTGATCCTTCCGTACGAGGAGGCGCTGACCCGCCGCTGCGAGACCACTGGCCTGTGGTACGCCACCTCGGCGCACACTGTCTGGATCGGCGAACGCACCAATGACCCCGCCGGGGCGCACGTGCACTTCGCCGCAGGCATCGCCAACCCCGTGGCAGTCGTGATCGGTCCGACCGTCACTCCCGAGCAACTCGTCGCGCTGTGCGAACTCCTCAACCCCACACGTCTACCCGGGCGGCTGACCCTGGTCCCTCGCCTCGGAGCCGACCGGGTACATGCCCTGCTGCCCGCGCTGGTGCAGGCGGTCCAGGCCGAGACGCACCATGTGCTGTGGATGTGCGACCCCCTGCACGGCAACACCCGGACGACCGCCGACGGCCGGAAGATCCGGTGCCTGACGGCCGTTGAAGACGAGATCCGGGGCTTCTTCGAGGTCCACCGAGCCCTCTGTAGCCGCGTTGGCGGACTGCACCTCGAAACGACTCCCGACGACCTCACGGAGTGCATGGGCTCTCCTGTGAGCACTGAGCCGCGTCCGGGGCCCCGGTCCGCCCCGGACTGCGACCTCCGCCTCCACCCGGCACAGGCACTGAGTTGTGTCCTGCTGGCCGCAGGACAGTACGCGCTCAGCAACCGCGCGGCACGGCCCGCAGCGGGGCAAAGAGGGCTCTCCAGCCTGCGGGAATCGCAGCCGTTTTCGCCCAGAGGCGCCGCTTCGGCGCCACCTGCCCCCGATGCGAGGTAAGGCGGAAATCGAAACCATGACCTCACATCAACTCCTCGTGCTCCTGCTCCAGATCACCGTGCTGCTTGCCTGCGCGACGGCCCTGGGCCGGCTGGCCATGCGGTGCGGCATGCCCACCATCGTGGGCGAACTCATGGTCGGCGTCCTGGTCGGCCCCAGCGTCTTCGGAGCGCTGGCCCCAAGCGCGTCCCACTGGCTGTGGTCGAGCAAGGACGGGCAACTACTCGAACCCCTCACCCAGTTCGGGGTACTCCTGTTCGTCGGTGTGGCGGCCGCACATCTCGATGTGCGCATGCTCCGTCGCCGACGGGGGACCATTGCCACCATCGGCGGCACGGCGCTGCTGATCCCATTGACGCTGGGCGTCACAACCGGCTACCTACTCCCGCGATGGCTTGTGGGCCCAGAGGGGAACCGCACGACGTTCGCCCTGCTGGTCGGCGTGGTGATGGCGGTGAGCGCCATCCCCGTCATCGCCAAGACCCTGACGGATCTCAAGATGATGCACCGCGATGTCGGTCAACTGATGATGGCCTCCGCCGCGGGTGACGATGTGGTCGCTTGGCTGATGCTGTCCCTCGTGTCCGGGATGACGGTATCGGGGTACAGCGGTTCGGCCCTCGTACGCAGCGTGGTCCATCTGATCGCCTTCCTGCTTGCCGCCGCTCTGGTGATGCGTCCCCTGGCACGAACCGCACTGCGCGTCGCGGGCCGGGCCGAAGGCCCCGGCCCGAGCATCGCCACCGCCGTCGCGCTCATCCTGGGCGGATCCGCAGCCGCCCTCTCACTCGGCCTGGAAGCCGCTCTCGGCGCCTTCGTGGTCGGCATGGTGATCAGCTCGCACGGCGCCGTCGGGGTCACCAAACTCGCCCCGCTGCGCACCCTGGTCCTCGCCGTGTTCGCCCCCCTGTTCCTGGCGAGCGCGGGCCTGCGCATGGACATCTCCGTGCTGGCCGACCCCGGTGTCGCGCTCATCGCCGTCCTGGTCTGTGCCCTGGCCATCGCTGTCAAACTCGGTGGCGGCTACCTGGGGGCCCGGCTGAGCCGACTGACGCACCGGGAGGGCCTGGCAATCGGCGCGGGTCTCAACGCCCGTGGCGCGGTGGAGATCGTCGTCGCCACCATCGGCTTGAGGATCGGGGTGCTCAGCGAGGCGATGTACACCATCGTCATCCTCGTCGCCGTCGTGACGTCGGTGACAGCCCCGCCGATCCTCCGCTGGGCCATGGCACGGATCGAACAGGACCGCCACGAGCGGCTGCGCGAAATGGAGATGGCCGCCTGGTCCGGCGGCGAGTACCGCTGCGGCGAAAACGACGGGCGCAGATCCAGCGGGCGCCGGACCACCTGAACGGGATCACCTACGTCGTGCAATGCGCGGTGTGCGAGGAGACCGGAGAGCCCAACGAGGACCAGGCCGCCGCGCACGCGTGAGCGACCGGCCACCTGAAGCCGAACGGGGCCGGGGCCGCGTCGGGCCCCACGCCCTCAGGCCACCGACCCGATCCGCCCCACCGGCCGGGCCGAGTCGTGGTGGATGGGGGTGTGCGCGCCGGTCAGCGGTGTGCCGGTGCCGCCGCGGCGGTTGGCGACGATCTCGGCGGCGATGGACAGCGCGGTCTCCTCCGGGGTGCGCGCACCGAGGTCGAGGCCTATGGGCGAGCGCAGCCGGTTCAGTTCGAGCTCGGTCAGGCCGGTGTCGCGCAGCCGCTGCCGGCGGTCCAGGTGGGTGCGGCGCGAGCCCATCGCTCCGACGTAGGCGACCGGGAGCCTGAGCGCCCGCTCCAGCAGCGGTACGTCGAACTTGGCGTCGTGGGTCAGGACGCACAGCACCGTACGGGGGTCGAGGTCCTGGGAGTCCAGGTAGCGGTGCGGCCAGTCGACGACGATCTCGTCGGCGTCCGGGAAGCGGGTCCTGGTGGCGAAGACGGGGCGGGCGTCGCAGACCGTGACGTGGTAGTTGAGGAACTTGCCGACCTTGACCAGCGCGGCGGCGAAGTCGATGGCGCCGAAGACGATCATGCGGGGCGGCGGGACGGAGGATTCGACGAGGAGGACGACCGGCCGGCCGCACCGCGAGCCGCTCCGCTGCGAGGCGCCGTCGCCCGTGGCGTCGTCCTCGGGTGCCGGGCCCGACCCGATCTCGACCGTCGTGGTGCGCCCGGCGTCCAGCAGGGCGCGGGTCTGGGCGAGCGCCGTGCGGTCGAGGGCGGGGTGGCCGCCGAGGGTGCCGGTGTGGCTGCCGTCGGGGCGGACCAGCAGCGCGCGGCCGAGGAGTTCGGCGGGGCCGTCGATGATCCGGGCGAGCGCCGCCGCCTCCCCCGTGGCGGCGGCGGCCAGCCCGGCGGCGAGCGTGCCGGCCGCGCCGTCCGCCGGCTCCCCCGCCGCCCCGCCGTCGCCCGCGGAGCGCGGGGCGCCCGTCCGTACCGGCTGGACGAGGATGTCGATGACGCCGCCGCAGGTCAGACCCACGGCGAAGGCATCCTCGTCGCTGTAGCCGAAGCGCTCCAGGACCGGCCGGCCGGTCTGCAGCGCCTCCTGGCACAGTTCGTACACCGCCCCCTCCACACATCCGCCGGAGACCGACCCGATCGCCGTGCCGTCGCCGTCGACGGCCAGGGCGGCTCCGGGCCGTCGGGGGGCGCTGCCGTGGGTGGCCACCACGGTGGCCACCGCGAAGTCACGGCCCTGCCCGACCCACCGGTGCAGTTCTTCGGCGATGTCCAGCATGTCGGTCTCCTTATGGACGGGATGGGGGTCCCCCCCTCGGGCGAAGCCGGGAGTGGGGGAGGGCGGGCGGCTACTTGACGCCCAGCCACCGCTCGATCGGATGGAGCGAGAAGTAGAGGACGAAGATCGCGGTCAGCACCCACATGAAGCCGCCGGCCTCGCGCCATTTGCCCTGCGCCGCCTTAATGGCAACGTAGGCGATAACACCGGCGCCGACACCTGCGGTGATGCTGTAGGTGAACGGCATCAGGACCACGGTCAGGAAGACCGGGATGGACACCGAGCGGTCACGCCAGTCCACGTGGCCGGCGGCGCTCATCATCATCGAGCCGATGACGACGAGGGCGGCCGACGCCACCTGGGCCGGGACGAGCTGGGTGACCGGCGTGAAGAACAGGCAGGCCGCGAAGAACAGCCCGGTGACCACGGACGACAGGCCGGTGCGCGCCCCCTCGCCGACGCCGCTCGCCGACTCGATGAACACGGTCTGGCCGGACGCGCCGGTCACACCGCCGATCGCACCGCCCGCGCCGTCCACGAACAGCGCCTTGGACAGGCCCGGCATCCGGCCCTTGTCGTCGGCCAGATGTGCTTCCGTACCGACGCCGATGATGGTGGCCATGGCGTCGAAGAAGCCGGCCAGCACCAGGGTGAAGACGATCATGCCGACGCCGAGCGCGCCGATGGAGCCCCAGCCGCCGAACTCGACATGGCCGAGGAGGCCGAAGTCGGGCATCGAGACCGCGCTGCCGCTCAGCTCCGGGGGCGTACCGCCCCAGTCCTTGGCGGTCAGTCCGCCGGTCCTGGTGGCGACGACGGACAGCACACTGCCGGCCACGATGCCGATGAGGATCGCACCGGGCACCTTGCGGGCCTGCAGCATGAAGATCAGCAGCAGGGTGACGCAGAAGAACAGGACCGGCCAGCCGGACAGCTGCCCGGTCAGACCGAGGGTGACCGGGCCGCCCTCGCCCTTGCCCACGAAACCGGCCTTCACCAGCCCCAGCAGGGCGACGAACATGCCGATGCCCATGGTGATCGCGTGCTTGAGCGCCGGCGGGATGGCGTTCATGATCATCTCGCGGAGGCCGGTGACCACCAGCAGACAGATGACCGCGCCATAGATCACGCACATGCCCATGGCCTGCGGCCAGGTCATGTGCGGGACCACCTGTGCGGTCAGTGCGGCGGAGACATTGAGACCGGCCGCCAGTGCCAGCGGTACCTTGCCGATGAAGCCCATCAGCAGCGTGGAGACCGCCGCGGCCAGCGCGGTCGCGGTCACCACGCCCGCCTGCGCGAGGGTGTGCTTCGCCACGTCCGGAGTCGACAGGATCAGCGGGTTGAGCAGGAGGATGTAGCACATCGCCATGAAGGTGGTGATGCCGCCGCGCACCTCGCGCGCGAGCGTCGATCCTCTGTCGGATATGTGGAAGTACCGGTCGAGCCAGGACCGGCCGGCGGGCTGGCGCGAGCCGGCGCCGGCGTCCTCCGCCGTGGTCCTGGGCTCTGTCGACTGCTGGGTCATGGTGCCTTGCTCCCAAGGTTCAAAGGGGCACTCGCCTCGAGTGCGAGATTTGGGATGGAATTTCGGCTGCACGACCCGGGGGACGGCCCGAGACGGACGGTGGGGTACTGACTCCGACGAGGCGGAGCAGCGACTGCGGGGGCGGGGGCGGGGTGGGACTCCGGGCGGTGCGGGTGGGACTCCGGGCGGTGCGCGGAGGAGGACGACAGGGCCCCCTGACACGCACCGCCCGGAGGCCGGTGTCCGGGGTCCGCCCCCGGACGGCCCGGACGGCCCGGACGGCCCGGACGGCCCGCTATGTGCCGGTGAGGTGCTCGGGGCGTACCGGCGTCTTGTTGAGCTCCAGCCCGGTCGCGTTCCGGATCGCCGCGAGGACGGCCGGGGTGGACGACAGGGTGGGGGCCTCGCCGATGCCGCGCAACCCGTACGGGGCGTGTTCGTCGGCGAGTTCGAGCACATCGACCGGGATGGCCGGGGTGTCGAGAATCGTGGGGATGAGGTAGTCCGTGAAGGAAGGGTTGCGCACCTTCGCGGTCTTGGGGTCGACGATGATCTCCTCCATGACCGCCACGCCCAGGCCCTGGGTGGTACCCCCCTGGATCTGGCCGACGACGGACAGCGGGTTGAGCGCCTTGCCGACGTCCTGGGCGACGGCCAGCTCGATGACCTTGACCAGGCCGAGTTCGGTGTCCACCTCGACGACCGCGCGGTGGGCCGCGAAGGAGTACTGGACATGGCCGTTGCCCTGGCCGGTGTGCAGGTCGAAGGGCTCGGTCGGGCGGTGGCGCCACTCCAGCTCCAGATCGACCGCCTCGCCCTCCAGGACCTCCGCCAGGTTGGCGAGAACCTCCCCGCCGTCGGTGACGACCTTGCCGCCCTCCAGCAGGAGTTCGGCGGTCGCCCACGCCGGGTGGTACGTACCGAACTTGCGCCGGCCGATGTCGAGCACCTGCTCGCGGACGTGCTCACAGGTGTTCTTGACGGCGCCGCCGGTGACATAGGTCTGGCGGGAGGCGGAGGTCGAACCCGCCGAGCCGACCCGGGTGTCGGCCGGCTGGATGGTGACCTGCTGGACGCCCAGTTCCGTGCGGGCGATCTGGGCGTGGACGGTGACACCGCCCTGGCCGACCTCCGCCATCGCGGTGTGGACCGTGGCGACCGGCTCGCCACCGACGACCTCCATCCGTACCCGGGCGGTGGAGTAGTCGTCGAAGCCCTCGGAGAAGCCGACGTTCTTGATGCCGACGGCGTAGCCGATACCGCGGACCACGCCCTCGCCATGGGTGGTGTTGGACAGTCCGCCGGGCAGCGCACGGACATCGGCGCCCTCACCGGCCGCCAGCCACTGCTGCTCCGGCGGCAGCGGCATCGCCTTGACCCGGCGCAGGAGTTCGGCGACCGGGGCGGGCGAGTCGACCGGCTGCCCGGTCGGCATCAGCGTGCCCTGTTCCATGGCGTTGAGCTGCCGGAACGCGACCGGGTCCAGGCCCAGTTCCTTGGCGACCTTGTCCATCTGCGCCTCGTAGGCGAAGCACGCCTGGACCGCGCCGAAGCCGCGCATCGCGCCACAGGGCGGGTTGTTGGTGTACAGCGCGAGGGCCTCGATGTCGACGTCCTCGACCACGTACGGGCCGACGCCGAGCGAGGCGGCGTTGCCGACGACGGCCGCGGAGGTGGACGCATAGGCGCCGCCGTCCAGCACGATGCGGCACTTGAGGTGCGTGAGCTTGCCGTCCTTGGTGGCGCCGTGCTCGTACCAGAGCTTCGCCGGGTGCCGGTGGACGTGCCCGAAGAAGGACTCGAAGCGGTTGTAGACGATCTTGACGGGCTTGCCGGTGCGCAGCGCCAGGAGGCAGGCGTGGATCTGCATCGACAGGTCCTCACGACCGCCGAACGCGCCGCCGACGCCGGAGAGCGTCATCCGCACCTTGTCCTCGGGCAGGCCGAGGACGGGGGCGATCTGGCCGAGGTCGGAGTGCAGCCACTGGGTGGCGACGTAGAGGTCGACGCCGCCGTCCTCGCCGGGCACCGCGAGGCCGGACTCCGGACCGAGGAAGGCCTGGTCCTGCATGCCGAAGACATACTCGCCGGAGACGATGACATCGGCCTTCGCGGCGGCCTCGGCGACGTTGCCGCGGACGATCGGCTGGCGGTGCACGATGTTCGGGTGCGGGACACGGCCCGCGTGGTGGTCGTCGCGGTTCTCGTGGACCAGCGGGGCGCCCTCGGCGGTGGCGGAGGCCTCGTCGGTGACGACCGGCAGCTCGGCATAGTCGATCTTGATCTTGGCGGCGGCGCGGCGTGCGGTCTCCGGGTGGTCGGCGGCGACCAGCGCCACCGGCTCACCGTGATGACGTACCTTGCCGTGCGCGAGAACCGGCGTGTCCTTGATCTCCAGGCCGTAGTTCTTCACGTCGGTGGGCAGGTCGTCGTGGGTCAGGACGGCGTAGACACCGGGGGTCGCGAGCGCCTCGGAGGTGTCGATGGACCTGATCTCGGCGTGCGCGGTGGTGGAGCGCAGGGTGAAACCCCACAGCATGTCCTCGTGCCACATGTCCGAGGAGTAGGCGAATTCGCCGGTCACCTTGAGGATGCCGTCGGGCCGCAGCGTGGATTCGCCGATACCGGCCTTGGTCTTGCCGCCCTGGGTGAGGTTGGTGGGGGTGCGGCCCGGAGCGGTGGCGACGCGCGTCGGTTTGTCAGCCATGGCGATCAGGCCCCCTGTCCGGCGGTGCGGTTCTCGCCGCGGGCGGCCGCCAGCCGGACCGCGTCGAGGATCTTCTCGTAGCCGGTGCAGCGGCACAGGTTGCCCGACAGCGCCTCACGGATATCGGCGTCCGACGGGGAGTCGTTGCGCTCCAGCAGCTCGTCGGCGGCGACCAGCAGGCCCGGCGTGCAAAAACCGCACTGGACCGCACCGGCGTCGATGAACGCCTGCTGGATCGGCGAGAGCATCTCCCGCGGGAGGGCGGCGTTCTCGCCGGTCTGCGCGGGGGCGGGCCCGGCCTGCCACCGCTTGGCCTCGTCCACGCCGGTGCCGCCGCTGCCGCAGGCGCCGGAGCCACAGCCGCCCTGCTCGGCGCGCTGCCTGGCGTAGTCCGCCAGGCCCTCGACGGTCACCACCTCGCGGCCCTCGACCTGCCCTGCGGCAACCAGACAGGAACACACCAAAACCCCGTCCAGACGGACCGTACAGGAACCGCATTCGCCCTGCTCACAGGCGTTCTTGGAGCCCGGCAGGCCCATCCGCTCGCGGAGGACGTACAGCAGGCTCTCGCCTTCCCAGACGTCGTCGGCCTCCTGCTCGCGGCCGTTGACGGTGAATGTCACGCGCACTGTGCGCTCCTCTCGTTGCCCCGGTAGGACTCCCAGGTCCAGCCGAGGGTGCGGCGCGCCATGATGCCGACCGCGTGCCGGCGGTACTTGGCGCTGCCGCGCACATCGTCGATCGGGTTGCAGGCGCCGGCGGCGAGCTGCGCGAACTGCCGGGCGACGGACGGCGGGATGGGGGCCGCCGACTCCCAGAAGCCGCCCTCGTCCAGCGCCGCGGCGAGGAAGTCCTCGGCCGTACGGGCCCGGACGGGGGTGGGCGCGGCGGAGCCGATGCCGGTGCGCACCGTGCGGGTCGCGGGGTGCAGCGCGATACCGAACGCGCAGACCGCGATCACCATGGCGTTGCGGGTGCCGACCTTGGAGAACTGCTGCGGGCCGTCCGCCTTGGGCAGATGCACCGAACGGATCAGCTCGTCGGGCTCCATGGCGTTGCGCTTGACACCAGTGTAGAAGTCATCGATCGGGATCATCCGGCGGCCGCGTACGGATTCCACCTCGACCTCGCAGCCGGCGGCGAGCAGCGCGGGATGCGCGTCGCCGGCCGGGGAGGCGGTGCCGAGGTTGCCGCCGACGCCACCGCGGTTGCGGATCTGCGGGGAGGCCACCGTGTGCGAGGCCAGGGCCAGGCCTGGGAGTTCGGTCCGCAGATTCTCCATGATCATGGTGTACGGGACGGAGGCGCCCAGGCGTACGGTCTTCTCTCCGACCTCCCACTCGCTCAGGTCACCGATGCGGTTCAGATCGAGCAGGTACTCGGGGCGGCGGTGGTCGAAGTTGATCTCGACCATCACGTCCGTGCCGCCCGCGATGGGCACAGCGGTAGGGTGCTCGGCCTTGGCGGCGAGCGCCTCCTCCCAGCTGGCGGGGCGAAGGAAGTCCATCGTTGGCCTCTTCTACGAATTCTACGAAACCGGGTCGTCCGCTCCTCATGGTGAGGACGCTGCACCGGCATCGCCACGGAGCTGTTCCTGTCTTGTTCCTGCAGATGACTTCAGTGAACGCGCCCGGGACCCACCCGGTGCAGTCACCGAAAACATGAAGCGGTTGGCTGGCCAGCCCAGCTGTCTTGTAGATTCGAACGAAAGACGAGGCTGCACCGCCTCGCGGCATTCACCGGCAACACGAGACAGCAAAGAACGGCGGGCGAGGTCATGCGGCTCCGCGCACTCCTGGACACCCCCACCCTGGGCCTGAGGCTGCTCGGGGGCGAGGACGAGCTGGACCGCACGGTACGCGGCGTGATGACCACCGACCTGCGCGACCCCAGCCGCTATCTCTCCGGTGGCGAACTGGTGCTGACGGGTCTGGCCTGGCGCCGCGAACCGGACGACTCCGAACCGTTCGTCCGCATCCTGGCCACCGCCGGGGTCGCCGGGCTCGCGGCCGGCGAGGCGGAGCTGGGCTCGGTCCCCGACGACCTCGTACAGGCCTGCCTGCGGCACCGGCTGCCGCTGTTCTCCGTGGTCGAGGATGTCTCGTTCGCCTCGATCACCGAGCATGTCGTCCGCCAGGTCTCCAGCGAGCGGGCCGGTGACCTGGCCGCCGTCGTGGACCGCCACCGGCGGCTGATGACGTCGGGCCCCACGGGCGGCGGCCCGGAAGTGGTCCTGGACCTGCTCGGCTCCGACCTGGATCTGCGGGCCTGGGTGCTCTCCCCCACCGGCCGCCGGATCGCCGGCTCGACGCTGGCGGACTCCGGGCCCGAGCTGTCCGGTGAACTGGCCGCGCGGCTCGCGGGCGAGCATCTGGCGGCGGCCCGCACCGGCCGCCGTGGCCCGCACCGGGTCACCCTGGACAATTCGACGTACTCCCTGTTCCCGATCCGCCACGAGAGCCGTGATCTGCGCCAGACGCTGCTGAGCGACTGGCTGCTGGCCGTCGAGGCGGACGCCGGCGACTGGCCCGAGGAGCGCCTCGACCTGCTGCACGGGGTCACCCAGCTGATCGCCGTGGAGCGCGACCGGCGCGAGGCGGCCCGTACGGTCCGCCGCCGGCTGGCCCAGGAGGTGCTGGAACTCGTCCAGACCGGCGCACCGCCCGCCGAGATCGCGGCCCGGCTGCGGGTGGCGGCCCCGGTGCTGCTGCCCGGACTGGGCGCCGCACCGCACTGGCAGATCGTGGTGGCCAGGGTCGAGTGGGAGGACGGGGACGTTCCCGGCGGACCGGTGGCGCAGACCCTGCTGGAGGAAATGCTCGTCGACCGCGGCACCTTCGGCCCGGAGCCGTCCGACCGCATCGCCGTGGCGCACACCGGCGACGAGGCGGTGGCGCTGGTGCCGCTGCCCGTCCCGGACGAGCCCGGGGCCCCGTCGGCGGCCGGTCTGCACGCCGTTGAGCTGCTCTCCGCCGTCAAGGAGCCGCTCGCCCGCGGTCTGGCGGACGACGGGCGGCTGACGGTCGGGGTGAGCGCCGCGGTCCATTCGGCCGAGGGCCTGCGCGGCGCCCTGGAGGAGGCCCGGCACGCCCGCCGGGTCGCCGCCGCCCGCCCCGGCCGGGTCTGTGCCGCCGGACACGAGGAGCTGGCCTCGCACGTCCTGCTGTTGCCGTTCGTACCGGACGACGTCCGCCGGGCCTTCACCGCCCGTCTGCTGGACCCGCTGCGCGACTACGACCGCAAGCACCGCGCCGAACTGATCCCCACCCTGGAGGCGTTCTTGGACTGCGACGGCTCCTGGACCCGCTGCGCCGCCCGCCTTCACCTGCACGTGAACACCCTCCGCTACCGGGTGGGCCGCATCGAGCAGCTCACCGGCCGCGATCTGTCCCGCCTGGAGGACAAGCTCGACTTCTTCCTGGCACTGCGGATGAGCTGACCGGGCGGCACCTCACGATTCCCTTCGCCCGCCGGCACCTCACGAATCCCGTCGCCCGCCGGCACCCCACGAATCCCGTCGCCCGCCGGCGGGATCCGGGACCGCGCCCGGCCGTCCCCCGGGACCGGCCGGTTCGGCCCGGTCGGTCCCGGTTACGCCATTCGGGGTAATTCGATCGGGCGGCTTCACGTGCCACGGCGGCCGGCCGCGGGACGGCCGTCGTGTGCGGAGCGCCCGATCAGAGCCGTGCAACGCCTCCTGACCGCCCGCCCGGGGATTGTGAATTCATTCACCCACCCCCTTGGCCGCACGCCGGGATCCGTGCTGAGATTCGCCAACGGCTTGCATTTTCCAGCTCAATGGCGCGCTCGGGGAGGGCAATGTGGCGGATACCGCCATGTCAGGATCCGCGGATTCCGCGGATCCGGTCGGCTCTGCGGTTCCGGTATCGCTCGCGGTACCAGGACCCGCATCCACACCGGAAGCAGGGGCAGTCGGCACGGTCGAGGGGGACGATCCCCTCGACCGTGCCGTTTGGCGGCTGCGCTCCCGCGGCTGCTGGGACGATGCGGCCGCGCTGCTGGAACCGCACTCGGTCCGTCACGCGCCGTCCGCGCTGCGGCGCGCCGCGCTGCTGGTCGAACGCTGCATGTTCACGGCCACCGGCTGGGCCGGGGCCGAGGACGCGCTGCGCAGCGCGGAGGCACTGGCGGGCGATGACGACGAGCGGGGCGGCGCGGCCTGCGAGCGCGGCCATCTCGCGTACGCCGCCACGGTCCTGGGCGTCCGGGACCGGGCCGACGAGGCGCGCTCGGCGCTCGGCCGGGCCGCCGCACTGCTGGTGCCCGGCGCGCCCGGCCGGCCGCTGCTGGACTTCCGCCGCGGGCTGATGGCCGAGCACATCGCCGACAGTCCGGACGCGGCACGGGCCGCCTACCGCCGCGCGCACGCCGGCGCCACCGCGCACGGCGACACCCTGCTGTTGTCGTCCACCTGGCGCCATCTGGCCGGACTTGCGCTGCGCGACGGTGAGGTGGCGGAGGCCCGGCACGGTTTCGCCGAGTCGCTGCGGATCCGCGAGGAGCTGGGCTTCCTGGTCGGCACGGCACCGGCCCTGGTGGCGCTGGCGGACGCCGCCCCGGAGGCCGACGCTGACCGGCTGCGCGCCGAAGCGGCGCGGCTCTTCCGCCTGATGGGCGGCGTTCCGACATGGCTCGCCGATCATCTGTCCACCGGCGTCACGGCGACCTGAGGCGCATGGGCAGCGTCCCGCGCGGCTCTCGGCGCCCGGCGCGAGGCTCACGGGCGACGGCCAACCCCGGCAGAGTGCCAAGGGTTGACCGTCGCCCGTCGCTGCCGCCTTCCCCACTCACCCTCTCGTTGTCAACCCACCGCCCTCGGCCATGCGGGCCTTCCCGGCGATTGGCTGGATCTCGACGGTCCTCGCGGTGGATCGGCCGGGGTACGACGGTTGCCGCACCGGGCGGCCGCCGACGCGCCGGGCGAACCCTGAGGTGGGACCATGGGCCGAAGGCCGGGGGCAGCGGCGTCCCACGACGCCCCATGGGCCCCGAGAATGGCCGCAAGTCGCACTGTGAGGCGGCGGCCGGGACTGGATGCTGGTCCGGGACCAGCGGGCCCCACCCACTGGCACAGCCTTTCAGGAGGCCACATGACAGCAGGAGTGACCAACACGACCGCTGCAACCGACTGGGGCAAGGCGGATTTCGAGGCGATTTACAACTGTCCGGATCCCCGCCGGTACTTCACCACACTGCACCCCCTGGACTACCAGATTCCGCACCACGGCCAAGCGGTGTTCCGTGCCGTGACCGAGACCCTGCAGCGGCACCGGAGCGACCGGCCCCCGCTGAACGTCGTCGACCTCTGCTGCTCATACGGGGTCAACGCCGCGCTGCTCAACCACCGGCTGTCCCTCACCGACCTCTACGACCGCTACGCCGCGAATGCCCAGACCCTGCCGTCCACCCGTGAACTCACCGAGGAGGACCGCACGTTCTTCGCCACCCGGCGACGTGCCGAACCGTTTCGGGTGACCGGCATCGACGCGGCGGACCGAGCGGTCGGCTATGCCCGGACGGTCGGTCTGCTCGACCACGGATTCGCGGAGAATCTGGAGCTCGACGAGCCGAGTCCGCAGCTGCGGCGCGTACTGGCCGACACCGATCTGATCACCGTCACCGGCGGCGTCGGCTATATCTCCGCGCGTACCTTCTCCCGCCTCTTCGACTGTGTCTCCACACCGCCCTGGGTCGCCGCGTTCGTGCTGCGCGAGGTGTCCTACCAGCCGGTCTCCGCTGTGCTGGCGCGGGCCGGCCTGGTGACGGAGAAGCTCACCACCCGTACGTTCCGGCAGCGGCGGTTCGCCGACGGCAATGAGCGGCAGGCGGCGTTCGAGGCGCTGGCCGCCCGCGGCCTGTCCACCGCGGGCAAGGAGTCCGACGGCTTCTACCACGCCGATCTCTATCTCTCCCGGCCCGCCGCCGATGTCGCAGCGCTGCCGCTGGAGGAGCTGCTCCCCGGCTGAGCCGCCGGGTGCCCCGCTCAGTGCGGGTGGCGGGCCACCGACACATGTTCGCGGGCGATCCGCTCGGCCACCGCGTACTCCTGGGCGGCCAGCGCATCCAGCAGCGCCGTGTGCTCGGAGGCGTCGGCCAGCATCTCGGCCGTACGCCGCCGGGGGCCGTGGGCCACCGGCCACTGGGCGCGGCGCAGCAGATCGCCGGTGACCTCGGTGAGCCGGCGGTTGCCGGTCAGCGACATCAGGGCGTCGTGGAAGGCATGGTCGGCTTCCGCGTAGCCGACCCGGTCACCGCGGGCGGCGGCCGCGACGCCCGCCTCGGCGAGCGGGCGCAGCTCCGCCCAGCGCTCGGGGGGCAGCGCCCGCGCCAGCCGGACGATCGCGGGCACCTCCAGCATCGCCCGGACCTCGGCCACCTCGGCGAGGTCGCGGGAGCTGCGTTCGGCGACCCGGAAGCCGCGGTTGGGCACGACCTCGACGGCGCCCTCGCCCGCGAGCTGCTGCATGGCCTCACGGACCGGGGTCGCGGAGACGCCGTAGCGCTCGGCGAGTGCGGGCGCGGAGTAGACCTCGCCCGGGGCCAGCTCCCCGCCGACCAGTGCATGGCGCAGCGCGGCCAGCACCTGGCCGCGGACGGAGTGCCGCCGGGGCACCGCGGGACCGGCCTGCACGGGCACCCACGCCCGAGCGCGCGGCTCCTGTTCCGCTGTGCGCTGCTCCATGACGTTTCCTCCTGACGTTTCCAGCACCATAGGCGGCGCGCGCCACAGTTCAAATCCGTAAACCCGTCCGGAAGCCGTGCGGGCCGCCAGGACTGGCGCTCAGCGGGCGCGGGTAGCCTTCGGATAAGGTAAGGCTTACCTGCTAACGATCGCGATTCGGTGGTCTCCCGCATGACCCGTGCCCCCGCCGCTCCGCCCGCCGCCCACCCCGTCGCCGAGGCCTACGCCCGACTCTCCGCAGTCTTCCCCGGTCTGCGGGTGACCCTGCGGGACGCGGCACCGCCCAGCGGCGACGGCTGGGTTTGCGCGGCCGGGCTCGCGGCCGGCGGCGAGAGCCTGGATGCCTTTCTCGCCTGGGACGACGCCCAGATCGTGCGGGACTACGGACAGCGTGCCCGGCCGGACGTCATCGCGAGCTTCGCCCTGCACCGCTACGCCTGGCCCGCTTGCCTGCTGATCACCATCCCCTGGTTCCTGCACCGCCGGGTGCCGCGGCTGCCCGTGCAGGACGTCTCCTTCCAGCGTGAGCTGGGCCGGATGGCGGTGCGGATCAGCACGTTCAGCTGCCTTCCGGACGATCCGGCTGCGGCGCTGCCCGGCGCCCGGGTCGTCGTGGACGAAGAGGCGCTGCGGGCGGAGGTACGGGCGGCGGTGGCCCAGCATCTGCGGCCCGTACTGGAGGGTTTCCGCGCCCGGATGCGGCGCGGGCCGCGGGCGCTGTGGGGCATGGCGTCCGACGAGATCGTCGAGGGTCTGTGGTACGTGGGGCATCTGCTGGGCGAGGAGCCGCGTGCGGTGGCCGCGCTGGAGCGGCTGCTGCCGGGCGCCACCGCTCCGTTCGTGGGCAGCGCCGGTTTCCGCGAGCTGACCGGACCGAAGGGTGAAGCGCTGGCGACCCGGAACCGCGCGGGCTGCTGCATGTTCTACACGCTGCGCCCCCAGGACACCTGCGTCACCTGCCCGCGCACCACCGACGAGGACCGCATCAGACGCCTCACCACAACCACCTGACCGCTACGCCACCTCACTCGCCAGGCCGCCTCGGTCAAACCCAACTGCCTTTAACGCCAAGGGAGTTCGAGGCCGCCGGGCGCCTCACCCGGAGACGCGGAGCATCCCGGCGAGGCTCACGACCGCCTGGGCGGCGTACCGCCCGCGCGCAGCGTCTCGACGAAGCGCTCGAGAACCGCCGCGAAGACGACCCGCTCCTCGGCGGGCCATTCCGACAGTGCGTCTTCCACCTGGCCCAGGAGTCGCATCCGGGCGATATCGATGACACTCCGCCCCTGTTCCGTGAGCCGGAGCAGGGTGGAGCGGGCATCCGCCGGATCGGCATCGCGCGCCACGAGACCCGCGGTCACCAGGCGGTCGGCATAGCGGGTGGTCGCGGTGCGGTCGATACCGATCTCGGTGGCGAGCCTGCTGCTGCTCACCGGTTCCAGCCGGGCAATGCCGCTCAGCACCGGATAGGTGGTCTCGTTCACGCCGTCCAACTGATCGACCAGGGCCGAGTACAGGCTCGCCCGCGTACCGCGCCGAAGCAGCAGGCCCAGAGAGGCCTCCACGCTCGCCGCGACTGAGGAATCGTTCATGAGCAGATTGTACGTGCCAGCGGCACGCTTCTCTGCTATCTTCAGAGAAGCGTGCCGCTGGCACGCATATCCTTCGAACGAAAGAGGCCCCATGTCCACCAAGCCCGTCACCCCCCAGGACGTCCTTGCCGACGGTCAGGAAGTCGCCGAATTCAACGGAGTGTTCGTCCGCAAGGGATCCATTGCCGCCTTCATCGGAAACGCCAAGGCCCTGGACGACCTGGAGCCGGGCACCCCCGAACACGAGGCGGTCGCCCAGCAGATCCGTGATCTGAAGCCCGGCCTCGACGCACTGGGACTCTTCGATGTCGTCGAGATCAAGAACCCGGACGTGGCCGCGCTGCTGGCATCCGCGCCCAGGTAACACGTGGCATCTGACGCCAGGCGGCACAGCGACGGCCGCAATTGCCGGGGAGAGCCGGGCCCGACGGCTCACGGCTGAGCCTGCGCCGAGCGTGGACGATCTGCGGACCCTGCTCGCACGGCATACCGGAACGCCGGTTTCGGCAACAGGAATTCAGCGGCGCCCGCTTCCTTCTCAGCCGTCAGGCCACCGCTGAGGAGGAAGCGGACTCGGACCAAGTCTCCTGACGCCGGAGTTCGAGGTGGCCGGCCGGGGCCTGCTGCCCGGCCAGGGCCTGCTGCCCGGCCAGGGCCTGCCGGACGGCCGGAGCCTGCCGGGCGGTGCGGCCGGGCGCGGCGACCGCCGGCGTGGCCGGCACCACCCCGGCCATCAGTACGGCGGTGAGCATCCGCCGAAGGCGTATTATCGCTCCGCTCATGACGCCCCCCCGCTACAAGTCATTGTGTTTATTAGAACCAGTAACAGACTGACGCGCCCCCAGGCCGCCCGTCAAGGGGGTCACCAAGGATCTATTAGACGCACTTCCATCAGTGATGGGGCATAACTCGCTTGCGACCGAGGGGTGGTGGCCATGGCGGAGGGCAACACCCGAGCGAAACTCGGGTGGGAGCGGCCGAACTCGACGGCCTGCCGGGCGGGCTGACCGCACCCGGCTCAAGCCCGCTCACCCGGCCGGCCCGGGTCACCACGCCGCGACGTCGAGCACCAGCTTCCCGGTGGTCGTGCCCGACTCGATGCGGCGGTGCGCCTCGGCGGCCTGCCCCAGCGGCAGGGCCTCCACCTGCACCCGCAGGTCCCCGGTCGCGGCGGCCGCCACCGCACGGCGCAGGGCTCGCCCCGTCTCCGCGGGGAAGGCCGCGGAGAAGGCAGCCAGGTTGAAGCCGGAGACGGTCTTGTTGGTGAACCACAGCGCATTGGCCGAGAGGCCCACATCCTCGGCGCCCGAGGCGTTGCCCATCACCACCAGACGTCCCATCGGGGCCAGCCGGTCCAGGCCGGCCCGGCGCGCCGGGCCGCCGACCATGTCGATCACGATGTCGAACTCGCCGGCATCGGCGACCCGGTCACGCAGGATCACCTCGTCGTAGCCGAAGCTCCTGGCGGTCTCGATCTTCGCCTCGCTGCCGACCGTGCCGACCACGCGGCCCGCGCCCAGCAGACGTGCGGCCTGGCCGAGCTGGCTTCCCACGCCGCCGGCCGCCGCATGAACCAGGACGCTGTCTCCCGGCTCGATGCGGGCCACCCGGTCGAGCACGAGAAACGCGGTGGTGCTGTTGGACGGCAGCGCCGCGGCGACCCCCGGCCCGATGCCGAGGCCGTCCAGCGGCGCGACCAGGTCCGCGGCGGTGACCACCACCTCGGCGTAGCCCCCGCTGTCGACGATCGTGAGCGCGGCCACCGGCTGCCCGACGGCCAAACCCTCGACGCCCTTGCCGACGGCCCGGATCCGGCCCGCCACTTCGATGCCGGGCACGAAGGGGAGCGGCACGTCGACCACCCCGCGCCGGTAGAGAACCTCGGCGAAGTTGGCGCCCGCGTACGCCACATCGATGGCGACCTGGCCCGGTCCGGGCCCGGGGACCGGCAGGGTGGCGGCGCGGAGCACCTCGGCCTCGCCGAACTCGGGGATGATCACTGCGTTCATGTGCGTGCTGCTGTTGTTCATGTCTGCGATCCTGCGGGCACGGCAGCGGCGCGGGCAGTGTCCCGTCATCTTGGGTGTGGCACCACCAGGCTGCACTACTGCATCAGCGTCTCCAGCCGCTGCTGGGTGTCCGTGCCGGGACGCGGGTTGTGCAGGATCAGATGGTGCCCGGGGTGTTCGGGCAGCGGCAGCAGCGTGGCATCGAAGGTCATCGTCCCGGCCTCGGGGTGATCGACCGCCTTCACCGCACCGGTGTGCTCGGCCACGTCGTGGCGCGCCCACAGCGCGGCGAACTCGGGGCTGACCGCGGCGAGACCGGCGGCGATGCGGCCGAACTCCGGATCGTCCGGGTAGCGCGCCGCGTCGGCCCGGAACGCGGCGGCGACATCGGGCGCGGTCTTGTCCCAGTGCCGGTGCAGCACCCGGTAGCGGGCGTTGGTGAAGAAGGCGACCAGGCAGTTGTGATCGCTCTCGCGGTAGCCGAACACCACGCGCGCCGCGTCGTTGACGGCGGTGAAGTTCCAGTGGCGGTCGCGAACATAGCCGGGCTTAGGCGACCAGGCGTCCAGCAGCCGCTGCACCTCGGGTGAGACCGCCACCGAGGGCGCGGAGGGGAGCTGCGGAGCGGTGAGCCCGGCCAGGCGGAACAGATGGGCGCGCTCCGCGGAGTCCAGCAGCAGCACCCGGGCGATCGCGTCGAGAACGTGGTCGGACACCTTGATGTCGCGCCCCTGCTCCAGCCACGTGTACCAGGACACTCCGACGCCCGCCAGCACGGCGACCTCCTCGCGCCGCAGCCCAGGCGTGCGCCGCCGGCCACCGTCCGGCATGCCGACATCGGCCGGCGAGACCCGGGCGCGACGGCTGCGCAGGAAATCCCGCAACGCGGTGCGGCGTTCATCGCGGGACGTGGACGAAGGAGCGCTGGCCATGGCGCCAACTTTAAGACCTTGCTTCCTTACGCCTCTGGAGACCACTGGCGATCACCACCAGGCCGGACCCCTCGGAGAACTGGTGACCGTGGATACGTGAGCCCGCCAGTGGGCCGGCCGGGGCCGGTGTGGGGTGGTTGTCGGCGGTGGTCGGTGAGCTGTCGGCGATCCGTCGGCGATCCGTCGATGGCTGCCGGGACATTGGAGCTGGTTGGCGCCGGCCATCAACGGCCCGGCCACCGGCATCGCATCGTCCCGGCTTACTGGAACGGCGCTCCCGGCGTGACCTGCCGGGAGTCCGCCCAGCGGTCCACATCAGGAAGGAAGCTCCATGACCACCGACGTCACGATCATCGGCGCCGGGCTCGGCGGCCTCACGCTCGCCCGCGTCCTGCACGTCCACGGCATCCCGGCCACCGTCTACGAGGCGGAGCCCTCCCCGGCTGCCCGTTCGCAGGGCGGGATGCTCGACATTCACGACTACAACGGGCAACTCGCCCTCAAATCGGCTGACTTGATGGACGAGTTCCGTGACCTCATCCTGGAAGGCCGCCAGGCGATGCGGATCCTCGACCCGGACGGGACCGTCCTGTTCGACCAAGCCGACGACGGCACGGGTGGACGCCCCGAGGTACAGCGCGGCGAGCTGCGGCAGATCCTGCTCGACTCGCTCCCGGCCGGCACCGTCCGATGGGGCCACAAGGTCAGCAGCAGCCGTACCCTCGGCGAGGGCCGCCACGAGGTGACCTTCGCCGACGGCAGCACCGTCATCACGAGCCTGCTGATCGGCGCGGACGGCGCGTGGTCACGGGTCCGGCCACTGCTCTCCACCGCCACCCCCGAGTACACCGGCAAGTCGGTCGTCGAGACCTACCTGTTCGACGCCGACGCCCGGCACCCCGCCGCCGCGAAGGCGGTCGGCGACGGGTCGATGATCGCGCTCACGCCGGGCAGGGAGGTCTTCGCCCACCGGGAAAGGGACGACACTCTGCACGCCTACGTGGGGCTGTCCGAGCCGCAGGACTGGTTCGCCGCCATCGATTTCACCGATGCCGCCGCGGCCACCGCGCGGATCGCACACGAGTTCCGCGGCTGGGCACCGGAGCTCACCGCGCTGATCACCGACTCCGACACCGCGCCGGTCCTGCGCACCCTCCACGCCCTGCCGACCGGGCACCGGTGGGACCGGGTGCCGGGGGTGACCCTGCTCGGCGACGCCGCCCACCTCGCGGCCCCGAACGGCGAAGGCGCCAACCTGGCCATGCTCGACGGCGCCGAACTCGGCAAGGCCCTCGCCGCCCACCCCGACGACATCGAGGCCGCCCTCACCGAATACGAGCAGGCCATGTTCCCCCGCAGCGCCGAAGCCGCCGTCTTTGAAGGTGCCGAGGCCCACGGGACCGACTCCGACAACAACACAGCCCACGACCTGATCGCCACATTCGCCCGGCACGAGCAGTCGCAATAATGACGCCTGGGTCGTGTTTGAGATGTGGTCACAGTGCCTGCCGCATCAAGGTGAGTTGGACGGTGGCTTCGTAGCGGACGGCGAGCTTGCCGTATCGGGTGGGTGCGCCACGAGGCGCCAGTGCGCCGTGAGGCGCGGTGAATCGAAGGAGGTGCAAGACCTCCTCGCCAGCCTGTCGCAGCAGGCTGGTGGGAGCTGAGCGCAGCCCGACCCGGGAGACGCCGGGGAGGGCGGGAAGCAGCGCTGACAAAGCCGGGACGGCCGGGAACTGCCAGACGGGCCGGGTCCGGCGAGCGAGATCAGAGGGCATACGAGAGGAATCAGTGGTAAAGCTCCGTAAGCGTGGCACCGGCTCAAATCTGGTGGATATGGGCCGGGTTGCAGTGCACAGTCTGCTCATTGGGCGGGCTGACTCCGTAGTCGACTTGGCGTGTCGGTGGGGAGGTCATGGTGAAAGCCTGCGGCGTAACCGTGGCGATGCTGCCGGGGCAAAGCTGGATGCCGGACTGATCGATCGATTCACCGTGAACACGGGAACCATCCCACATCACTCCCTTGGCCCGGTATCCATCCGGGTTCTTGGGATAGATGCGTCGTCTGTCGAAGGTGCGGGATGGGGCGGAGGCCCCGTAGTAGTCCGAACGGGCGAGAGGCCCGTGCATGGCGAAGGGGGCCAGCAAGTCAGCAGTACGGATACTGGAATGCCGGGAGGTCGTTGGTGAATACCGACGAGCTGGAATACGTCTTACTCAAGGCGGAACGCCGGGTACTGGAAATCCAGACCAAGCTGCACCGTTGGGCCAGTGATGATCTTCATCGCAGGTTCGATGATCTGTACAACCTCGCTGCCGACCCGGGCTTCCTAATGGTTGCCTGGGATCGGGTGCGGAACAACAAGGGCGCACGCACGGCAGGAGTAGATGGCGAGACCGCCTACTACATCGAGTCCGTGCGCGGGCTGGAGGGGTTCCTTTCGGAACTGCGAGAGGATCTCAAAGCTCGCATCTTCCGGCCCCTCCCGGCGCGGCGACGCGCGATTCCCAAAGCTGGCGGCAAGGTCCGCTATCTGGGGATCGCGACTATTCGCGACCGGGTGGCTCAGGCGCCCTTGAAGCTGGTGTTGGAGCCGATTTTCGAGGCGGACTTCCGCCCGTGTTCCTACGGGTTCCGTCCGAATCGCCGGGCTCACGACGCGGTGGCAGAGGTGCACCATTTCGCATCCCGCTCGTATGAGTGGGTGGTTGAGGGTGACATCAAAGCCTGCTTCGACGAGATCTCGCACTCCGCCCTTATGGATCGGGTGCGGGAGCGCGTCGGAGATAAACGCGTCCTGGCCTTGGTGAAGGCATTCCTGAAGGCGGGCATCCTCGACGAGGACGGCACGCTGGTGGATACCGACGCCGGAACTCCGCAGGGGTCGATTCCCTCCCCGTTGCTGAGCAATGTGGCTCTCTCGGTCTTGGACGAGTACATCGCCCAAGGGCCGGGCGGGCCAGGAGCCAGCCCGTATGGAAGGGCCAAGCGACGACGCCAAGGTCTGCCCAACTACCGCCTCGTGCGGTATGCGGATCTATGCCGAACTCGGCATAGGTCGGCTCATGCCGCATGCCGGGTCATGCCGAACCGCGGGGGCGGGAGTGTAGTGGACCTGGTATCTGGTTTTGGAAGGTTCGGCATAACCCGTGTCGTGTGCTGTGCGGCGTCATATCCCTGTTTGTGTAGGCGAGTTGGCCTCCAGGCAGGAGAGGATCATGGATGTGATCGGAGGGCGGCGCCGCGGTCCGGTGCCGCTGGTGACGGTGGGAGCGTTGGCGCCGTATGAGCCGTTGCTGCGGACGGAGTTGGCGTCCCTGGGGTATGCGGCCGGGTCGGTGACGGACGCGGTCCGCATGCTGAGGCGGTTGAGTGACTGGATGCAGCGGCGGGAGATCGCCCCGGCCGAGCTGACGCCGTCACGGCTGGAGGAGTTTCTGGCCTTCCGGCGGGCGGTGTGCCGGTCGGAGCCGGTGGCGAGGCGGTCGCTCGGCGCGGTGATCGGGGTTCTGCGGGGCGGTGGCGCGATACCGGGGCCGGCTGCGGTCGGCGGCGGTGCGGTGGAGGAATTGCTGGCGGATTATGGCGCCTATCTGAGGGGGGAACGTGGTCTGGCGGCCGAGTCCGTCCGTTGTTACTGCGGGCAGGCACGCAAGTTCCTCGACGCGTTGCCCGAGCCGTTGGAGGAGTCGCTGGCACGTCTGGATGCCGCGCGGGTGACCGCGTTCATGGTCCGGCACGCTGCCCGGGCTGAGAGCGTCTGGTCGGCGAAGGCCCTGGTGACCGCGGTCCGGTCGCTGCTGCGTTACCTGCATGTGGACGGCCGGATCCCGGCACCGCTGACTGGGGCGGTTCCGGCGGTGGCGGGCTGGCGGCTGGATTCCCTGCCCCGCGGCCTGGCGCCGCAGCAGATATCCGCGCTGCTGGCCGCTCCGGATCTGCGGACCCCGGCGGGGCGGCGGGACCGGGCCATCTTGGTGGTGCTCGCCCGGCTGGGACTGCGCGGTGCGGAAGTCGCCGCTCGCCGGCTGACCGATGTCGACTGGCGGGACGGCCAGATCGCCGTGCGGGGCAAGGGGTCCCGCATTGAGAGGCTTCCGCTGCCAGCCGAGGTGGGCGAGGCCCTGGCCGGCTACTTGACCGGTGCTCGGCCCCGGTGTTCGGCAACGGCCCTGTTCGTCACTGCCCGGGCCCCCTATCAGGGCCTCACCGGGACTTGTATCCGGGCGATCATGGGGCGGGCCTGCGACCGGGCCGGACTGCCGCGGCTGGGAGCCCACCGGCTCCGCCACAGCCTGGCCACCACCATCCTGCAGGCCGGGGCCCCACTGCCCGAGGTCGGGCAAGTGTTGCGGCACCGAAGCCAGTTGAGCACCGCCGTCTACGCGAAGGTCGACCACACGGCACTGCGGGCCCTGGCACAGCCGTGGCCGGAAGGCGGTGCGCGGTGACCACGATCCGACAGCACGCGGAAGACTATCTGGCCATGCGCCGCCGCCTGGGATTCAAGCTGACATCGCCGACCTGGACGCACCGGCCATCGGAGCGTTCCTCCAACACCTGGAAACCGCCCGCGGCAACACCACCGCGACCCGCAACGCGCGCCTGGCAGCGATCCGTTCCTTCTTCCGCTACGCGGCCCTGCGGGCCCCCGAGCATGCAGCGGTGGTCCAGCGCGTCCTGGCTATCCCGCCCAAACGCTTCGACCGGGCCATCGTCAACTACCTGACTACGGCGGAGACCGACGCCCTGGTCGCCGCACCGGACCGCACCACCTGGACCGGACGCCGTGACCACGCCCTGCTACTGACGGGCGTCCACACCGGACTACGGGTCAGCGAACTCACCGGCCTTACCCTCCAGGACGTCCACCTGAAGACCGGCCCTCATCTGCGCTGTCACGGCAAGGGCCGCAAAGACCGGTGCACCCCGCTGACCAGCAGCACCGTCAAAGTACTCAAGATCTGGCTGCGAGAACGCGGCGGTGAGCACGGCGACCCGCTGTTCCCGACCCGCCGCGGCACCCCGCTCAGCCGGGATGCCGTCGAACGCCTCGTCACCAAACACACCCGGACCGCCGCGGACACCTGCCCGTCGCTGACCAGCAAACACGTCACACCGCACACCCTGCGGCACAGCACGGCGATGGCGCTTCTCCACGCAGGAGTCGACATCTCGGTGATCGCTCTTTGACTCGGCCACGAATCAACCGAAACCACTCAAATCTATCTGCACGCCGACATGAGCATCAAGGAACGCGCACTCGCCCGCACGGCCCCCGCCGGGAGCCCACCCGGACGCTACACCGCCCCGGACACCTTGCTGGCATTTCTCGAAACACTCTGAACAGCAGCCAGGTTATGCCGACCGCATTGGTCCGGGCGCCAGCTCCACTACACTCCCGCCCCCGCGGTTCGGCATAACCCGGCATGCGGCATAAGCGGACGACTGGTGCCTGCTCGTTTCGGGCACCAAGGCGCACGCCGAAGCCCTGCGGGAAGAACTCGCCGGGGTTCTGTCCACGATGGGCTTGCGCCTGTCGCCGGAGAAGACCCTGATCACCCATATCGACGAGGGCCTTGCCTTTCTCGGATGGCGCATCCAGCGTCACCGGAAGCGAGGGACCGGCAAACGATACGTCTACATCTATCCGGCCAAGAAGGCCCTGGTGACCATCATGGCCAAGGTGAAGACGGTCTGCCGGCGGAGCACGAACCTGTCGCTCGAAGACCTGCTGCGTCAGCTCAACCGGATGCTGCGGGGATGGACCGCGTACTTCAAGTACGGATGCTCGAATGCGACTTTCAGCTATCTGAGGGCCTACCTCTGGAAGGAGATCGTCAGATGGCAGGAGCGCAAGCACCGGCGTGTTCCCTGGAAGGTACTACGCCGACGCTACGGCATATGGCCCGCCGAGGGCGGGATGGAATTGTTCGACCCGGCAAGGGTGAGCGCCAAGCGCTACTACTACCGGGGAACACGCATCCCGACGCCTTGGCCGAGCACAGCATGAAGTGAACACAAACGCACGGGACTTGTGGAGAGCCCGGTGCGCTTAGCGGTGCACGCCGGGTTCGGGAGGCGACCCGGAGAAACGGGCTGGTCGTGAGGCCAGTACCGCGCTCCGGGTCGACCTCACCGTTGTATCCCCGACGCAGTCGGGAGGAACTCGGAGGGAGGTTCTTGGGTCACCTGACTTACCTGGACGCGAAAGCGCGAGGGAACAAGAGCATGTCAGGGAAGCGGTGGTCGCCCGGAGGTGTCCGGGGCGGGGTGCCGCGAGACCCGCACGATATGGCCAAGGCTGGATTGCTTGAAGCCCAATCTCCAGCAGTGAAAGTGCGCACTCGTCGGAACGACACCTGAAACCGACGCCACGTCATGTCCGGTCATGAACCCGAGGACCGGACAACCTCCGTGACGTGGAACATCGCCCAGCGAGGGCGGTCAAGGAGATAACGCCCGGTCGGCCAGGAGCAGGTCAGGTGCGCGGGTGCCCGCCGCCGGTGCAGGGAACGCGGAGGCAGTCCATGGCCTCGGTGAACACCGGGGCATCTCCGCGCTGGCCGGCGGTGACAACGGCCGCCAGGACGTGGAAGGAGGCGTCGACGGCCAGGTGGATCTTTGTGGTCTGGCCGCCACGCGAACGCCCGATCGCGTGGTCGGCCGGCTCGGCCGCCAGGCCGTCCGGACGCGACCGGCCCGGATCGTGATCCCCTTTTCGCGAGCCCCTGCGGCGTGCTGGTGGGCCCGGCGGATCGTGGAGTCGACGGACACCTCCCACTCGATGTGCCCGGCTGCATCGGCCTTGACCTGCAACTTCTTCAGGGCGCGAGCCCAGGTCCCGTCGATCTGCCAACGTCGGAATAGGGTGTATGCCGTCTCCCACGGTCCATACCGCTCGGGTATGTCCCGCCACGGCGAGCCCGTGCGGGCTCGCCACCAGATCCCGTCGAAGACCTGCCGCCGGTCCCGGGGCTTGCAGCCCATCCTCGGCAGCGGCGGCAACACCGCCTCCAACCGGGCCCATTGTCCGTCGATCAGGTCTCCACGCGCCATACCAAGATCGTTTCACGACCTACCGCCGGGTCGGTGCCGTCGACCGCGGCAACCAGCTTCGGGCCGAGGTCGGGGCCGCAGAGCCAGTACGTCTGGAGCGTGCCAATCCAGGCGTAGTGGTACTCCTGGAGCGTCTGGCAGCAGAGGCAGGGGCGTAGGGACGCGCAACGGGCTCGAGGTGAGTGGCCGGAAGTTGGCAACCGTCGGCACGAGCGTGACATGTGCGCGTTCACACATGCCTTACATATGCTTTACTTCTTCACTGCAACGACACATGCTGACATTCACCCCTTTGAGCAGAAGGACGCCGTGGTGATACCTCGTGCCCGAAAGGCGCTGATATCCAGCCTTGTTGGCGCAATGTCAGTGTCGGCTGTGATGGCCGGCCTGACGATGGCGCAGGCCGCGCCGCAGGACGACTCGCCTCCCTCGACCGCGGGCTCCGCCGCATCCGATATGCCCTCCGCGGTCGAGGACTTCAGCTACCCGAACGCCGCGCGGATCCTGCAGGATCAGGGGATCTCCCTGAAGCGGGGCGACGGTCACATCGTGCTGACCGGCTGCGACTCCGCCTACAACATCATGGTCAAGTCCCGTACCGGCGCGAAGGAATTCTGTTTCGCGGTCCGTGGCACCAAGGGCTACCTGACGATGGAACTGGCTGACGCCTTCGGCATGTGGACCGTGGGGCACCCGGTGCAGGCCACGATCACCGCAGGCGGCAAGGAGACCGTCATCAACGCGCCTAAGAACGACTACAAGCCGTTGGGTGAGGCCGGCAGCTCCGAGAAGCGCTCGGTCCTTGTGGAACTGCGCGTCACCAGCTGACGCCGTACGGCGGCAACACCTCCAGCCAACAAGTGGGCAGGGGCGCGCTCTTGAGCGTGCGTGCCCGGAACTGTGCCACCTCTTCGATCGAACGGAAAGTGTGAGTGATGGGCAGACGTTCGCGCGCCGCGTGGATATCAGGATTATGTGCAGCCTCGCTCATGATGGGTGTGCCGGCGTACGCAGTCGCCGGTGGCAGCGCCGCCTCGGGCGGGTCCTACACGTTTGCTGTGAAGCTCGACATCGGTGACGGCAAGCGCAGCTGTTCGGGCGTGCTGGTGGACAAGCAGTGGGTGCTCACCGCTGCCGGCTGCTTCGCCGACGACCCCAAGAGCCCGACGGTCGCCGAGGGTGCGCCGAAGTGGAAGACTATGGCGACTGTCGGCCGGGCCGACCTGACTGGTTTGGCGGGAACGGTCGCTGACGTCACCCAGGTGGTGCCTTATCCGGGGCGCGATGTGGTGATGGCCCAGCTGGCGAAGCCGGTCAGTGGTGTCACGCCTGTGACCGTCGCTTCGGCTCCTCCTGTGCAGGGTGAGGAGTTGAAGGTCATCGGTTTCGGCCGGACCGGGACGGAGTGGGTGCCCGATACGCTGCACGCGGCCGCCTTCGCGGTGGACGCGGTGCAGGACGGGAAGCTGGAGATCACCGGGAAGAGCGCGGCTGTGTGCTCGGGCGACACCGGCGGTCCGGCGCTGCGTGAGAGCGGTGGCCGGATGGAACTGGTCGCCGTCAACAGCGTCTCTTGGCAAGGGGGTTGTCTGGGCACTGATCCGGCCGAGGCTCGCACGGGCGCTGTCGATGCCCGGGTGGATGACCTGGGCGCGTGGGTGCAGCAGGTCCGTTACCGTCCGGTCTTCGCCGCCGCGCCGTGGGAGAAGGCCACCCACATCGCGTCGGGCTACTTCACCGGCGGCTCGGCCGGCGGCAGTCGGCACATGGATATGATCGTGCGCTGGGCCGACGCGGAAGTCACCCTCTACCAGGGCTCCGACGACAAGGACCCCCGCCACCCCTTCGCCGCCGAGTACCAGCTGGCCAAGCCGCCGGAGCCGGGCAAGACCAGTATCTGGCAGCATGCCAAGCAGATCACCGGTGCCAGTTTCGGCGGCGGTACGGACGGGCTGGTCGTGCGCTGGGGCGACGGGGAACTGACCCAGTACACCCACGTCGACGCCACGGGCTTCCACGGGGAGAAGCAGCTTGCCACGGCCAAGAACACCCTCTGGCCGCATGCCACGCAGATCACCGCCGGCCGCTACTCGGCGAGCCGGCAGCGGGGCGACTTGCTCGTGACCTGGGACGACGGCCGCGTCACTCTCCACCCCGACATCAACACCAACGGCGTGGCGGACAAGGCCCAGAAGGTGTTCGTCAACAAGAACACCACCTGGACACACGCCACCCAGATCAGCGCCGGAGAGTTCACCGGCAAGAAGACCATGGACCTGCTGGTGCGGTGGTCGGACGGCGAAGCCACCATCTACCCGGGCCTCGACACCGCGGGCTTCCACGGCGAGAGCCAGCTGTTCAAGCCGAAGACCGACTGGAACGACGCCACCGTCCTCAACGCCGGCGCCTTCGTCGGCAACGAGCGGATCCACGACGTCCTCGTGCGGCGCGCGAACGGCGCGCTCAGCATGTACCCGGGCCTGGAACCTGGTGGCAAGCCCAGTGAGGTAAAGATCGTCGGTTGAGCCAACGCCGCGTGATGCGACGGGATGGCTGGTGCCCCCGCCGTGTCACGCGGCACCGATGGAACATCTCGATCAGCCACGTCCGGTTGACCCCGCCTCCACACCCCGACACCACAACGGAAAGCTCCATGAGACACATACCGTGGTTACCCGCCACTGCCTTGGCCCTGTGCGCGTCGCTGGCCGTCACTGCCTCGGCGGCCGCTCTCCCCCACGAGGGGCCAGGTTCCCCTGGTTCGCAGCGTGCCACAGCGAGCTCCACCGTCATTCCGCCGGCCACAGGGCACGGTTCTGCACATGACGCGGCCAAGGACCAGATCGACAACGCACGTAAGGCACAGCGGTATTGGACACCTGCCCGCATCCGCGCCGCCGTTCCGGTGGACGCCGCGCAGTCCCGTAAGCCCGATTCGAAAGCGCCGCCAGGAGCCGGACGAAATCGTAAGCACTCCCTGGCAAGCGAGCCGTCCCGCCAGGTGCCCGAGGGGATCGCCACGGTCGGCGTATTCCTGATTCGTACCACCGATGGCTCGGCCACCCCGGACCAGTTCTGCACCGCCAGTGCGGTGGCCTCGCCTACCAAGAGCCTCGTCATCACGGCGGGGCACTGCCTCAAGGGTGACCCCCGACACCGGGACTTCGCGTTTGTGCCCGGCTACCGCACCGGAACATCGACGGCCGGGCAAGCAGGGGAAGCTCCCTATGGCATCTTTCCGGCGCAGGAAGGGAAAACTTGGATCGATGCCCGCTACCGGGCATCAACTCCCGATGACGATGTCGACTTCGCCTTCCTGAGTGTCGGCCCGAACGTCCAGGGGCAGCTCCTGGAGGACGCCGTCGGACGCGGCAACGAACTCACCTCCGTCCCCACAGCCCAGCTCGCACGCAAAGCCGTGACGCTCGTCGGCTACCCCGGCGGCCAGAAGACTCCACTCCAGTGCACCAATGACACCACCGCCTTCCAGGGCCGGTTCATGGAAATCAAGTGCGACGGCTTCCGCACGGGTGTCAGCGGCGGCCCCTTCCTGGAGAACTTCGACGGGCGGCGTGGCAACCTCGTCGGCGTCATCGGCGGTTACAAGACTGGCGGCCCGTACGACCACACCAGCTACACCTCTCAATTCGACAAGGACGTCTTCCAGCTCTACCGGCAGGCCCTGACCGGCACACCGTCGAACCCGGATCCGGGCACCAGTACGTCCATGGGCTCCGCGGACACCTGGACCCACGCCAAGGGCATGACGACCGGCCGCTTCCACACCGCCCCGGTAGGCAACAGCGTCAGTGATCTGATCGTGCGCTGGTCCGATGGCGAGCTCTCCCTCTACCCGGGTAATGGCGCATACGGCTTCGGCAAGGACATCCAGCTCGGCAAGGACAAGGCATGGCAGCAGGCCGCGGTCATCACCGCCGGCGACTTCACCGGTGACGCGAACTACGACCTCCTGGTCCGCTGGACCGACGGCGGACTGACCCTCTACAAGGACGTCAACGAAAAAACCAAGCTGACGGACAAGGTGGAGCTGAAGGGCGCCAACGGCACCTGGACCCACGCGAGCACCATGGCCGCCGGGCGCTTCGGCGGAGGCAACACACGCAGCGACGACCTCATGGTCACCTGGACCGACGGCGAAGTGACGCTCTACTCCAACGTGGACGCCAAAGGGCTGCACGCCGAAAAACAACTCGTCAAACCACCCGACACCACCTGGCCGCACGCCCGGGACGTCTCGGCGGGAGACTTCCGCCCCGAAGTAGGAGACCAGGACCTGTTCGTCCGCTGGAGCGACGGCGAGGTCAGTGCATACGAGAACATCGCCGCCCAAGTCTTCGGGCGCGAACACCGACTGCTGCCCGCCAAGTCCCCCTGGCGCGACGCCCTGCTGGCCACCGCCGGCGCCTTCGGCGGCCCTGCACGCCAGAACGACCTCGTCGCCCTCTGGCCCGGAGGGAAACTCACCCTCCACCCCGACACCACCAGCGCCTCCCTGGCTACCGAACGCATCCTCGTGAGCCCGTGACCACAAACATGTGCGCGCTGCTGACGAGCTGACCGTGACCTCGACGTGCGTCGAGCTTCTCGGCCTTTCCCCACTGACGTCCTGAATCCCGTGGGGACAAGCCAGGTTTACCAACTGGTGAACGGGCTGTCCATGCCCTGACGCCGTTCACCGTCACAGGCCCGCCAATTCTTTACCCGGACGCTGCCCTCAGCGGAAGCCCGAAACACGTCACGGCCGCCTCCGCGGTCCGGGTGCCAGACCCGGAAGCAGATCCACTTGCGTGGATCTATCTACCCGCCCTGAGGCATGTCCGTACGTGCTCCCCCTTTGCTGAATGAACTTACGAGGCGTTGGGGCACTACCGATCGCTATGAAGGACAAGAGAGGACTGAACGGATGAGGCTGAGACCAAGCACAAAGAGAGCCGAGTGGCTCCTCAATAGCGGACCCTTATCCAGCAGAAGCAGACCGCCGCATCGTGGCACATGGACCATGCTGCTGTCCGCCTCGCTGGTGGCGGGGCTGCTGGGGGCAGGGCCCGCCTCCGCGGCGGACACCAACAACGACGACCTGCCTTTCATGCGTGAACTGGTCGTCGGCGTATGGATGGACGGCGGTGCGGGGATCAAGGAGGCGGCCGAGCGGGCACTTCTCGGCTCGGGCCAGGACATCAAGACGTTCATTGACCAGAGGGACGGCATCGAGTTCGACGACGATTACGTCGATGCGAGCCGGATCTTCAACGCCGGTGGTCCTGCGGTGCGCGAGGCCGCCAAGACGGCCTTGAAGAGCAGCACTTCGGAGAACCCCGGGCCGCTGCGGGCGTTTTTGAAGGATGGTTGGAAGGCTCCGCTGGAGGAGGACCAGGAGGTCGAGGTCTCCCGGGTCATCAACTTCGGGGGCAACGGGGTCAAGGACGCCGGCAAGGCAGCGTTGAAGGGTACCCCGGAAGACCGGGCGAAGTTCCTCGCTGAGGGGCAGTACACGGCGCGGGAGACGGACAACGAGGTCGAGGTCTCGCAACTCATCAACTCGGGCGGCCCGGCGGTCAAGGCGGCCGGCAAGGTCGCGCTCAAGGGCACGCCCGACGACATCGTCGAGTTCCTTGAGGTGGGGCAGTTCGTCGCGCGTGATCGCGACCAGGAACATGCCACCATCGCCCAGCTGACCGAGCAGGCCACCTTGGCCGGGAAGCGGGCCAAGGACGCGACGGAGCAGGCGCAGGAAGCCTCCACGCGTGCGATCGAGGCGTCGGATCTGGCCAAGGAAGCCGCGCTGAAGGCGGCGCGGGAGACCAACGCCGCCAAGAACGACTCCCAGCGGGCGGCAGTCAAGGCCAAGCAGGCCGCCGACGCGGCCCGGGCTGCCGCCGCCGCATCGCAGACGGCTATCAGTGCGGCCAACGCCGCCAACCGCTCGGCCCGCATCGCCGCCTTCGCCGCCGCACAAACGGCCGCGGCGGCCGCCAATGCCGCTGATGCGGCCAACGACGCCTACAACGCCTCGATCGCCGCCGCCTCCGACGCCGGCCGCGCAGGCGAAGCCAGAGACATGGCGAAAAAGGCCCGCGCGGCGGCCACCCTCGCAAGGACCTCCGCACAGGCGGCCAAGCAGGCCGGCGCAGCCTCGCTGGCCGCAGGCGCAGCCGCGAAGGCCTCCCGCAGCGCCAGCAGCAACGCCAACGCCGCAGCCGACGCGGCCGATGAGGCCAACAACTACGCCGAGGCCGCGGGCGTCCACTCCGGTGAGGCGAGGGCGGCGGCAGCGGAGACCCGTCGCCACGCCAACGAGGCCGACCGCGCGGCCAACGCCGCCGAGGCTCTGGCCGGCAAGTCCGCCAACGCCGCCGACGAGGCACGAGACGCGCGGAATCCGCAGCCACGCACGCCGACAACGCCGCGGCGGCCGCGGAGGAGGCTGCCAAGCATGCCGGTGAATCAGCCAAGGCGGCTGAACAGGCAAAGAAGCACGCAGATGCGGCAAAGAAGGCAGCAGATGCAGCCGAGTCGGCGGCAGCGACGGCCAAGAAGGTCTTCACCATCGCCCGCGAGGCCGAGGCGGAAGACCTCACCACTCGTACCGCCGCCGCCATCGAACGCGCCCGGACCCACGCGGCACAGACCGCCTCAGCCACCTCCGCCTCCGCCGCCGGCCTGGTCGAGTCCCGCTCCCTGGACACCACAGCAGCCGAACTGGCCGCCGAGGCCGACAAGCCCGACGCCGACACCAAGGCCATCGCGCAAAAGGGCCGCATCCTCGCCCTCAAGGCCCTGAAAATCCGCGGCCCCTGGCACCAGGAGGCAGCCGCCAGGGCCCTGTCCGGCCTGGACGACGAGGTCCTGGAGTACCTGCGCACCGGGTGGACGCAGGCCGCCCAGGACGAGATCCGCGAGCAGGTCTCCCAGCTCAGCACGCAAAGCCCCTACGAGGTCGTGCGCAAGGGCGCTGCAGAAGCACTCCAGGGTTCCGACCAGCAGGTCAGCGACTTCTACACGACCGGTCAGTACGACGTGGCCGTCACCGACTACGCCGTGCGCGTCTCCCAGATCAACAACGCCGGCGGCCCCGGTGTCAAGGAGGCGTCCAAGGTCGCACTGGCCAACGGCAAGGGCAAAGTGCTCGCCGCCTTTATCAGCAACGGCCAGTACGCGGCGCTGAACTCCGACGAGCAGGTCATCGCCTCCAAGCGGGTCAACGACGGCGGCCCGGAGATGAAGGCCGCGGCCAAAATCGCCCTGGCCGGATCCGCCGACGAGCTGCACGAATTCATCCAGGTCGGCCAGTACATGGCCGACCGCAAGGACCACCTCGCCAGCACCCACATCGCCCAGATGCAACGCCTGACCGCCGAAGCCTCCGGCGTAGCAGCCAAGGCCCGGCACAACAGCTGGAAGGCGGCAGAAGCCGCAGCCAAAGCCGGCGACGCCAAGGACGAAGCCGCCAAGGCCGCGGACGGGGCGAAGAAGTCCGCCAACCTCGCCAAACAGTACGCCGACGACGCCGACAAAGCCGCCACCAGCGCAGAGAACAGCGCCGCCCAGGCAGCCAACTCCGCCAAGACCGCACGCAACGCCGCCAATACAGCAGACCGCGACGCGGCCGATGCCGAAACCTCCGCAGCCCAGGCGGAATTCTCTGCCACCTATGCGCGCAGCTCGGCCTCTCTGGCCACTTCGGCGGCCGACGACGCCCGTGCCTCTGCGCTCGATGCCGGCAAGAGCGCCAAGGAAGCCACCGCCCTTGCCACCCAGGCGTGGACGGAGGTGCAGAAGAAGCGCGAGAGCGAGGTAGCCGAAGCACGCCGCAAGGCCGAAGAAGCCCGCAAGCAACAAGAGAGGGAGAAGGCCAAGAAGCCGCACTGCGTCTCTCACACCGGCAACGAGATAGCCGGGCTCCTGCCCTGTGTGATGTCCGGTGGCGACGTCACTCCCGTAATCGACCCCACCCTCACCGCCGTGGTGTGGGAAATCACCGGCCTGAACGACCTCAGGGAGTGTATTAAGAACCCAGCCTTCGGAGCATGCACCGCCTTCGCCATTTCCGTCCTCCCGGTCGGCAAGGTCAGGCTCCTCAAGAAGCTCGGCGAGGGCATCGAAGACATCGCTGAAGGTTCAAGGGTGGCCAAAAAGGCGAAGTGCTTCAAGTGCTTCCTCGCCGGCACCAAAGTGCTCATGGCGGACCACTCGACGAAGAACATCGAGTCGGTGAAGGCCGGGGACCAGGTACTGGCCACCGACCCGGTCAGCGGACTCACAGGGAAGCGCTCGGTAACCGGCCTCATCGTCACGGAACACGACAAGAACTTCAACGAACTCACCATCGCCACCCCTCAGGGCAACCGCCACCTCACCGCCACCAACGAGCACCCCTTCTGGTCGCCATCGCAGAACGCATGGACCGATGCCGCCCACTTGCATCCCGGCATGACCCTGCGGACCATCGATGGCAGCGCAGTCACGATCAAGGGCAATCGTCCCTTCAGTGAAAACGCCAGGACCTACAACCTGACAGTCGACAACCTGCACACGTACTATGTCCTCGCAGGCGAGACGCCGGTATTGGTTCACAACAGCAACTGCCCCTGGACTTCTTACCGCAAATTCGATGACGATGGCCATCCGGTGGATGGAACTCAGATTCCAATGAATGAAGCTCTCGAGGCGGCGCAGAAGTGGATCGGCCCCGGCTATTCTGAAACCGTGAAGGGTAGTGGGCGGTATCTCTCGAAGGACGGCACGCGCGTTGCCAGGCTGGGCGAACGGGATATCACAGGGCAGCACGGCGGTGGTCCGCACATGAATTTTGAGCGATTGGTACCGAACCCCAAGAAGCCTGGCAAGTTCATGATTGTCGAAAACCGGCACATCTATCTCGAATAGACCCTGCGGGTGGGGAGCCGTTGATGGGGCATCAACGGCTCCCTGCTGCCCCAACAAAGGAGCGACAGCTGCAATGGATCTTGTGATGAGCGTTCCAGAACATCGCGTCGGCGAAGGACTGCAATTCGCCTGGGACGACGATTTTGAGATTGAGTTGGAGGTCGGCCCTACGGAGGTGGTCATCAAGGCGAATCGCGCCGGATTGACTTCACTGGCACGTCACCTGTTGACCCTTGCCCAGCAAGGCGTTCATGAAGGTTCGCATCTTCATCTCACAGCGGATCAAGAGATCGAATCACAAATTGATCTCATTCTTGAGCGAGTGGAGAAAGATTGATCCTCTTGTGCCTGGCAGGGCGTTGACGGCAGCTGGTGAGCTGTTCAGAGTTTCTCTACTGGTTCAAGGGCGGCCCGCTTTGTGCGGGCCGCCGCCCGCTCCTGGCTGCCATCCCGCTGGCGACGGTCCTGGCCCGCTCAACGCGTCGGATGCACCGCACTGAACTGTCGTGCTGCCGGTTCCGCGACTCCGCTTCGGGCCGGTAGACAGCCGGGAGGACCCCAGCAGGACCGGACTCGTCGTCGATCGCCGGGCGAACCTTCTCGAACACCGCCGTCAGCCGGATCAAGCCTTTGCCGCGCTGTTCGTCGAGCGGGCCTTTGAGAACGCCCAGGGCGTAGCCGTAGGTGTCCGCACCAAGCATCACCATGTCCTGGTCCTCGACGTCCAGCTGCGAAAGCCTGGCGGGAACGGCAGGGCCATGTGTTCGGCCATCATCTGCGAGAGCGCTTCGAGCATCTCTTCGAACATGCGTGAGATCCTGCCGGATCCCACCCAGCGAACCAAAGCGGTCACGGCACTAGATGCAATACCGGTGACTTTGGTAATGCTGGCTCGTTGAGTTGGTGTGCCAAGGCCCGGACAGTTGAAGGTAGTTGAGGGCGATCGGTTTTCGGATCG
>NZ_JBSHBP010000023.1:83446-112537 GCF_053612065.1 Streptomyces sp. NPDC054765 | reverse complement strand
TACCTCGCCGGCCTCCACCTCCGCGCCTCGATGATCTGGGTCAATGACCTCCTGCAGGCAACTGATTGATCACAACCACACACAGGCCCTAGTGGTCGTAGGCGGTCAGTGCGCGCATGACTGGTTGGCCGCGCATGGAGCCGGCTCCCCTCATCAGGCCCCTTGGAATTGATCATCTAGGCTGGCGCGGTGACTGATGAGCAGGAGCGGGTGCAGCCGTCGGGAGTGTGGGCCACGGCGGTGGGGGTGGCCAGGGTGCGGGCGCTGGAGACCGAGCGGGAGAACGCGCTGTTCCGCGACCCACTGGCACAGGCCTTCGCCACCGCCGGCGGCCTGTGGCCCTCCTCGCCGCCGCTGCCCGATGACGAGGCCGCGCGACGCCGCCGGCTGGCCGTGTCGTTCTCCATCGTCATCAGGACGAAGTTCCTCGACGACGTGTTGCAGCAGGCCTCCGCGTCCGGGGTCCGGCAGGTCGTGCTGCTCGGCGCCGGCATGGACAGCCGGGCCTTCCGGATGGACTGGCCCGAGGGCACCCGGCTGTTCGAGGTCGACACCGCCGCGCCACTGGACTTCAAGGCTTCGGTGCTGCGCCAGGAGCGGGCCGTCGCACGCTGCGAGCGGATCACCGTCGCGGTGGATCTGCGTGAGGACTGGCCAGGCGCGCTGGCCGCCGCGGGGCACGACCCGGCCGTGCCGACCGCGTGGATCGCCGAAGGACTACTGATCTATCTGCCCGAGGACGCGGTGGAGCTACTGCTGGCCCGGATCAGCACGCAGTCGGCGGCAGGCAGTCGGATGGGGCTGACATTGGGCTCGCGCGGCGTGATCGAGCGCTTCGGCGCGGACGCCGCGCCGGGATCGGCGGCGTCCATGTGGGTCTCGGAGATGCCCGACGACCCGGTGGGCTGGCTGGCCGGGCACGGCTGGGAGGCCGACAGCCACACCCTGCGCGAGCGCGCTGCCGCCTACGGCCGCCCGATCAGCACCCCGCCGCGGCGCGAGGAGCGGCCCGGCGGACTGATCTCGGCGGTCCGCCGGTAGAGCGCCTCCTGGTTCCCTAGATGATCGATTCCAAGGGGGCCGGGCCTGATGAGTGGAGCCAGGTTCATGCGCGACCAGCCAGTCATGCGCAAACTGACCGCCTACGACCACTAAAGTTCGCCCGAAAATCGCCTGGCTGGACGGTGGTGTGGTCGACAGTCCTTCGTCGTGAACGAAGTGCTGCCTCAGTTGAACGAGCTGCTCGCGTCCCACGCCGGCCCAGCCTGAGGAACCGCAGGAAGAGGCGGAGCCAGCTGCGTCGCCCTGGCCGACAGGGCACCGGTTCGCCGCACGCACCCGCGCCAAGCACGCCACCATCCACGCTCTCCTCGCCCGCCGGGCACAGCAAGCGGTCCGTCGCCCGGCAGCTCGGGATGACCCTCGACACGCTCTTGCGTTTCTCCCGTGCCGCTACTGCGGAGAAGATGTTCACCGGGCAGTGGCAAAGCCGTGCGACCAGGCTCGATGACTACAAGCCCTAATTCCTTGGTAACGGCACCGGTGAGGCTTCTCGGAGCACTGCCGGGCTGTTCGAGTGCGGGACTGTGACGCCTTCCTGGACCCCGGCTGACGAAGCCTCCACTGAGAGCGGCGCACGAACCGTACTTAAGCATTGGGACATGACGCCTTACGTCTTCCTGGCTCCGAGCCCTCGCGAGAGAGCGGCCCAGGTCCCCGTGCTCATAGTGGTGGCGGTCGCGTGGACGCCGGGCGGACAATCAAGAGCCTCGCGGCAGCCGTCCCCGCGCTCAGCCTGCCCTGGCCGGCCGAGGACCCATGGCCCGGGCAGAGCGCTCGCCAGGTCGCCGAGGTCAGCGGCAAGACCAAGCTCAGCACTCCCGTCGTTCCGCCGGGAACTTGGTTCCCGCTGATCCGCGCGGCCTGGGCCTACATCCACGACTTCGCCCCCGACATCATGCGCGCCGACCGCCGCCATGAAGAGCTTCTCGCCGCCGCGAATCCGATGTCGTCCGGTCTCGACGCGCGGCTCGAGGAGTGGCTCGCCGACCCACAGGACAAGGTCCCCATTCACACCGTGCCTTCGTGTGATCTGGTCCCCCACGTGAACTGGAGCCTCCTCACGCTCCTTCTCGGCTACAACGCGGTTCACCGTTCGGCGTTCTCCGACTCCCTCAGCAACACTGCCAAGGCCCGGCTGCGGCGACGTGCCCTCGTCCTGGAGGTAGTTGCCGCACGGCGAATTACGTCCCATGCGCTGGTGGGCGACCTCGCGCAAGTCATTCGGCCGGACGGTAGCACCGGCCCATGGCATCACGGAATCGACCCGCGCGGCTTGAGGGACCTGAAACTGGCTCTGCGCGATGCGGCATTCGTGCTGGTCGTCGGCTTGTCGATGATGCGCGACTCCGAGATTCAGGAGATCCTGCGGGCACCTGTCGTCGAGCACTACAGCACTCTGCCATCTCCTCCTCGAAGATCAAGGGCACCACCAGCCGCCCCGGCAAGCACTGGTGGATCGCTGAACCCCTCGTCGAGGCACTTGCGGTCGCCGAGGCCGTCTCCTCCCACGATGAACGCGTCTTTGCCGCTGTCGGACCGGGCGCAGGCTTCGACGGCGCCATCAACGGCGTCAAGTTGCTGAAGTCGTTCATGAGACTCGTCAACTCCCACCGCGAGTGGACGGGACTCGACGAGATCCCCCTCACGTATCTCCGGCCACACATGTTCCCCCGGACGATGGCGATGCTCACCGACCAGTTCCCCGGCTCCGAGATCGCTACGGGCATTCAGCTCAAACACCTCGCCAAGCGAGCCCTGGCTAACGCCACCACCCGAAGCTATGCCGCATCCGATTCCGAGTGGGCCACATACCTCGGAGATGCCCTCGGCAACGTCAAGTTCCGCAAGATCAAGGACCTTTACGAGCGCCACACTGGAGGCGAGGAAATCGGCTTCGGCCCCGGCGCCGACCGAGTCAAAGACGCCTTCGACCAGATCGAGGCCACCGTCAAAGCCCGCACCGGAGACGCCCGCACCGCGGACACCCTCTTGCGCACCACACGGATCCACATCCGATTCGGCATGCTCAACAACTGCACCGCCGACCACACCAACCCCGTCGGTGCCGTCTGCCTCGAGAACGCGATCATCCCCGAGGGACACACCGGCCCGCTTGACGAACGCTGTCGACCCGATCGATGCGCCAACAGCATGATCGGCCCCGAGCACCTCCCGATCTATGAGTCTCACCAGCGCAAGCAACTCGAGCTCATCAACAGCCCCTCCACACCCGCCTGCCGCCGCGACCTCGCCGAACGCGAACTCGACATCACCCGCAACATCCTCAAGATGGCCGGTGATCCCCGGTGACCCGACCCACCGACGCTCCAGAGGACACGGTCAGCCCCAAGATCGCCGCGGCCCTGCGAGCCGCGATGACTCGTTTCTTCGAGGGACGGCCGCAGCGGACCGATGGTCGCCTCACCAAGGAGAATCTCTCCAGAGAAGCCCAGGTCAGCCGCGCGACCATGAACCGGGCTCAGGCCGTTCCAGCCGAGTGGGACGCCCACATTGCGGCCCGCGGCAAGGCCACCCCCGGTGAGGCGAAACGCGATGCCGCCATCGCCCACCTCAAGAGGCGCCTGACCGCGAAGACCCAGGAGTGCACGCTCCTGGAGAAGAAGCTGAAGGCCGCCCAGACGGCGATCGCGGCCCTCTTCCATGACAACGAAGCCCTACGGCAGCAACGCGCCAAGGATGCCTCAACCACCGTTACACCTTTCCGCCCTCGCGGCCCCCGCTGAGCATCAGGTCACATGCACGGCTCGCTGAGTTCGGGCACCCCAGCCTCCACCGTCCGAGCGCGCGAGAAGTGCAGGGGATTTTTGCCTGTTCCAGTGCGACGCACGTCAGCTGCGGGGTAGCGCGCCTAGGAGGGTTGCTGTCAGGGCCAGCTTCAAGTAGTCCTTCAGCTCCAGGTGGAAGCGGGCGAGGTCGGGCTCGGCCTGGTAGGCCGCCTGCAGGCTGGGTGGGGGTGTGCTGTACGCCGGCAGCGCGCCGGCCATGAGCATGGTTTGCAGGCTGAACAGTGTTGCGTGCTCGCCCAGCTCCGGCAGGTACTTCAGGATCAGGGTGGTCATGGTGGTCAGGCGGTCCAAGGAGGCGCGCTTGTAGCGTGCTACGACCTCGACGGAGACGTTGTGTTCCAGGACGCTGCTCTGTGCACCGAAGAGGTCGCACAACACCACTCGGCCGGAGAGTGAGCGGCTGAGAATCTCGGCCACCGCTGCCGCTCGCTCGGCCATGGGCAGATTCTCGTCGATGCCGGCGGCCAACTCGTCTGCCAGTTCCGTCAGCCACTCCTGCAGGAGGCGGTCCAGCAGTTCCAGCAGTACCGCCTCGCGAGACTCGAAGTAGCGCAGCACGTTCGGCTTCGCCAGTCCCACGCGGCGGCTGAGCTCGTTCAGGGTGACCGCGGCCACGGGCATCTCATCGAGCATCGCCAACGCCACGTCGAGGATCGCCCGTCGGCGGATCTCCCGCTGCTCTTCGGTTCGTGCCCGCTGGAAAGTCACGATCACCAGCCTAACTTAGGTACCTCCGGTACGTTGACAACGTACCGGAGGTACTTTAACGTCGCGAATGCAAGATACCTTCGGTACGTAATTGGATGAGGGTCCGACATGAGTGAAAAGTGGACGACGGCGAATATTCCGGACCAGGGCGGGCGGGTAGCCGTGGTGACCGGGGCCAACACCGGACTGGGGTACGAGGCCGCCAAGGCGCTCGCCGAGCGCGGGGCGTCCGTGGTGCTCGCCGTGCGCAACGTAGAGAAGGGCGAACAGGCCGCGGCCCGCATGACCGGCGACGTGACCGTGCAGGCGCTGGACCTGACCTCGCTCGACTCCGTCCGGACCGCGGCGGCGTCGCTGCGGTCCCGGCTCGACCGGATCGACCTGCTGATCAACAACGCCGGCGTGATGTACACCCCGAAGCAGACCACCCAGGACGGCTTCGAGCTGCAGTTCGGCACCAACCACCTCGGCCACTTCGCGCTCACCGGGCTGCTGCTGGACCTGATGCTGCCGGTGCCCGGCTCGCGCGTGGTGACGGTCAGCAGCACCGGCCACCGCATCCGGGCCGCGATCCACTTCGACGACCTCCAGTGGGAGCGGTCGTATAGCCGACCCGGCGCCTACGGTCAGTCCAAACTGGCCAACCTGATGTTCACGTACGAGCTGCAGCGCCGGCTCGCCCCGCACGGCACCACAGTCGCGGTGGCCGCCCACCCCGGTATGTCCAGCACGGAACTCACGCGCCACTCTCCCGCGGCCCTCCGTCTTCCGCTCACCTGGCTCGCGCCACTGATCACCCAGACGCCGGCGATGGGCGCGCTGCCGACCCTGCGCGCCGCCACCGACCCCGCCGCGCTCGGCGGCCAGTACTACGGCCCCGGCGGACGCAACGAGGTCAAGGGCCACCCCCGGCTGGTCACCTCCAGCCCGCAGTCGTACGAGGCAGCCGTCCAGCAGCGGCTGTGGGCCGTCTCCGAAGACCTCACCGGGGTACAGTTCCCCATCGCGGAGTCCAAGCAGAGCCCGTTTCCCTCCGGATCGGCCACCACCATGTAGCTCGCGCTGGTAGCAGGCGCCGACCCGTCGCGACGCAAGCGGGCAGCGCCAAAACCGACGAGGCGCACGCACTCCGCTTCGAGGGCGATCATCCGCTCATCGCCGTGCAGGCCGCTTGCGGGCGCATACGTCCAAGTGGGCGGTACTTGGCGGTTTCGCCCTCGGGAACCTGCTGAAAGAACATCTGCATCAGATGATGCCTGGATGCCTTCGCCGGATGGCAGAACGGCCTGTGCCGCCCCCAAGCCCGCGAACTACTCAAGGTGGCGCCGACTCCGGCACAGGCCGCTCGGCTCAGCCGCGCACAGCTCCGCTCCGCCCTCAAACGGGCCGGTCGCAGCCGCGACAGCAGGACTCGAACTCCTGCGCAAGCGATTCCTGTTGGTGTAACCGAGAGTCACGCGACGACACGAAGTGGACCAGAGCCACGAGTCGTGGATAAAGCCCGAATGGGCCTGCAATCAGTGCCGACAGCGTAACCCCGACATGGAGGTGTGCCTGGCAACCACCTGCGCACGCGAGCAATTGTCAAGACCTGCGGATCAAGCAGGAGGCACCGCTCACGCGGTCCAGTTGATCGTGTTCTGGGCTGGCGGTGGTCGATCCCCTTGGCGCGTGGTGCCAGCCTCCTGCCGCGTGGGAGGGATCAACGCCGCCATAATCGACCTATGGGAAAGAGCTACGAGCGGATAGAGGGCAGACTGCGTGCTTTCATCGAGGCGCAGCACATCTTCTTCACCGCGACGGCGCCACTGGACGGCGGCGGCACCGTCAACCTTTCACCCAAAGGCTTGAACGGCTCGTTCGCCGTGCTTGACGAACTCACCGTGGCCTACCTCGATTTCGCCGGCAGCAACGCCGAAACGATCGCCCATCTGCGCGAGAACGGCCGCATCACCCTGATGTGGTGCGCCTTCGACGGTCCGCCCAACATCGTGCGCGTGCACGGCCGCGGAGAGCCGGTCTTCCGCGACGATGCGCGTTGGGCGGAACTGATGGGGTACTTCCCGGACATCGAACCGACCCTGCACGGCCTCCGCGCGATCATCGTCGTGACCGCTGAGAAGATCCGCGACACCTGCGGGTACGCAGTCCCGTTCATGACCTATGACGAGGACCGCCCGCTGCACGCGTCACGCTTCGCGCGCGAGTCCGATGAGTCGCTCGACGTGTACTTCCAGAAGAAGGAGCACATCGCGACCAGCATCGACGGCCTGCCAGGGTTGCCGCTGCCACTGCCACCGCTTCCGCGCGCTGGATAGGACCCAGCCGCTGGGGCGGACACCACAGCTGATCCGGCCGGAAGGACGTTATGCCACCAGAGTCTCCTCCCGTTCGACCAGGTGGCAGCGTTCGAAACGGGCGCCGGCGCGGACGAGGGCGACGAGGTGGGGTGCGTTCACCGCTCGCCAGCGGGTCTGGGCGGACTCGATCAGCTTGAAGACCATGGCCAATGCGGCGGCGCGACTACCGGCGCCCTTGGTGACCTTCGTCCGCAGTCGCACGGTGGCGAAGGTCGACTCGATCGGGTTGGTGGTCCGCAGGTGGATCCAGTGCTCGGCGGGGAAGTCGAAGAACGCCAGCAGCTCGTCCTCGTCGTCCGTGATCCGCTTGTCGTAGTTGTCGTACTCGGGGTCGTCGTAGCCGGGGCCGATGATGGGCATGAGGGGTCTCTTTTCCATGTCGGTGATCAGCGGTAGGGGCTCCAGCCGCCGAAGCGGGCCATCAGCTTCCGGGCCGCGTCCTCGTTCAGGCCGAGGGCTGCGGCGGCCTGTTCGGCTGTCGTGTCCTGCCGGGCATCGTGGGCCGGCCAGTACCCGACCTGTCCCGCAGTCACCTCCAGTCGGCGGGCTGCCCGCACGGCCGCCAGCGGTGAGGTCTTCGCCAGCTTCTCGATCTCCTCCTGCAGCACGGCCAGCAAGGTGGTGACCGTCTCCGGCAGGGGAATGGCCGACTGCTCGACCTCGGCGGTGTGCGAGTCCCAGTCCTCCATGCAGGTGTCCGCCGTGTCGTGAGCCCCCTCGATCAGCTTCCGCTCGCCGATCGCGTCCCAGTCCAGCGTGTACTCCGGGCCGTTCCAGCCGCAGGAGCACACCGCGCGCAGTGCGGCCGCCCGCGGTCCGTGCGCAACCCCTCCGTCATAGACGGACCACTGCGACACCGGCTGACCGCCCGCACCGGAGCCCGTATCGAAGAAGACGGGAGCCGGGACGGTGCCGTCGGCCAGGAGCACACCGACCGCGCCCGCGTGGGACGAGCCGAACTCCTCCGTCGTCCACGTCTCTCGCTCACCCATGACATCCTCCAGCCGCTCCCTCATGCACCAGGCGCCCTCGACCAAGCGCCGAGGACGACAATGCCGCAGCGCCGACAGGCGGCACTACCGGATTCGCCAAATGGGCGTGGAGCCAGCGTTCAAGGCGGGGCCTGGGGGCGCCCACCTCAAGCACGGCACGGGCCCGGCCGGGAGCTTCACCCGGAATCGCCAGACCCCCTCCCAGCAACCACCGGGCTCGGACGGTCCCCTGATCCCATGGAGGACACCACCGCCCTTGAACACCAGTTCCAGGCGGCTTCCGCTGATCGGCCGGCGCTTTCACCTGGCCTACACGATCCAGGGCGCGCGGAAGATGCTGGTGCGCGACGGCGGGTCGTGCCAGGTGCCGGCCCGACGAGCCATGGAGCGGGATGACGATGCGGTGGCCGGGTGGGTCAAGGAGGTGTGGACTTGCGCGCAAGACTCGCGGCGGCCCGTGGAGCGTGGCTCGTCTTCAACGCTCACTTAAAACCACGTCATCATCGCCAGGCTCTGTACCATCCCATCCAATCTTCCGGCTCCACATCGACATCCGTCGCGGGCCCTGTGCAAACGGGCCCGCGCGGTAGCCGGTAGTCCGCTACGGGCGTGGGGTGCGCGCCTCGATCCGGTAGTCGAAGGCAGCGCCGCCGACGCCGACCGTGGTCACCCCGCCGTCGACGGTGAGGACGGCGCCGTTGACGTAGGACGCAGCGGGCGACAGCAGCCAGTCGATCGCCTCGGCGACCTCCTCCGGATCACCCGGCCGCCTGGCGGGAGTCAGCCGGTTCGCCTCCTCGTATGCCGCCTCGGCACCGCCCGCCAGCCCCGCCTCCGCCGCGAACCGCGCCATCCGCTGGTCGGCCATCTCCGTACGCACCCAGCCCGGACACACCGCGTTGGCCCGCAGTCCTTGCGGGCCGTAGTCGACGGCGAGGGAGCGGCAGAGGTGGAGCAAAGCCGCTTTGGACGTCGCATAGGCGGCGTTGCCGACGCTGTTGCGGAGCGCGGCGACCGAGGCGACCGCGACCACCGCGCCGCGGGCCGCCAGCAGATGCGGCAGCGCGGCACGCAGCAGCAGGAACGGGCCGGTGAGGTTGGTCCGTATCAGCTCTTCCCAGTCCTCGACCGCGGTGTCGCCGATCGCGCCGCCCCGCCCGATCCCGGCATTGAGCACCACACCGTCGAGTCTCCCGTAGGCCGTCACCGTCGTCTCGACGAGCTCGCGCACGGCCTCGGGGTCGGCGGCGTCGGAAGGGTGGGCCAGCGCTCCGGTCTCCTCGGCCACCCGGCGCAGCGGCTCGGGCCGCCGCCCGGAGATCACGACCTGGTGCCCGGCGGTGCGCAGCTGCCGGGCGGTGGCGGCCCCGATTCCCGTTCCCCCGCCCGTCACCAGGACAACACGCTGTTCCGACATGGTCGTTCGCCTCCGAAGGTGGTCGGCTTCCGGTTCCCCGCACTGCGAGCATACGAAGCGTCGGCACCGCCGGGCCGACCGGGTGCCGCTGCCGTCGGCACCTCGGCTGGGTGCGGGGCGAGGAACGACCGCGGCGAAGGGCAGCGGCGAACAAAGCGGAGATTACGTAGGCTGCCAGCTCCTCCGCGCTGCCGACGAACGCCGGGCCGCAGCCCGCCGGCAGTCGCTCGAACACCATGGCTACGGCGGCCTGTGCGCTGTCGGTCTCGGCGATCCGCGGGCTGTTGCGCCTCGGTCCCTCGACGTAGGACCGGCCGTCTCCCAAAGTGCGGATGTAGGGGGTGTCCCAGGTGGGGCGGAACTCCGTGCACCTGCTGCGGTGCAGCTCCCACATGCCCGTCCACGGGTAGAGTTGACGCAGCTTCGGCTCGGCACGCGCCACCCGCACCATCTTGATGAACGGTTCCGGGAGCGGCGTGCCACCGGCCGGGGTGGGCTCGCCGGGGGTGGTCGGATCTTGTGCCAGGCGGCTTCGACGATGTCGCTCATTCCACGATTGTGCGCAGACAGGGTCGTGCGCCCTCAGCCGCTGGGGAGCAATGCTCAATACCTGTGGATCAGCCCTGACGGAAGGAGACGTACCTTCCCGATGGATCGATCGATAGGTCATCGAGCAAGGCCGACGTTGCAGCGTCGGTCTGGAAAGCACGCGCGTGCTCACGGTAGTCACCGAGGACCTCACCACGCCAAGCGGCAGCTCGCTGCTGGACGAGATCGTCCGGGAGGGCGCGCGGCGGATGCTGGTGGCCGCGCTGGAGGCCGAGGGCTGTCCTCCGGGGATTTCGTGCCCGCGCTGGAGCAGTTCCTGGGCTCCTCGGCCGGCCTGTCGCCGGCGACGGTGACGCGGCTGACCACCCAGTGGCAGGCCGACCACGCCGCGTTCATGGACCGCGGCCTGTCCGCCACGGACTACGTCTACGTGTGGGCGGACGGCATCCACCTGCGTCTCCGCCTCGACGACTCCAAGGCCGCGGTGCTCGTGGTCATGGGCGTGCGCGCCGACGGAACGAAGGAGCTGGTCACGTCGGCCGACGGCTACCGCGATTCGGCGGAGGCGTGGGCCGGGCTGCCGCGGGACTGCGCCCGCCGGGGCATGCATGCCCCCGTGCCGGCCATTGGCGACAGCGCCCTGGGCTTCTGGAAGGCCCTGGCCGAGGTGTTTCCCAACACCCGGGAGCAAAGGGGCTGGGTTCACAAAACCGTAAATGTTCTCGATTCCCTGCCGAAGGCGGGCCGGCCCGCGGCCAAGCGCGCGATCCAGGACATCGACAACACCGAGGACAAGGACCAGGCCCGCAAGGCCGTCGCCGCCTTCGCCCGGCAGTACGGCGCGAAATGCCCCAAGGACGTCAAGCGGATCACGGACGACGAGGCCGAGCTGCTGGCGTTCTTCGACTTCCCGGCCGAGCACTGGAGCCACTTGCGGACGACGAATCCCACCGAGTCGACGTTCGCCACCGTGCGCCTGCGGACGAAGGTGATCAAGGGGGCCGGCAGCCGGGCGGCCGGGCCGGCCATGGTTTTCAAACTGATCGAGTCCGCCCAGGCCCGCTGGCGAGCGGTGAACGCACCCCACCTCGTCGCCCTCGTCCGCGCAGGAGCCCGCTTCGAACGCGGACACCTCGTCGAACGACCGGAGGCGGTCGCGGCGTGAGTAGCATCGCGGCCCAGGCCATCAGCACCGCGCGGCTGGTCCTGCTGCCGCTTCTTGTCGAGCATGCCGAGGAGATGGCCACGGTGCTGTCCGATCCGGCTCTGCACACCTTCATCGGCGGCGCTCCCGATACCCCGCAAGCTCTGCGCTCGCGCTATCAGCGTCTGACCGCAGGCTCTCCCGATCCGGCTGTCTCCTGGCTGAACTGGGTTATCCGGCTCCGTGCCGAGGACTGCCTGACGGGCACGCTCCAGGCGACGGTCAGCCCCTCCGGCCACGGCCTCATCGCCGAGATCGCCTGGGTGATGGGGACTCCGTGGCAGGGGCGAGGCATCGCCATCGAAGCAGCCCGAGGGCTCGTCGACTGGCTCAGCGGACAGCCGCTGCAGACCGTCATCGCCCACATCCACCCCGAACATCAGTCATCCGCTGCCGTCGCCACCGCCGCCGGGCTCACACCTACCGACGAATGGCACGAGGGCGAGATCCGGTGGCGTCGAAGTATCAGGCGCTACTGAGGTTGAACTCGTGGTGTCGTAGAGGCTGACGTCTCGTCTCTCGCTGCGGTACCACCGGTGGCATGCGGTATCCACAAGGTGGCGGGTTGACCGCCGAACGGCAGGAGTTCCGCGAGGAGTTACGGCTCCAGGCGGCCGAGCGGTTCGCGCGAGGCGAGGCGAGCTCGGTGATCGCCAAGGACCTTCGGGTCAGCATCCGCTCGGTGCAGCGATGGCGGCAGGTGTGGGACGAGGGCGGTCCGCGGGCTCTGCGGTCACAGGGGCCGGCGTCACTGCCGAGGCTGAGCGAGAAGCAGTTCGTCCAGCTGGAGGGAGAGCTGGGCAAGGGACCGGCCGCGCACGGCTGGGAGGACCAACGCTGGACCCTGAGCCGTGTGAAGACGGTGATCGGCCGGCGCTTCCACCTGACCTACACGGTCCAGGGCGTGCGCAAGCTGCTCGTACGCAACGGCTGGTCCTGCCCTTGGGTTCTAGGAGTCGCGGCCACGCCCCTTCCAGGGGCCCGGCAACGCGCCGAGCACTGCCATCACGCCGTATGAACTCTTCCCGGGGTACTTGCCGCCCAGCGTGAAGCGGCTGAACAGCATGATCCTGGGCCAAGGAATCAACTGTCCCTCGGAGTTCCGCCCGCCCTGGTACAGCCCATCGGCACGGAACTCCAGCCAGACGCCGCCCGGACGCCGACAATCGCCCACAACCCAGCGGTCGTCGACCCGCTCCAGCGGCCCCAGAGACGCGCTTTTGTCTCTCATCCGCCTATTGGAGCACGTGTGCCATGAAAGGGCTGGCTCTTGCACTCGCACCTTCGGCCCGTTCCGCACTCACAACGCCTCTTCGACTGTTTCGCGCGATGAGCCGCGCTTTGTCGACAGACGGAAGGGAGGTCGGCATCTCAGCCAGCCCGCCGCTGACGCTGCGTCCGAGCCGTCATGGCCCGCCCGCCAACTCCAGTGGACAGGGCTCTCCCTGTGCGCGTACCTCGAATTCTTCACCGGGCTGGGAATGACGCCGCTCGACGGTGGCGTGTTCGACCCGTTCTCGTCCGCGGAACTCTCGTCCACGGCTGAGCCGCCGGTCGGTTCGGAGAGAGCCGGTGTGGTCCGTTGCGTTCGGGGTGGCTGTCGGGCTGTCCGTCTGGCCTCCCCTCCGGCGTCGGCATCGGCGTCGCCCCTTCCTCCGCCGGAGCCGGCCCGATGCGGGTACGGGGGCGGGTGCGGGTACGGACGCGTCATCCGCAGGGCAGGGGGGCAGGGGGGCAGGGGGGCAGGGGGGCAGGGGGGCAGGGGGGCAACGAACCGTCGCCCAGTTGGTTCAGCCGGCCAACTGGTTCAGCCGGCCGGCTGGTTCAATGGTCGCCGAGGTGAGAGAGATGGTGTCGACCGACCGGCTGCTTGCGTTTGCGGCGATGTCGTTGCTGGTGATCGTGATTCCGGGGCCGAGTGTGCTCTTCGTGATCGGCCGGGCGCTGGCTCACGGCCGCCGTACGGCGCTGGCCACGGTCCTGGGCAATGTGCTCGGCGCCTCTGTGCTGGTGGCCGCTGTGGCGCTCGGTCTTGGTTCGTTGGTCGAACAGTCCGTCGCTGTCTTCCTCGCCGTGAAACTGGCCGGCGCGGCCTACCTTGTCTTTCTCGGAGTCCAGGCGTTCCGGCACCGCAAGGACATGAAGATGCGCGCCGTGGACGGGACCGGACAGCGCGCTCGCGGCGATCTGCGCACGATCGCCGACGGCGTCCTGGTCGGTGTCACCAACCCGAAGGGCATGGTGTTCTTCGCCGCGGTACTCCCCCAGTTCGTGGACCACGCGGCCGGCGGGTTGCCCGCCCAGATGCTCGTCCTGGGCCTGGTGCCGATCGGCATCGGCCTGATCACGGACACGGTGTGGGGGCTGACGGCCTCGGCGGCCCGGAACTGGTTCGCGCGTTCGGAACGCCGGCTGTCGGTGATCGGGGGCGCGGGTGGTTTCGCCATGATCGGTCTGGGTGTGACGGTGGCGGCCACCGGCCGCGCCGACTGACTGACCTCGCCCGGCAAGCCGCGGGGGCCGGCGGAAGGCGGCCGGGCCTCGGGAGATATCTCCCGGGCACGTGCAGGCAGGTGCCCGGAGCACGGCACAGGCAAGGGACCCGGCCGTTTCCACTTGCTGCCGCCAGGCGCGCCGTCACCGCTGCACCGGGTGCACCCGCTACACCCTGTGCACCCGGTGCACCCGGGCAAGCAGCAGGACCGTGTCGTCGCGGGGCGAACTCGGTACGAGGCGGGCAAGGATGCGGTCCGCCATGGCTTCCAACGAGCCGGAGTCCCGGCCCAGTTCCATGCGCAGGGCGTCCAGGCCCTCGTCGATGTCATGGCCCCGTGCCTCGATAAGGCCGTCGGTGTACAGGACGAGGGTGGCGGCGTCGGGCAGCTCGGTCTCCGTCGTCCGGAAGGGACAACCGCCGACGCCGAGGGGGACTCCCAGAACTTCGTCGATGAGCTGGATCCGGCCGTCCGGGTGGAGAACGAGGGGCGGAGGGTGGCCGGCGCTGGCGATCCGGGTGTGTCCGGTGGCGGGGTCGTAGCGGACGTAGAGACAGGTTGCGAGTTCGATGCCGGCCTCTTCGGCGCACTGGTCGAGTTCGGTGAGCAGTTCATCCGGTTCCTGGTCGTGCCGGGCCAGCGCCTTGGCGGCGATCCGCAGTCGGCCCATGGCCGCGGCGGCCGACACGCCGTGTCCCATGACGTCACCGACGACCAGGGCAACTCGGTGGTGGGCCGGGGAGATCACGTCGTACCAGTCGCCGCCCACCTCCGTGACGTGGCTGCCGGGCAGGTAGCGGTGGGCGATGTGCAGGTACGGGCCGGTCGCCAAGGAGGTGGGGAGCAGGGCCCGTTGGAGGGTGAGCGCGATGTTTCGCTCCCGGCTGTACAGCCGCGCGTTGTCCAGACACAGCGCCGCCCGGGAGGCGAGCTCGCCGGCCAGGCTGAGGTCCTGCTCGGTGAATGCCGGTCTGGCCGCGGAACGGCCGAATACGGCGATGCCCTGGACCGTGCCCCGGGCGATGAGCGGGGCGAGGAGGAGGCAGGCCAGCCCGCTGCCGGCCAGTAACCGGGCGCGCGCTTCGCTCAACATGGTCCGGACCATGAACTCCTGGTTCACCGGTACGGAGACGGGGCGGCCGGTCCGCAGCATCCGATGGATGGCGGAGCCCGGTGGGTAGTGCACGGCCTCCACTCCGCTGACCAGTTCCGTCGCGGGAGGGGGCAGGACGGTGCCCGAGGCGATGCGGTGGGTGTCGACCGGCCGGGCCGGGTCGAACGCCTCGCGTTCGTCCCTCCCTTCCACGAGTTCCACGACCGCGGCGTCGGCGAAGTCCGGAACCGCAGCTTCGACCAGTTCCTGGGCCGTCACCTTCACCTCCAAGGTGGTGCCGATCCGGGCGGAGGCCCGGTCCAGCAGCGCCAGCCGCTGACGGGTGGCGGTCGCCTCCACAATGGCCTGCTCCCGGTCGGTCACATCCACCAGCAGCCCGCCCACCCCCTGGCGCGTGCCCACGGCCTGGGTGAGCGGGAAGAAACTCACCGACAGGACCTTGTCCCGGTCCGGATGACCCCGGGTGCGCATCCCCACCCGTACCCCGGCGACGGGCCTGCCCTCCGGACGACCGCACGCAGCATCCGCTCGTACTCGCCGCCGTCCGAGGTGATCATGGTTTCGGCCAGACGCCGCCCGAGGTGTTCCTCGATGGGGAGCCCGTTCATATCGGCGAGGGCCTGGTTGAGGTGGAGGTAGCGCAGTTCCTCGTCGAAGATGGCCAGGCCTATGGGGCAGGTCTCGAAGAGGGCGTCGAGGAAGACCAGGTTGGTCTTGACCCGGTCCAGCTCGTCACCCCGGCTCGCCAGGGCCATGATCACCGAATGTCCCGCGACGCCGGTCACCGGGAAGACGCGGAATCCGCAGTCGAAGACCGTGCCGTCCTGATGCGTGACATGCAGACGGCCGCGCCAGTACCCTTCGCCCCGGCCCCGCTCCGCCATACGGGCGCAGGCATCGGGGCCTCCTCCGGGGGCTCCCGGGAAGAGGCGGGCGCCGGGCATCGACAACGCTTCCGCGGCGCGGTAGCCGAAGAGGTCCCGGGCGCCGGGGCCCCAGTAGCAGATCCGGTTGTCGTCATCGAGGCCGAACACGGCAACGGGCACATGCTCCAGCAGCGACCCGGGCTCGGACCAGAGCGGACCACGAGCCCTCCCCTTGCTCGGCCGATCTGATGGCACCGGCTTTCCCTTCCACCCGCCGCGCAAAGTGGCCGGTCCGCCCTTCGGACGGCTGAGCGGCTCTTTTCATTCTGCGCTCGTCGTCAGGTGTGGACACTCCGGCGCCCGGCCGGCTCCCCGGGACCGCGGGCGCCCGTGCCGTGCCGAGCCGTGCCGATCCGGTGCACGATCCCGTTGATCATCCGGCGGTGGTTCCGCCGCCGTGCTGCCGGCCGGCGCCGGTTGTTGCGCCGGGCGGCCGCAGCTGCGCCGAAGCCCCTTCGTGGTCGGTCCACGTCAGCCGCTCGCGCCGGTTGAGCATGCCCATGCCCTTGCCCACATCCACGCCTGCTCAGCCTCAGGGGGCAAGGAGACGGCACTCCCCCGCCCGCAGAGGCCCGGCGGCCTAGGCGTCGCGGGGTTCCGTCGGCCCGGGAAGCCAGGGCCCCGGGCCCAGGGGTGAGAGAACGAGTTCCGCGACCGCTCCGCCGTCGGGCGCGTTCGAGAACCGCAGCGTGGCACCGAGGACACGGGCTTGCCCCAGGGCGATGGTCAGCCCGAGACCGTGGCCGGTCTTACGGCCGTTTCCGGACTGGCTGCGGAAGCGCTGGGGGCCGTGGTCGAGGAGGTGGCCGGGGTAGCCGTCCCCGTGGTCCCGCACGGTGATGAACGGGCCGTCGACGGTCACGACCACCGGCGGACAGCCGTGCCGGTGGGCATTGGAGACGAGGTTGCCCAGCACGCGCTGGAGCCTGCGCTGGTCGGTCTCCACCTGGGCGTCGCGCGTGACACGGACCTCGGCCTCCAGCCCGGTGGCCAGAACCGCACGCTCGGCCAGCGGTCCCAGCCGGTGAACCTCGTTGTCGGCCCGTTCCACCTCCGCATCGAGACGGGAGATCTCCAGCAGATCCTCGGTCAGCCGGCTCATGGTCCGGATGCGGTCCTGCACCATCTCGGCCGGGCGGCCGGGCGGCAGCAGCTCGGCCGCCACACGCAGGCCGGTGAGCGGGGTGCGCAGCTCATGGGCCACATCGGCGGTGAAGCGCTGCTCGCTGCGCAGCTTGCTCTGCAGTGTGGCGGCCATCGCGTCGAGTGCGGCCGCGACCGCGGCGGCCTCGTCCTGGGCACGCTCGGGACGCCGGACGCGGGGATCGTCGACGCGGGCGTCGAGATCTCCGGTGCTGATTCTGCGGGCCACCTGGGCGGTGTGCTGCAGCCGACGGGTAATACGGGAGACGGCGAACAGCCCGACGGCGAGGGTGAGGGCGATCGCAAAGGCGGAGGAGCCGATGATGGACCGGTCCAGCCCGCGGAGCGCGGCGTCCCGCTGGGTGTAGTCGATATGGACGGCCAGTGCCTTGCCGTCGGCGGGGGTGACGGCCCACATCGCCGGACGGCCCCCGTGGCCGGCAAGCTGTGTGCCGCGTTCGCCCCGTAGCGCCATGGTGCGGAGGGCGGCGGGGAGGTCCGTGGGGCTGACTGCGGCATTGCGTCCGAGGGGTCCCCCGGCGACGTATGCGTCAGCCGCGGCGTCCAGTTCGGACAGGGCCGCGCCGCGGGCCTGGCTTTCGGTCTGCCGGCCGACCAGGACGTGCACCAGGACGCCGACCACCGTCGCGAGGACGCAGCACATGACGAGGACGAAGACGGCGAACTTCCAGTAGAGCGTCGCCGTCCAGGCGGGCAGGTGCGGCCGCGTCCGAGGCCGGCCGGCGCTCATCGTCCGCGCTCCGGGGAGGGGGTGGCGGAGTCCGCCTGGTCGAACTCCATGGACCGCAGGGCCATGGTCCGGGTCCGGGAATCCCATGCGTAGACCGTGCGGGTGTCGTATCCGGGCGTGCCCGTGGGCTCCCGCAGGATCAGATCGCCGTTCGCGACCTCCACCGACAGCGGGGTCGCGCCGGCGTCCATGATCCGGGTGACCACACCGTGGTCGAGCCTGAAGACCCACAGTGCCAGGGAATGGCCCGGCGCCTCGATGCCGACGATCAGTTCGGCCTTCCCGTCGCCCGTCAGATCGCGGTACTGGGGCTTGCGTACCGGGCAGTGCGCCGGCTCGGCGGCGCAGGCGTCGATCCTTCTCGCGGTGGCGGCATCGAATTGCGGCCCGCCGCCGAGGGCGGAACCGGCGGCGACCTGGGCCTTGACGACGGTGAGCAGATTCGCCTTGCGGATGTCCCCGGAGGGCACGCGGGGCACCCCGGGAACGGCCGCGGGAAGGTTCTCCCCGGATCCGGTCTCGGGCTGCGGCGCGGGCTTGCGCTCGGGCCACAGCCGCACGGGGGCGGAGGCGGGCGAGGTGTGGCCGGCGCTCAGCGGCTCCCCGCTCCCCGTACAGCTGCTCAACAGCCCGGCCATGCCCGTCGCGGCAAGAGCCGACGACATCACCCGTACGAGCCCGGCGGGTGACAGGGGACCGTGGAGCGGCACATCTCTTCCAGTCGTGGTGCGGGCTGAGCCTCTTCGGATCATAAGGCCCGCTGCGCACTGCCGGGACAGGGCCATGGGTCCCGGAATTCTTCGCCGGTGGGCCGGTGGGCCGGTGGGCCGGGTAGGCGTCCCGCACCGGCGGCACGGTGGCCGGGCCCCGCGGCGCCCCCGGACTCAGCCGGCCGACGCCGTGGAGGCGGCCTTCCGCTGCATGGAGCCCGCCCAGGTGCGGCGCGGAGGGCGGCCGACGAATGTGCCGAAGAGCAGCGCCGCCGCCGTGGCGGCGAGCACGCCCGGCACCATCTCGTAGATCCCCGACCGGAACGGCCCGAGGAGCGGGTCGATGTGCTTCCACATGACGACGGTGACCGCGCCCGTCACGATGCCGGCCATCGCCCCGGCCCGCGTCATGCGCGGCCAGTACAGCGACAGCAGGATGACCGGCCCGAAGGCGGCTCCGAAGCCCGCCCACGCATACGCGACGATGTCCAGTACGGCGCCGCCGCTGAGGGCGATGGCGTAGGCCACCAGCGCGACGACCACCACCGTCACACGCGCCGTGAGCACCATCGCCGCGTCCGTGGCCCGGCGCTTGACGAACGCCCGGTAGAAGTCCTCCGTGAGGGCCATCGCCGAGACGAGCAGCTGGCTGTCCGCAGTGGACTTGATCGCGGCCAGCACGGCGACGAGCAGGATGCCCGCGACCCACGGGTTGACCAACTGGGCGCAGAGCTGGATGAAGACGGTTTCCGGATTGCCCAGCGGGTGGTCGAGCGCGGCGATCCCCACCAGTCCGACGAGCGTGGCGCCCGCCAGACAGACCACCACCCAGCTCACACCGATACGGCGGGCCAAGGGGATGTCACGGGTGCTGCGGATGCTCATGAAGCGGGCCAGGATGTGCGGCTGTCCGAAATAGCCCAGCCCCCAGGCGAGCAGGGAAATCACCGCCACCGCACCGAGCGGCCGGCCGGACGCCCACCGGACGCCGTCGAAGTGAGCCTGGGCTCCCATGTCCAGCAGGGACGGGCTCTTGTGGGAGAGCACACCGTGCAGGGCGCCGAATCCCCCCAGCAGGCCGATGCCGATCGCGGGGAGCGCCACGGCCGCGCAGAACATGACCGTGGCCTGCACCGAGTGCGTCACGCTCACCGCGCGGAAGCCGCCCAGCACGGTGTAGACGACGATCACCACGGCGAAGACGGTGAGCGCGAATTCGAAGCCGCCCCCGAAGATTCCCTCGAACAGCACTCCCCCGGCGAGGAGTCCGCTGGCCACATAGACGGTGAAGAACACGACGATGACGGTTGCCGAGACCAGGCGCAGCATCCTGCTGTCGTCCTCGAACCGCTCCTCCAGGTACGCCGACAGCGTCTTGGCGTCGCCGGCCAGCTCGGTGTACGTACGCAGACGCGGCGCGACCAGCCGCCAGTTGAGATAGGTGCCGGCGGCGAGGCCGACGGCGATCCACGAGGCGCCGATCCCTGCCGCGTACACGGCCCCGGGCAGTCCGAGGAACAGCCAGCCGGACATATCGCTGGCGCCCGCGGACAGTGCGGCCACCGGCCCGCTCAGCCGGCGCCCGCCCAGCGCGAAGTCGGAGAACGTCAGGGTCTCCTGATACGTCCAGATGCCCACAGTCACCATGGCGAGCAGGAATATGCCGAATATGATCATGACCGGTACGATCAGGGGTGTCACCACTGCTCCTCGGTACGGGCACTGCCAGGTACGCGCGGGCCCCGGGGATCCCGTAGGGAAATCCCGGAAGGGAAGGCTCCGGTGCGAGCCGACAATACGGATCGGTCATCAGGAGCGGCACCCCTTTTGACGGATGCTCCTTGCAATCAAGGGCACGGCGGGGCCGGGACCGGGCTGCGAGCCCCCGCCATACCGGGCACTGCCTACCACAACAGGCAATTCTCTCAGCTGCCGTGCATGCGGCAGGGAGAGGGGGAGATACGCCGGCGAAGGCCGTGGTGCCCTCCGCGTGAGTGGTGGTGCGTGCGGCGCACGCCCCGTGCCTGCGCCGCCACACTCCAACTGCCCTGGGTGCGGCCAGAAATGTCCTGAGTGGGCATCACGGGCGCGAACCATACTGGTGGCGCTTCGCAGCCGACCGCCGGGTGCGGCCGGCCAAGGCGTCGCTTTCCTGCCCGTACGCGATCCTTCCCAGCCGGTCCGGAGCAGCCCTGCCCTCCGGGCATCCACGAGGAAAAGGAGTTCTCGCCATGCGCCGTATCCGCTCGTTCGCCGTCGCCGCGGCCGCCCTGGCCGCCGCCCTGGGGACGGTGCCCACCGCGTCCGCGACCCCCACGGCATCCGCCCGCCCGGCGGCCTTCCACTGCACCGCCGGTTACTTCTGCATCTACAGCGACTGGAACGGCGGGGGAACCCGTTGCCAGTGGTCACAGTCCAGCAAGGCGAACACCGCCGACGACTGTTCCTTCATCCAGAGGGGACAGAACGTGCGCTCCGTATGGAACAGCACCGGGCACCGCGTCCAGTACTACACGCAGACCAACTATCACGCGCGCGTCGGGTCCACCCCCGCCGGTGCGGGCGGCAACCTGCAGGGCAGCTACCAGATCCGTTCCTTCAAGCCCCAGTAGGACCGGGTGACGTGAAGTGAAGTGAGCGAAGGGGCCGGAAGCCACTCACCCGCCGCCTACGGGCCAAAGGTCACTCCCCCGCCGCCCCTTCGGCTCCCTGGACGCGCGGCACCGGAACCTGCGTGCCGGTCCTCCGCGCCGGCCCCGTGCAGGTGGCCGGTTCCTGGCCCGCTATGACATCCGGGCCGCGCTCGCGCCGGCCGGCCCGCATGCTGTCCGGCCTGTGGGACGGCCGCCTCGGCGCATCGACGGCACCCGTACTCGTCAAGGTCGCGGTCCGGCTGTTCAAGACGGACCGCCAGGCCCTTTGCGGGCCATGCACCGGCTGTCGTATCCCTGCTCGCACACCCCGGCCCGCCGGTACGGCGAGCGGCCGTCAAGACGCACCCTCTCCCCTCATGCCACGGCTGCTTCGATGCCCTGACTGTGGGGATCACCGGTGCGGCAACCGGCGGCCTGCCCCTGCTCCACGGCTTCGCCACCGCCGTCAAGTCCCTCGGCGCGCGGGCCCGGGACGCCTCGATACGCATCGAGGGCAGGCCCTCCAGCAGTTTTGGGTCACCCCCAGGAGACGGGGCGAAGGCCCGCAGGGACAGGGGGCCGAGAGACTGACGAACCGTCATCTGAGAGCGTCAACTCCCCACGCATAAGCCATCCTTTAGGAAACGCCAAGCACCCTTATGAGGGTAAATCGCGTCGCATATCGGATGCCGGCCGAAGCGAGGTGATCAGGCCGGACGCTCCGGCACGGAGACTCCCGGAGTATGGACGCATGGTAGTGGCGCTGCAACGCCAAGTAGTCGCACATTTATACGGAATTGCGAACTTCGTACAGCGAACATTTCAGGCCTGACACCGGCAAACGGTTGGTTGCGGGCGACGGGCTTCCTCAAGACGATCAGACTCCCGCGTGCCGCTCGGCCGAGCCCGGCCGGCCGGCACGCCCGTCGGCGAGGAGGTCCTGTGAACGATCAGACGAGTCTCAGCCCGGATGCGGCACGGCAGCTCGCGACCACCACCAAGACCAGCCCCCAGATGCGCGGCATCACCCCGCGCTACCTGCTCCGCGCCCTGCCATGGGTGGATGTCGAATCGGGTGTCTTCCGCGTCAACCGCCGCCGGACCTACGTCCTCGGCGACGACCGCATCAGCACCCACACCGACAACGGTTCCCCCCGCGTCATCCCGGGAGACCTGCGGGAACTGCCGTACCTCCGGGAGGCCGACGACGCGCTGCTCTCCGAACTGGCGGGCGCCTTCACCGAAGTCACCTTCGAGGCCGGGGAAATGCTCGCCCAGGACGGTGACGCGCACGACCAGCTGTGGGTGATCACCCAGGGCCGTGCCGAGAAGCGGGTGAACGGCCGGTACGGCGAGGACGCCGTACTCGAAGTGATCGGCGACGGCCAGTTCTTCGATCTCGACGCCTGGACCCGTTCCGAGCCCATGCCGTACCGCGTCAGGGCGCTCACCCCTGGCGTGGCGCTGTGCGTCGAACGCAGCGTGCTCGCCGGGCTGTGTGACCGTGACGCGACGGTACGGGGGGCGCTGGACGCCTACCTCGCGGCGGACGGCGTCCTGCGGGGTGCCGAAGTACCGGTCGATCTCAGCGCCGGGCACACCGGCGAGCCCGAACTCCCCATGACATTCGTCGACTACGAGGACGCGCCCCGCGAGTACCACATGACCCTGGCCCAGACCGTGCTGCGTGTGCACACCCGGGTCTCCGACCTCTACAACGGGCCCATCGACCAGACCCGCGCCCAGTCCAACCTGACCGTGCACGCACTGCGCGAGCGGCAGGAGGCCTCGCTGCTCAACCACCCGGAATTCGGTCTGTTCAACAACGTGGCCCCAGGGCAGCGGGTACAGGCGCGCACCGGCTCCCCGACCCCCGACGATCTGGACGAGCTGCTGACCCGGGTCTGGAAGCAGCCCGGGTACTTCCTCGCACACCCCAGGGCCATCGCCGCGTTCGGCCGGGAATGTACGCGCCGGGGTGTGCCCCCGATCATCGACAACCGGTTCGGCAGCCCACTGCTGACCTGGCGTGGCGTCCCGCTGCTCCCCTCCGACAAGGTGCGGTTCTCCGGCAGTGCGGGCATCGGCACCACCGAGATCCTGCTGATGCGCACGGGCGAGGCCGAGCAGGGCGTGGTGGGCCTGCGGCCGGCGAAGGTCGAGGACGAGGTGGAACCCGGCCTGTCGATGCGGAACATGGGTGTCGACCAGAAGGGCGTCACGTCGTACCTGATGACGGCGTACTTCAACACCGCGGTGCTGGTGGAGGACGCGCTCGCCGTGCTCCAGAACGTCGAGGTCTCCAACTACCATGACTACTCCTGACGTTCCCCGGAGTCCGTGGCCGAGTGCGGCTCCGGCTCCGAATCCTTACGCCGGCGGGCTGCCGTCGTCCGATCCGGCCGCGGCATCGGCCATGGCACTGGCCATGAGCACGGTCACGGGCCCGGCCACCGCCGACCCGGCCGCGCCGGCTGCCCCGCCCGCCACCCAGCCCCTACCGTCCGCGACCCCACCCGCGCAGCCCACCGTCCAGCCCGTGGAACCCGTCGGCCTCCCAAGCCAGCCCGCCGCCTTCTCACCCGAGTTGGCCCGCCGGGACTTCCCGATCCTGCACCGGACCGTGAACGGGCATCCGCTGGTCTGGCTGGACAACGGGGCCACCACACAAAAGCCCCGCCAGGTGATCGAGACGCTGGCCGGGTTCTACGGATCCGCCAACTCCAACATCCACCGTGGTGCGCACACCATGGCCCGGGAAGCCACCGAGGCGTACGAAGCGGGCCGGGCGGCGGTCGCCGCATTCCTGGGCGCACCGTCACCGGACGACATCGTCTTCGTACGCGGCACCACCGAAGGCATCAACCTCGTCGCCCAGACCTGGGGGCGGGCCCACCTCGGTCCCGGGGACGACATCCTGGTGCCCGTACTGGAGCACCACTCCAACATCGTCCCCTGGCAGCTGATCGCCAAGGAGACCCGGGCCCGGGTGGTACCCGTACCACTGCGACCGGACGGGCAGATCGACCTCGATGCGTACGCCGATCTGCTCTCCATGCGCACCCAGCTCGTGGCGGTCAGCCAGGCCTCGAATGTGCTCGGGACCGTGCCACCGGTGCGCGAGATGACCGCACTCGCCCACCGCTACGGCGCCAAGGTGCTGGTGGACGGGGCGCAGGCGGTGGCGCACTTCCCTGTCGATGTGCAGGATCTGGACGCCGACTTCTATGTGTTCTCCGGCCACAAGCTGTTCGCCCCGACGGGCATCGGCGCCCTGTACGCGAAGCCGGAGATCCTGCGGAACATGGCGCCGTGGCAGGGCGGCGGCAACATGATCGAGTCGGTCGACTTCACCCGTACCACCTATGCCCCGGTACCCCACCTCCTGGAGGCCGGTACCGGGCACATCTCCGGCGTGGTCGGTCTGCTGTCCGCGCTGAACTGGCTGACCTCCTTCGACCGGGACGCCATCGCCGCCTACGAGACCTCGCTGATGGCCTACGCACAGCAGGCCCTGGCCACGGTCCCGGGGCTCGAGCTGCTGGGCTCGGCGCCCGACAGGATCGCCGTGCTGACCTTCACCCTCGCGGGTCACGACCCGTCCACGATCGCCGACTGGCTGGACCGCGACGGCATCGCCATCCGCGCCGGCCACCACTGCGCCCAACCGGCGCTGGCCCACTACGGCCTGGAGAGCGCGGCCCGTGCCTCGCTCGCGCTCTACAACACGTCCGAGGAGGTGGACAAACTGGTGGCGTCGCTGCACCGGCTGCAGCAGACCGACTGACCCTGCTGTCCCCGGCATGGCCGACCGGATCCCTCCGGTCGGCCATGCCGGTGCCGGGAGCCGGCCCTGTGGACAACTCGGCCGGTGGCCTCGTCCGCGGGCCATACTGAGCACCCTGCCGGCAATGAGGGGGAGCGAACATCATGACGTTGTCGCGAGACGAGCCGCGGCCGCCGCACCGGGTCGCCGAGGTGTCCTTGGCCCGCTGGGTCGAGGAGGGGGCCGGCGGATTCGACAGCGGGGTGCACGCCCTGCTGCCGTCCGGGTTCGAGACGTACGTACGGCTGCTGCATCCCAGCGAGCCGGCGGACGGCCGGTTCGAGCGGTGGGCGGAGGTCGCCGAGCGCTCCGGTCGCCTACTGCACCCTCTGGCGCGCTTCGAGGAGGTGGCCGGCCCGGGGGACGAGCCACCGTGGCAGGGCTCGCTGCCCGAGCATCTGCTGGCAGCGCTGTGCACGGTGCTGGCGACGGAGACCCGTACTCCGCGGCAGTGCCTCTTCGGGCTCTGGGAGGGGTGGGGCTGGCTCCATGACGAGGGGCCATTGGTGCGGCTGAGCGGACGCGCCTACGCGTTGTACGAGGGGCCGGTCGAAGCGGCAACGGCCCTGGGAGACCGGACTGCGGGGGTCTTCTTTCCACAGGCCCCGAATCTGTGGTGGCCCCAGGACCGGTCCTGGTGTGTCGCCACGGACGTGGACCTCGACTCCACCTACATCGGCGGGTCCGCCCGCCTGGCGGAGCGATTGGCGGGCGGACCACTCTTCGAGGTGTTCCCGGTGGCGCTCGACGACCGGATCGGGTGAGCCGTCCGTCGAGCGCCTGCCGTGGAAGGCCCGGGGCCTTCGTGGGGGATCCGGTCAGCTCTTCTTGCAGGCGTAGATACGGACCGTGGCGCTGGTGTCCTTCACCTGCTTGGTGCGCGGGGTGTACTCGGGCGGGAAGGTGACCACGCCGACGGCGTACCCCGTGTAGTTCTGCCTCTTGACGCAGCGGCGTGCGGCGTTCTGGCTCACCTTGTTCCGGCCGGCGTTGGTCTTGGGCCCGCTCTGCTTGTACAGCGTTCCGTTCTTGTACAGGCCGACGCGGATGGCCAGCTGTGCCACCTTCCGGGTGCACTTGATGTCCGCGGTGACGTTCACCATGTGCCGGTTGTCGGCGTGGGCGTGGTGGGAGTAGTGCGGGCGGTGCGTGGTGATCTTGCAGGTGATCACGTCACCGCTGCGGGTATCCACCGTCCGGACGGTGGTGGCGCCGGTTGCGGTGCCGGATGCGCGGCCGGCGGGCGCCGAAGCACCCGCGGTTCCGGCACCCAGGGTCAAGGCCAGCGCTCCTGTCAGCGCTCCTGTCAGCAATGTCCGCGGTACGGTCCTCATGAAGTTCCCCCTGTTTGCCGCCCGTCGGGGCGGCTGTTGATGCCCCGTCACCTCACCTGGCCGATACCGAGGCGCGGTGTGCCAACAACATGATTCCGTATCGGAAAGACCGGTGCAGGGGTATTTCACAGATGTGGTCGCGTCGGTGGTCGTCCGCTACGGCGGCGGTCCGCCTCCGGCGCGGCGTACGGCCGGCTGCGGGGTTCGGCCCGGCGCAGGTCACCGGCCGGATGCGCGCCGCTCGCGCCACTCCTGGGCCAGCACCGACCAGACCTCCATGTCGTGGCGGACGCCCCGGTGTGGGTAGCTCTCCCGCAGCACTCCGTCCCGCACCATGCCGAGCCGCTTGGCGGTCTTGACGCTTGCGGTGTTGGCGGCGGACGTGATCCACTCCACGCGGTGTATCCCACGCTCCTCGACCGCCCACTCGATGAGCACCCGGATCGCGCGCGTGATCAGCCCGCGTCCGACCGCCGCTTCCTCCAGCCAGCAGCCGACCTCGCAGTTGCCGGACTCGGCATCGAACGTCCGGAACAGGACCCCGCCGACGAGCACACCCGCCACCCAGATGCCGTGGAGACGACCGCTGTCGGCAGCTGCCTTGTCCGCATACGACTGCAAGAACGCCGTGGCGGACGCGAGATCGGTGGCGCGGTCCGGCAGCGAAACGTACCGGCCGATGTACTCGCGGCCGCGGTCCATATGGGCGAGGTACTCCCCGGCATGCCGCGGCTCCAGCGGCCGCAGCTCGGCACCGTCGTCACCCAGCGATATCGCAAACACCCGGACACCCCGTACTCCGTTCACTCAGCTTGCCTGCCCGTGGCACGACGATGCTGTGCCGCTCACCCGTGCGCGGCACCCGGAATCGTCCCACAGCGGTGCCCCCGGTCGTTCCTCGGTGTCCGGGCCGGAGCGGACGGCTCGGGTGGCCGCCCCCGAAATTCCTCGGAAGAATTCCGGGACAGCTGTCGATCCGGCCGTCTCCCGTTCGACGCAGGAGTGAGAGGCGGGGAAAACCCCCGCCCCCGACCGAGGAGTCACCATGCCGCGTTACCTCACGATGATCCGTGTCGACGAGCAGAATGCGCCCGCCCAGGCCCCGGGTCCCGATTTCGAGCAGCGCATGGGCGCGCTGTTCGAGGAGATCACCAAGGCCGGAGTCATGCTGGACACGGCGGGTCTCACCCCGACCTCCGAGGGCACCCGGGTGACCTGGTCCGGGGGCAAGCTGTCGTACACCGACGGTCCCTTCACCGAGAGCAAGGAGGTCGTCGGCGGTTACGCCGTTCTCCAGGCGAAGGACAAGGCCGAGGCCCTGGAGTGGACCAAGCGTTTTCTGCAGGTCCATGACGAGCACATGACCGTGACCGCCGAGGTCCGCGAGATCGCCGAGGGCTGATCGGGCCGTACGTGCCCCTCCCCGGGGATCGGGGGGCTCGGGCGGGGCCCGGAGGCCCGGAGGGATTCCCCGCCCCTCCGGGCCGGTCCGGGTGGACGGCGAGCCGTCCGGCCGGACCTCGGCCATGCGCGTCGGCTGACCGGGCCGGAGGCGGGAGCCGGGGACGGGCCGCGTGCCGTCGGCTGCCCCGGGCCGGCTCGGGGCAACCGTGACGCGGTCCACCCTGTGGACGCGCGGGGACGGGCTCTGGTGCCCGGCGACGAGGCGCAGCACGGCGACCACGCCGCCGCGGCGGCGGCCGGCCTGCCGGGTCCCCGGGTCGCTCGGCTGCTCGCGCTCCACATCCCGGCCGAGCGCTACCTCGCGGCGACCGGTCAGAACCATCTGACCGGGCTGCCCCGGTGAACCCTCGTCGCCTCGTCCTGCAGGGCGGCCGATGACGCCCGGAGAGCGGACCGCGTTCGCCGCGGACCCCGGCTTCCTCGCTGCGGTCGCGCTGCGCCATGCCGGCGGTCTCCCTCCGCCACGAGCCGGCCCGGCGTTCAGATTCCGGGGGAGGCGACTCGGGTGTAGGTCTTCGGGGCGCTGGTGCCTCCGGGAGTGGTGACGGTGACATTGACCGTCCCCGGGGCTCCGGGCAGGGCGTCGACGACGACGTGGCTGTCGGAGACGACCGTGAACCCGGCGGGTGTGCCGCCGACGAGCACCGTGGTGGTCTGGGCGAGGTTGGTGCCGGTGAGGGTGAAGGTGATGCCGCCGGAGGCCGGACCCTGAGGGGGGATCAGTGTCGTGACAACGGGCGCCGGCAGGTAGGTGTAGGAAACCGCGTTGCTCGTGCCGCCGGCCGTGACGACGGTGACATCCGCCAGTCCCGCGGCTCCCGCAGGGACCACAGCGGTGATCTGGTTGTCCGAGACCACCGTGAACGCCGACGCCGCGGTGGTCCCGAAGCGCACCGCGGTGGCTTCGATGAGGTGGACACCGGTGAGGGTGACGGTGTTCCCTCCCGAGAGCGGGCCCGAGGGCGGTGCGACGCCGGTGAGGACCGGGGTGCTGACGTAGAAGTAGGCGCTCTGGAGGGTGCTGCCGCCCCCCGGGGTGGTGACGGTGACATCGACCGGACCGGCGGTCGCCGCGGGGACCACGGCGGTGATCTGTGTCGGGGAGACGACGGTGAAGGAAACCGCCGGGGTGGTGCCGAAGGTCACCGCCGTGGCTCCGGTGAAGTTGGTGCCGGTGAGGGCGACGGTGTTCCCGCCCGAGGTCGGGCCCTGGTTGGGGCTGACGCCGCTCAGGGTGGGCGCCGCGGAGTAGGTGTAGGAGATCCCGTTGCTGGTACCGCCCGGGGTCGTGACGGTGACCGGTACGGTGCCGGTCCCGGCAGGGGCGACAGCGGTGATGTGGGTGTCGGAGACCACGGTGAACGAGGTTGCCGGTGTGGCCCCGAACCGTACCGCGCCTGCGGTGGCCAGCCCGGTGCCGGTGAGAGTGACCGTGGTGCCTCCGACCGCCGGACCCGAAGCCGGATTCACCGACGTCAAAACCGGCACCGAAGCCGTCGTGTACGTGAACGACACACCATTGCTCGTCCCCCCGGGCCCCGTCACAGTGACCTGCACCGTGCCGGAACCCGCAGGCGCCGTCGCCGTGATCTGCGT
>NZ_JBSHBP010000023.1:0-83347 GCF_053612065.1 Streptomyces sp. NPDC054765 | reverse complement strand
CACCGAACCGCACCGCAGTCGCACCCGTGAAACCCGAACCGGTCAACGTCACCGTCGTACCACCGGCCGCCGGACCCGAAGCCGGATTCACCGACGACAGAACCGGCGCGGCCGTGGTGACGTAGGTGTAGGTGACGAACTGGTTGCTGGTGCCACTGGGGGTGGTGACGGTGACCTGCACCGTCCCGGTGCCGAGCGGGGCGGTGGTGGTGATCTGTGTGTCGGAGACGAGGGTGAACGAGGGCGACGGGGTGGCGCCGAAGCGCACGGCGGTGGCCCCGGTGAAGCCGGTGCCGGTCACCGTCACCGGGGTGCCACCGGCGGTGGAGCCCGAGGTGGGTGAGACGGAAGTGACTGCGGGCGCGGCGGCGGCCAGCGGCTGCGCGGCGGAAGCGGTGGGTGTAGGTGCGGAGCGATTCACGGCCATGATCCTTCTCGGGCGTGAGCCCCGGCCGGCCGCAGAGGAGAAGCGCCGGTCCGGAGCTCGTCAGGATAGTGAGGTATCCGGGCAGGGCGAGGGCGTGCCCTGCCCGGACGGGCTGTCCGTGCCTGGTAAGAGGGACCAGGCCGTCAGCGATGCGGATTGCCGGTCAGATGCCCGGCCCGGCCAGGTAGGTGAAGCCACCGGCGGCGAGGACGCTGCCACCGCTGGTGGTCACGGTGACGTCGGCGGGGCCGGGAGCACCGTCCGGCGTGGGCGGGGTGACGACGGACAGCGTGGTGTCGTCGATGACGGAGAACGGTGCGGGCGTGGCCCCGAAGACGACCGACTGGGTGGTGGCGAGGTTGGTGCCGGTGATGGTCACCACGGTTCCTCCAGATGCCGGACCGGAGTTGGGGTTCAGTGTGCCGATGGTGGGCGCGTCGACGTACGTGTAGGATAGACCGTTGTTGGTACCGCCCGCGGTGGTGACACTGACGCCCACCGGTCCGGCCGCCGCACCCGCCGGTACGGTGACGGTCAGCTGGCCGTCGTTGACCACGGTCGGGGTCGCGGTGACCGCGCCGAAGTGCACGGCGGTGGCGGTGGACAGGCCGGTGCCGTTGATGGTGACGGTGTTGCCGCCTGCGGTGACTCCGGTCACGGGGGAGATGCTGGACTTGAACGGCGCACCGACGTAGAAGAACGACAGCGGGTTGCTGGTGCCGCCGGGGGTGGTCACGGTCACGGGGACCGTACCGCTGCCGGACGGGCTGGTGACGGTCACCGAGGTGGGGGTGTTGGCCGTGATGGTGGCTGTCTTGGTGCCGAAGTGCACGGCGGTGGCGCCGCCGAGGTTGGTACCGGTGATGGTGACGGTGGTTCCGCCTCCGGTCGAACCTTGGTTGGGGGAGATGGGCATGATGGTGCTCCTTCGTTGCGGTGTGTGAATGGGAGTGACGAACCAGGACCGGGCGGCCGCGATCGCCGCCGACGGTGCGGGTGGGTTGCCTGGTGGAGCATTCGGCCGAGGCGTCGGCCGGGCCGTCAGGTGCAGCCGATGACGCTGCCTGGCGGAGCACAGTTGTCGGGGGTGTTGCCGCTCACCGTGGTGGCGAGCAGGTTCACTCCCCCGGAGTTGACGTAGATACCGCCGCCGCTGGTCACGGCGGTGTTGCCGGTGACCGTGCTGGCGGTCAGTGATACGGCACCGTTGTCGTTGTAGATGCCGCCCCCGGCGACGGCGGTGTTGCCGGTGACGGAACTGGTGAGCAGGGAGACCGTGCCGCCCAGGTTCGAGATGCCGCCCCCGGGAAAGGGGGGCACGGCGCTGCCACCACGGACGGAGACTCCGACCATGCTCAACTGGCCCTTGGTTCCCGGCACGTTCGCGGGACCTTGGACCTGCAGAACCCGGAAGGCCGGGGCGCTCGGGTCGCGGGCGATGGTGACTCCCATCCCCAGCAGGGTGATCGAGGTGGTGATGGGCGGTAGTCCCACCGGCCCGGTGGGACTGCTGCCGTGCGCGCTGGTGAGTTGGTAGGTGCAGAACGGAACCAGCGTCAAGGTGTCCCCGCCTGCCGCATTGGCCGCATTGATCGCGTTCACCAGCGAGGTCTCGCTGCACAGCACGGGCGTCTGAGCGTGCGCCGAGTTCGGGACTGCGACCAGCCCCGCGGTCAGCGTCAGGGTCAGGGCGCAGACACCAAGGATGGCGCGCAATGTACGGACAGTTCGCATGTCGTCCCCTGGAAGAGGTGACGTGAGCCGCCACACCAGCCGATGCCGACGCACGGCACTGGTTGATGCCTTCACTTCCTCTGCGTGGGAGGGCACCCGCCACGGCGCCTGTACTGCACCGCCGGCGTTCTCAAGTGGGTTCGGCCGAGGTAGGCCGACTGCCTCCCCCGAGAGGATGGGCGGCCCACCGGATTGGATGGCCATCAGTAATCCACTCGAGTGAGCATGCCTGCAATGCCCTTGACGGCTCGTCACCCGAATGGCAGAGCGCGCGTCGGCCGCGGCGCACAACACCAGCGGCTTGGCGCCGGGATTCCCAACTGGCCGACCACAGACCGCTGATGGCCCTTCGCCACTCCGGGGCGCCCGCGCGGTCGCCCCCGGCCCGCGCGGTCGCCCCCGGCTCACCGGCCGGACCAAGGCCGCCGTCCACGGCCCGGCCGTTCATGAAGGCGGGCCGCTCCCACACCGGATTCCACTCGTCCTTTCGGGTGACCTCGCGCCCGGTGCGTTGCCGTCGTCTCACCGGAATGGGTTACTGAGTCCGTCCGATTCCGGTGGGCCGCCCCTCCTTTCGCCGTCGGGCACCGTCACTTCGACTTCGGCGACGGCGCGCCGCCCACCTCGCTTCCCGTCTCCGGTGGCGTCGCGAGGACCACGCATACGTACACGAGCGCGGGCGGCCCCTACACGGTGTCCGCGACCTACGACGGGGACGCCGGCTTCCTGCCCTCGGGCGGCAGCGATACCCAGACCGTCAACCAGGCAGCCACCACCACGGCGGTCGTCTCCTCCCCCGACCCCACCGTCGCCGGCCAGTCCCTGACCGTCACCGCCACGGTCGCGTCCGTCGCGCCGGGAGCCGGGAACCCGACGGACCGTCACATTCGACTTCGGCGACGGCAGCCCGTCCGTCACCACACCCGTCAGCGGGCTGGCCCTCGCCACCCACACCTACACCGGCACCGCCGGCAGTCCGTACGCGATCACGGGCACCTACAACGGAGACACCAACTACACCGCATCCAGCGGCACCGACACCCAAACCGTCAACAAAGCAACCACCACCACGGTGACTTCGTCTCCCGACCCCTCGGTGGTCGGCCAGACGGTGACCCTCAGGGCGACCGTCTCCTCCGGGTCCGGTACTCCGACCGGGAAGGTCACCTTCCTCTTCGGCGATGGCACCAGCTCCGCACCGGCAGTCCTGTCCGGCGGCACCGCCACCGTCACCCACGCCTACACCAGCACCACGGGAAGCCCGTTCACCATCACGGCCACCTACGGCGGGGAGACCGGCTTCACGGCTTCCAGCGGGACCGACACCCAAACCGTCAACCGGTCCGCGACCACCACCGCCGTGAGCTCCGCGCCGAATCCCTCGTCTACGGGTGAGCCAGTGACCGTCACCGCGACCGTGGCCCCCGTTGCTCCCGGAGCGGGTACGCCCACCGGGACCATCACGCTCGCCTTCACCGGGCGTACCCCGCAAACCGTGACTCTCGCCGGCGGCACGGCCACCGCGACGTTCAGTCCACTGCCCAAGGGGACCTACTCCGTCACGGCCAACTACAACGGCGACGTCAGCTTCGCGGGGTCCACCGGGACCACTGTCCAGACGTGTCATGAGGATCGCGTCGTTGCGGATGTGTGACGGCCCGGGATCCGCCGGAATCCGGTGCACTGCTCGCCTGCGATGTGCGACGCGACGTCCGGGCGGCCCCTCCGCGGCTCGCTGCTCCCCACTCACCCCATGGAACGGCTGGTTGACCTCCGCAGACGGCATGGCATGAGCCGCGGGGAGCAAAAGGCGCGACGGCTTCCGCGCTCGGATGGAAGGATGCGCCCCATGACGTCGCAACTGCCGTTCGGAGACAGGTTACGGACCGGGCTGGGGATGCCCGCACGACCCCGCAGACTGAGCAGCAGCCCGCGTTCACGCGTCTGGCGCGTCGCACTGAACGGGAAACCGGCGGTCGTCAAGCAGATCGTCGAGGGCCCCGATGCCGTACAGCGTTACGAGCGGGAAGTGACCGCCCTGCGGATCGCCTCCCGGGCCGAGCCGGCCATCGTGCCGGCCCTGCTCGGCACCGACCCCGCGGCGCGCGTACTGGTCCTGGAGGACCTCGGGCCCGGCCGGCCGTCCCGTGACTGGATCGTCGGCTACGCCACCGCCCTGGCCCGGCTGCACGCCACCGGCACCCCTGACGACGCCGGTCTGCTGCCCGCATGGTCCGGTCCGACACGGGACGACATCAGTTCCTTCCTCCGCCTCGCCGAGGCACTGGGCGCCTGGGTGCCGTCCCAGGCACCCGCCCAACTGGACGAGCTCGTGGAGCGGATCGGCCGGGCACCGGGGCACGCCCTGCTCCATGGGGACCCGTGCCCCGGCAACGATCTGCACACCGCCCGGGGAGTCGGATTCATCGACTTCGAGCAGGCCGCACTGGGCAACGGACTGATGGAACTCGCGTACCTGCGCATCGGCTTTCCCACCTGCTGGTGCGCCACCACGGCAACCGAACCGCTCATGGACCGCGCCGAGACCGCCTACCGCACCGCGTGGAGGGCCGCGACCGGCACCGCGCCGCACGGCGATCTGACCGATGCCTGTGCCGGCTGGCTGCTGCGCGGCGACGCGCTGGTGCAGCGGGCCCACCGCGGCACCGTCGACCACCTGTCGCGGATCCCGGAGCAGGACTGGAAGTGGGGCACCGCGACGGCCCGGCAACGGTTGGTCCACCGGCTCGGTGTCGTCGCACGGATGACGACGGACCGTGCCGACCTCAGTGGTCTGCACCGGCTCTCTTCAGACGTGCGTCAGCGCATGCTGACCCGCTGGCCCACGCTCGGACCGCTGCCCGCACAGCGCCCGTAGCGGCCGGGCCATGTGGCCTCGGGCGCGGGCCGTTCGCCTGCCGTACCGGGCCGGTGGATCAGCCGAGGTGCGATCCGGTCTTCTCCAGGGCCTCGCGCACGGGCTGGTAGAAGGATTCGCCGCCCAGGAGGCAGTCGCCCCGGCCGCCCGACGTCAGGCCGAGCGCGGTGTGGCCGTCGAAGAGCGGGCCGCCGCTGTCGCCGGATGCCGCGCAGATGCCGGCCTGGATCAGACCATCGACGGATCCTTCTTGGTAGTTGGCCGTCGCATCGACGGCGGTGACGTCACCGCTCTGGATATGGGTGCTGCTGCCGCTGCGTCGCACCCTCTCCCCCACGATCGCATCGCCGACCGTGGCGATGGACTGCTTCTTGCCGTTGTAGAGGTCCACCCGGCCGGGGTGCGCGAGGTCGTCGTCGGTGTACCTGGCGATCCCGTAGTCGTCACCGGGGAAGGTGCCGGTCTCGGTCTCGGCGATCTCCGGGCCCCCTTGTGTGGTGGACCAGCTCCGTACCGCGTTGGTGCAGTGGCCGGCGGTCAGGAAGTACGGCTCGCCGTCCTTGATGACGTTGAAGCCGAGCGAGCAGCGCGCACCACTCCCCCAGATGGCGTTGCCACCGGCGATCAGCGGCTGGAGCGTGCCCGCCGATCGTCTGAGGGCGACGCGGTCACCGAGTGAGGAGGCGACGCTCTTGAGGCGCGCCAGGCGGTCGCCGTTGACCGTGCGGTCGGCGACGACGACCACCTGGTTGGTCCTGGGGTCCATCGCCCAGGACGTCCCGGGGATCGTGGCTCTCTGCGCGAGCGTCGCGCGGGCGGCGTTCAGCGACGTGAGGGAATGCCTGACGATCCTGGCCTCGGCACCGGCTTCACGGGCCTTGTGCGCGGCTGCTTCGGTCGTCACATTGACGATGAGCTTGTGGTTCCGGGCGTCGTAATAGAAGCCCGCCACGTTGGCGCCGAGAGCGGAGCCGATGTCCCTGGCGCGCTGAGCGGCGCCGGTGCCCGACGGGGGCTCGGGGGTCCGGGCGGGAGCGGCTTGCGCACTCTGCAGGGTGAGTGCGGCGGCGATCAGGGCCACCACACCGGCACCGCCGAGGACGATGCGGGACGTCGGTGCGCTTGTGTGCTTCAACTCAAGACCTCTGGTGGGATTCGGGCCAGCAGTGGATATCTTGTCGGCGCCACAAGCGGCCTGTGGGCGTGGCACGGCGGCACGCCATCATTCTTTCCTGTGCCTGCTTCGTGCTACACCCGCCCGGCCAGGGGTGGGCAGGAATCACCTGTACGGCCGGTGGCGTCATCGGCCGCCTCCTGGATATTCGGCCGCCCTCTGGATATACCGCCGGGCCCGTTCTTCATATACCGCCGTGCCCGTTCTTCGAGTTGCCCCCGTAAAGCGGATTTCGGACAGGCGCCGACGGCTGTCATTCCGTGCGGCATTCCATGGGTGGCCCTATGGCACAACCCCGCCATTTCTCCGGGCAATTGATGCCGACGGGGCTCACGAGGCACTGGTCCGTACGAGTGAAATCGGCCCCCCTCCCTAGGCACGGGACAGGCAGCGGTGGGTCAATCAGGCTATCCGCGCGACGGGCCGCCCATTCCTCCGCACGGGCTGGATCAGTCATGCCATCCGGTCCCCCGGGCGACCCCACCCGCGCTCCTCTTTGTATATGTGTGGTGGTCACGGACCTGGGCGTTCCCTCGCAGGAGGCCTCTCGTGCACCCTCTCCCCAGACCGTCGTCCCGGTCCACCACCACGGCAGGCCGAGTCGTTGTCGGCCGCATCGGCACGGAGGAGCCGTCGGCGACGGACGGCGCACGATCCGGCCGGCCCCAGCGGTTGCCTTCTCTGACCGGTCTGCGCTTCGCCGCTGCGGGCGGAGTCGTCTACACCCACAGCGCACTGCTGATCCATCCGCACCTCGCGCAAACCCTCGGGCCCGAGGTGTGGGTGGGTGCGAGTTCCGTTTCGCTCTTCTTCATTCTGAGCGGCTATGTGCTGACCCATTCCGCCCGCTCGGGCGACACCGCGCGGGCCTTCTGGCGGCGGCGTGCCGCGAAGATTCTCCCGAATCACTTTCTGACCTGGTGCGTGGTCATGGCCGCGCTCGCCTGTACCGGTGTGACGACGGCCCTGCGCGGCTCCGGACTGGTGGCCAACGTCTCCAGCCTCTTTCTGGTGAACACCTGGGTGCCCAGCCGGCGCTTCGTGTCTGCCGGAAACCCGGTTTCCTGGTCCCTGGCCGCCGAAATGTTCTTCTACCTTCTCTTCCCCATACTTCTGCCGTGGGTCGAGCGGCTGTCGCGCCGTGGACTTCTGATCGGTGCGGGCACGGCCATCACCCTCGTCTGGACCTGTCCGGTGCTCTATGAGTTCGTCCTCAACCCCGGCGGGCCGTCGTTCCCCGGCTACTGGTCGTTGTACATGCTGCCGATCACACGGTTGCCCGAGTTCCTCCTCGGCATGCTGGCGGCCCGTATTTCCGCGGTGGGAATCCGGCTTCCGCGGGTCGGTGTGCTGCCGGCCGCGCTGGGCGTCATCAGCGCGATCGTGGTGAACAGTACGTACCTGCCGCACAGTTTCCTGTACGCGGCCTCGACCGTGGCACCGCTCGTCATGCTGGTTCATGCCACCGCGGAGCTGGACCTGCGCGGCAGAAGATCGCTGTTGCGCGCACCCGCGCTGGTGTTTTTCGGTGAGATCTCCTACGCCATGTACCTGGTCCACTTCCTGGTGCTGGGGTTGATGTACCTGTCTTTGACGGGTCTTGGCTGGAGCAACCTCTCCGTGGTGCTGGCCGGCCTCCCCGTCGTACTGCTGGCCTCGTGGCTGCTGTACGCGGGGGTGGAGCGGCCGTGTGTGCGCCGCTTCTCCACGCCTCGTCCGCGTGGTCGCGCGCGTGCGGCCGCCGGCTCGTGACCGTTCCGGGGCGGTCCGCCGCCAGGTCTGCCGCGCCCGGCGGCAGCACCGGTGTCACCACTCCCCCGATCAGCACTACCTCCGAAAGAGGTCCCCCATGTCCCGTACGCGAAGCGAGCAAATCGCCGCCCACCGGCCCCGTTACCAGGACGAGCTGGCACATGGGCTGGAGCGGTTCTTCGAACCACGGCGCACCACCTGCCCGTGGTGCACCTCGTCCCGTCTGCGCGGGCGCCTGCGCACCACCGACCATCCGCAGCACAAACCCGGGAGCTTCCGGCTCGACCAGTGCCGCAGCTGCGGTCATGTGTTCCAGAATCCCCGGCTGAGCGCGGACGGGCTGGATTTCTACTACCGCGACTGTTACGACGGCCTGGGTGAGGCAACGATGGCCCGGCTGGCCTGCTCGCCCCTCGCCGTCAGGCTCTACCGGGCACGCGCCCGCGCCATGCTGCCGTTCAGCCGCCCCTTACGGTGGCTGGACGTGGGCACCGGTCACGGCCACTTCTGCGCCGAGGCCCGCAGAATCCACCCGGACACCCGATTCCACGGGCTCGACTGGGGCGAGGGCGTCGAGATCGCCGCACGCAACGGCCGTATCGCACGGGCCTACCGCGGCTCCTTCGTCGGGCTGGCGGGCCAGTTGGCCTGCCATTTCGACGTGGTGAGCATGTACCACTACCTGGAACACACCCTGGCGCCTCGGCAGGAACTGGCCGCCGCGCACACCGCGCTACGGCCCGGCGGTCACCTCCTGGTGGAGGTCCCCGACCCCGAGTCCGTCGCCGCGCGGCTGCTCGGCCAGTGGTGGGGACCGTGGCTGCAGCCGCAGCATCTGCACTTCATCCCGTTGGACAACCTCTGCAGTGCACTGGCGGAGCAGGGTTTCACCGTCGTGGCGACCGACCGGCGGGAGCCCCATGTCCCCACCGATCTGACGTCCGCGGCGGTGAACCTGCTCAAAACCGTCCTGCCGAAGGAAGATCTGCCCTGGCTGCCGGAGAGACCGGGTCCGCTCAGCCGCTGGGTCCGCAGGCTGTCCCTGCTGGCCGTCGCGCCCGTGTTGCTCGTCCTCGTCGGGCTCGACCTCCTGTCGGCTCCGGTCACGCGGCGCACCCGGCTGTCCAACGCCTACCGGGTGGTCGCCCGTCGCGACTGACCGCACAGCTCCGGGCCGCTCCGGGAAGGTCCCGGAGCAGCGGTCACCGGACCCTCGTCCCTCACGCAACTGCAACTGCACAGGAAGGCAAGCGAGTTCAGCCGGCCGGGAATGCGACGAAGAGCCCGCCCGGGTGAAGCCACGCGCGGCCGGAATCACCGCAGTCAAGGAAACGGAACACTGCCGACTATGCACATCCTCATCGCTACCGCAGGTTCGCACGGGGACGTGGCGCCGTACACCGGTCTGGGGGCCCGGCTGCACCGTGCCGGGCACCGGGTCGTGATCGCCACGCACGCGCGCTCGGCCGGGCTGGTCCGTCGCAGCGGGCTGGGCTTCCACGCCCTGCCGCTCGACCGGTACGCCACCTCCGGAACGGACGACAAGAAGGGTCACGGGACGGGGAAGGGTGACGGAACGGGGAAGGGTGACCGGAAGACCGGCCTCACCAAGGCCGAACAAGTAAGGCTGGCACGGGAGTTGGCCCCGGAGATGGCCGACGCGGTGACCGAGGCCTGTGCGTCGGGTGCGGAGGTCCTTCTGTTCTCCAGCAGCCTGGCCCCCTTGGGGCTCGTGGCGGCGGAGGGCCTGCAACTGCCCGGCATCGGGGTGTTCCTGCAGCCCCTCGCTCCCACCCGGGAGTTCCCCCCGGTCATCTTCGGCATGCCGTCGTGGGGACCGTTCGGCAACCGGATGCTGGGCCGCTGCGCCCAGTCGTTGCTGGCTCGGGCCTTTGCTCCCGGGGTGCGCCATCTGCAACGGCAACTGGGCGTGACGGCGGATGCCCTGGAGCGGCGGCGGGCAACGTGGCCCGTCCACCACGGTTTCAGCCCGGCGGTGGTTCCCCGGCCTGCCGACTGGCGGCCGGGAATGGAGGTGTCGGGCTACTGGTGGCCGTCGGAGGCTCCTGACTGGACCCCGGAATCCAGGCTGGCGGACTTCCTCCGATCCGGCCCGCCGCCGGTCTTTGTGGGCTTCGGCAGCATGACGCCCACCGACCCGGAGCGACTCGCGCGCCTTCTGGCACGAGCCTTCCGGCTCGCCGGGGTGCGCGGTGTCGTACAGACGAGCTGGGCCGGTCTGTCCGTCGAAGGAGACGAGGTACTGACGGTGGGTGAGGTTCCGCACGCCCAGCTGTTTCCCCGGATGGCGGCCGTTGTCCACCATGCGGGAGCCGGAACCACGGCGGCCGGGCTGCGCGCGGGGGTGCCCGCGGTCCCGGTACCGATGATGCTGGACCAGCCCTTCTGGGCGTCGCGTCTGATCTCACTCGGAGTCAGTCCGGGAAGGATTCCCTTCGGGCGGCTGTCCGCGGAGGATCTCGCGGCCGCCGTGCGGAAGGCCGTGCACGACCCCCGGTACCGTCGTCGCGCCCGGCAGGTGTCGGCGCTGATCGGCACGGAGGACGGGGCCGGCCGGGTCCTGGCGGCGGTGGAGCAGCTGGCGGGAGGGGACCCCAGGGGCGGTCGAGGCTCCGGCGGCTGAGGCTGCTTGGCGCAGGAGCGACACCACGTGCCGCTGCCGGCCGGGCCCGCAGCTGTTCGGACCGGCCCCGGCCGGTCCCGACCGCTTCGGCCGGAGCTGCGGCTGGTGCAGTACTACTTCGAGACCAAGGAGAAGCTGCTGCTCCATGACTTGCAGCGGCCGGCCGCCGGGCTCGGCGCCCGGATCGCCGACCGGGTCCGGGCCGCCGGGGACACCCCGGGACCGCGGGAGATGATCGAGGCCGTGCTCCTCGAAGCGCTCCCGGCCGACGAGGAGAGCCGGACCTTTCACCGCGTCTGCACCGCCTACGCCGTGCCGGCCGTGACGGATGAGGCGCCGGCCGCCCAGCCGTTCATCGACGGCCCCCATGCGGCCGAGGACAGGGTGGCCGGCCAGCTGGAGCGGGCGCGCGGCCGGGCTCACCGCCCCCGGCATCGACATCCGCACGGAGGCGCTCGGTCTGCTCGCCCTGTCGGCCGGCCTCGGCACCGGCGTCCTGGTGGGTCAGCGCACCCCCGAGGCCGCCGCGGCGGTCCTCCGCCACCACCTCGACCGGCTCTTCCCGGCCCAGGGGTGAACCGGCCCTGCAATCGGCCCCTCCGGGGTCGTCCACCGGCCCGCGCCACCGGATGATCGCCCTGAGAGCACAGCAGGCAGGACACGCGGGAGCGATTCCATGGGCGACGACGCACAGCACGGCGCGCACGGCCGGGGCGACGGGGAGCGCGGGCACACGGGCACACCGGGCGGCCTGGACCGCCGGCACTTTCTCGGGGCCGCCGCGGTGGGGGCCGCCGGGATCGCCGCGGGACTCACCGCCGGCTGCGACTCCCCCTCGGGCGGACGGCACGGAGCCTCCCGCAGCACCACCGGTGGCGACCCCTCCGGCATCGACGCGGAGCGGGACCGGCAGGGAAATCCCGACTGGCGGATCGGCTCGCCGGGCCCGCCCGAGGCGGTCCAGGGTTACACCGACAAGGTGAGTGTTCTCCCGGGAGAGGAGTTCGGACTGCATCTCTCCACGACCGCACCCGGACTCGTGGTCTCCGCCTACCGGGTCGGCTGGTACCGCGGGGCCCAGGCCCGGCTGGTCTGGCGTTCGGGCAGGGTGGCGGGGCGGGTCCAGCGCCGCCCGCGGGTGCTGCCCGGCACCCGCGGCGTACGGGCGGACTGGCAGCGCACCCTCGGTGTGCGCACCGGCGGCTGGCCACCGGGCGCGTATCTGCTGCGGCTCGACGCGGAGAACGGGCACCAGCGGTACGTCCCGCTGATCATCCGTTCCGCGAGCGCCGCGGGCAGGACGGTGCTGATGCACGCGGTGACCACGTGGCAGGCGTACAACAAGTGGGGCGGCTACAACCTCTACGAGGGCGAGGACGGCGCGTACGGGACGCGGTCGCTGGCGGTGACGTTCGACCGGCCCTACGACAAGAACGGCGCCGAGAAGTTCCTGGTCTATGAGCGCGCGGTGGTGGTCCTCGCGGAGCGGCTCGGCATCCCCCTGGCCTATACCACGAGCGTGGATGTCCACCTCGACCCCGCGGTGCTGCGGGGCGCCGCAGCGGCGGTCTCGCTCGGCCACGACGAGTACTGGACCCCACAGCAGCGGGAGCACATCACCCGGGCACGCGATGCGGGCACCAATCTGGCCTTCCTCGGCGCCAACGCCTGCTTCCGCCGGGTCAGGCTGGAGCAGGGATCGCCCGGCACCGCCCGCACGGTGGTCTGCTACAAGTCCGCCTACCAGGACGACCCGTATTTCGCGGACCACCACGGCCCGCCGACCCATGACTTCCGCCAACCCCCCGCCGCGGCCCCCGAGTCGTCCCTGACGGGCGTCTTCTACGAGGGCTATCCCACCGATGCGCCCTATGTCGTCCACAGTGCGGACCACTGGCTCTTTGCGGGTACGGGAGTGAAGCGGGGCGATTCCTTCCACCACCTTGTCGGGGTGGAGTACGACCGGGTCACCCCGGAGGCGCCCACCCCCGAGCCGCTGGAGATCCTCGCCCACTCCCCGCTCGTCTGCGCGGGACGCAGCAGTCACTCGGACTCCGCGTACTACACCGTGCCGGGCGGCGCCGGTGTCTTCTCCTCCGGGACGATGCGGTGGGTCGAGGCCCTCATGGCGGGCACCCGCGAGAACGGCCGGGATCACGGTATGGACGGGCGCACCAGTGCCTTCGTCACCCGCACCACCGAGAACCTGTTCCGCGCCTTTGCCTCGGGGCCGGCCGCGACCCCGCGGCCGGCCCCGAGGAACAACGTACCGAGCATCTACGGGAGTTGACCGTCATCCGCGGCCCGGGGGCTGTGGGCGGCCGGGAACCGGCGCCCCTGCACACCGTTCTCGCACGTCGGAGCCTGGCGCGTACGGAGGCCGACGGCGCCCGCGCGGGCCGGCGCGCCCTCCCCGGAATCGTTGCTCCCCGGCTGGAAGGACCGTGCAGGGCCGAGGCGTTGACCCGACGGCTCGTCACCGCCGTCTTCGCGGAGCCCGCGCGCCTGCCGGCCCAACTGCTGCCCGCCCCACAGGGGTTCCCCTCTCCCCCTCCACCACATAAGTCCGATAAATACTTTCTTTCGGCTTCCGTCTGCATTGTGTAAAGCCTTTGGTGTTGGCGGGATATGGCGGCGGCGCGGGTGCATTGTCATTCCTGCCCGGCCATCGGCGGGGCAGCTCGCACCATGGCAATGCAGAAAGGCACGATCCTCAATGACTGACGGATTCAAGCGCGCCCTCGCTCTCGGCGCCGCCACCGTTGCCCTCGCCGGAGGCGCCGTCCTCTCCTCGGTGGGCATCGCCTCGGCAGCCCCGTCGCACCACGGGGACCACACCGCCACCCGACACGTCGACGGGGGGCGGTGCCACATGATCCACGGGCACTGGACCCGCACCTGGCACCCGGCCTGGCGTGACCGGCACGGCATGCGCCACCACGGCTACTGGACCAGGACCTGGCACCGCGAGCACCTGGACTGCCACCGTCGCTGACCACACCTCCGCAGCAGTTGTGGGCCCCCGGGCCGGCACCGGCCCGGGGGCCCACCCGCGTGCGCGCACGGGACACGCCCCGGATCCCGAGGCCCCGCCACGTCACACCGGACGACGCGCCCGCAGTCAGCGCACTCCGCGGGGCCGGAACTGGACGCTGACCCGCGGTCCGGCCGCCCGAGCAGTCTTGGGGATCGCATGCTCCCAGGTCCGCTGGCAGGATCCGCCCATCACGATCAGGTCGCCGTGTCCGAGCGGCCGCCGTACGGCGGCGCCGCCGCGCCGGGGCCGCAGCAGCAGATCGCGCGGCGCGCCCACGGACAGGATGGCGACCATCGTGTTCTCGCGATTGCCGCGGCCGATCCGGTCACCGTGCCAGGCCACGCTGTCGCGGCCGTCCCGGTAGTAGCAGAGCCCGGCCGTGGTGAACGGTTCGCCGAGCTCCGCGGCGTAGTGGGCGGAGAGCGTGTCCCTGGCCTCGTCCAGCACGGGGTGCGGCAGTGCGTCGTCGGCTCGGTAGAAGGCGAGCAGCCGCGGTACGTCCACCACGTGCTCGTACATCCGCCGGCGCTCGGCCTGCCAGGGAACCTCGGCGGCAAGCTGCGCGAACAGGGCATCGGCCCCGCTCAGCCACCCGGGCAGCAGATCGATCCAGGCCCCGTCGCCGAGCTGGGTCCTGCGCACCCCGCACAGCGGACCGAGACGGACCTCGTCGGCCTGGTCGAAGAGCGAGCCCTGTAGGTGCATGGCCATGCTTTCAGGGTACGTCATAATCGAATGTGTGTTCTGGTGCGAGATCCGGCGGTGCGCCTCCCCGGCACCCGGCACTTCCAGAGGCCGGCCGCTCCCCCGCTCACCGATCGCGTCGCAGCGCCTGCCGTCCGCAAGGAAACCGCCGCCGCCCCGGGACGGCCTTGCCTGCACGGGGTGCCGGGCGCACGCTGAAGACATGGGCAACGGAGAGGGCCCTACGCTCATCACTTCCGTCCAGCGAGCCTTCCGCTTGATGGAAGCCGTGGGCGCGCACGAGGGCGGCGCACCGGCGAAGCTGCTGGCGCGCGAGACCGGATTGCCGCTGGCCACCACGTATCACCTCTTGCGCACGCTGGCTCACGACGGGTACATCCGGAAGCTGGAGGACGGCGGCTTCGTCCTGGGGGACAAGCTGGACACCCTGCAGGCGGGCGGACGGGGGCAGGCGCTGCTCAATCGAGTCCGCCCCGCGCTCGCCTCGCTGCGGGACGATCTGTCGGCCGCCGCCTATCTGACCTTCTACGAGGACGGCGAGATCCGGGTCGCCGAGATCGTCGACGGCCCCCGGGCGCCACGGGTCGACCTCTGGGTGGGCTTCGAGGACGCCGGGCACGCCACGGCGCTGGGCAAGTGCGTACTGCGCGAGCTGGATGACGAGGCCCGCGACGACTACCTCTCCCGGCATCCCCTCGCCGACCTCACGCCCCGCACCATCACCGGCCGGGCCGAACTGCTGCGCAAGCTCGACACCCTGCCCATGGCACCGGTGGTGACGGACATGGAGGAGTACGCCCTCGGCACGTTCTGCGTCGCGGTACCGGTGTACAGCGGGGAGATGCTCGGATCCCTCGGGGTATCGCTCCGGGCGGACCGGGCCTCGCGTATCGACGAGGTCCGCAACCGGCTGCTTCCGGCAGCGACCCGTGTGACCAGGGGACTGTCGCTCACTATCTGAAATTCCGGCCCTTGCGCCTTCCCCACAGACACCCGTTTCCTAGACGAAACGGACATTTAGGAATGTAAGTGCCCTGAGCAGGGAAGCGAGCTGCGGACCAGTACATGCGCGAAGCCCCGATCCATCACCACGACCACCTGCCGCGGTGGCAGCTCGCCAAGCCGTTCTCCGCTCTGCGGGCGCCGGTCCGGCAGCCCGCGCCCCGGGGCGACGCATCGTCCGGTGCGACGGACACCCGCCGGCACTTCGCCTCCGGCGTGCCGCTTCTGATCATCGCGGCCGTGGCGTTCCTGTCTCTCTGCGGCGGGACCGGCATGAGCTGGCTGCCGCTGCTCGCCGTGGGCCCCTCACTGGCTGCCGCCACCAGCGGGCCGTGGGGCGTTGTCCGCGTCGGTGTCCTGGCGGTGGCGCTGGGCGCGGCGCTCGGTCTTCATGGTGGTGCGCCGGGCAGCGAACAGGCGATCGTGCTGTCCACGCTGTCCGCCGTGACGCTGGCCAGCAGCCTGGCCAGTGCTCTGCGCAGGCGTCGCGAACAGGTACTGGCCGCCGTGCGGTCCGTTGCCGAGGCCGCCCAGCACGCCTTCCTCAAGCCCGTCCCGGCAACGGTCGGGAATTTCCAGACGGCGGTCCGCTACAGCGCCGCCGCTGCCGAGGCACGCATCGGCGGTGACCTCTACGCACTGGTGCCCACCCCGTTCGGGGTCCGGCTGATCGTGGGCGATGTGCGCGGCAAGGGGCTGCCGGCGGTGGGGATCGCCGCTCTGGTCCTGGGCGTGTTCCGGGAGGCGGCCTACGACGAGCCGGATCTCCTGGATGTGGTCCACCGGATCGAACGGAGCCTGGCGCGCAATCTCGGCCCGGACGACTTCGTCACCGCGGTGCTGGCCGGATACCCCGAGGCCGGCCGCATGGAGCTGGTCAACTGTGGTCATGCCGCCCCGCTCCTGGTCCATGACGCGGGCGTGCTGCCGGTCGAACCGGTCCGGCCGGCCCCGCCGCTGGGCTTGCGGGCCCTGGCCGACGAGGCTCCCGGCCTGCAGGAAGTACCCCTGTCCGACGGTAACCAGCTGCTCTTCTACACCGATGGTGTGACCGAGGCCCGGGACCACAAGCGTGAGTTCTACCCACTCGCGGAGCGGCTGTCCCGGCACCTTTCGGAGGATCCTTCCCGCACCCTGGCCGCGCTCCATGAGGATCTGCTCGCGCATGTGGGCGGCGAGCTGCACGACGACGCCGCGATGCTCCTCCTCCGGAAGTCGGCCGACGCCGCGCCGGTGGCGGCGGGCGAACCGGACCGGCCGGCCGACCCGTGGCCCTCCCCTCGGGTGGCCTGCGAGTAGGAGGGCTTGCGCGCAGGAGCACCTCACCTCGGGGTATGTGGTGTGGCGGCCCCCGGCCCGCGCGTCGTCCCCCTGCCCGGCCGTCCGCCCCCGGAGGCGGCCACCGCTCCACCCCGCAGCCGTCAGCACGGCCGCCACGTCACGCCTCGGCCATGAGTCCCTTGCGCAGGGTGGTGCAGGCGCGGGTCAGGAGGCGGGAGACATGCATCTGGGAGAGGCCGAGTTCCCTGCCGATCTCGGCCTGGGTCATTTCCTGCCCGAAGCGCAGCTGGAGGAGGGTGCGTTCACGGTCGTCGAGCTTGGCCAGATGCGGCTTGAGGGCCTGGATGTCCTCGGCCAGGGCGAGGGCGGGATCTTCGGTCCCGATGAGGTCGGCGACGAGACCGGTCTGCTGCTTGCCGCCGGTTTGGATGGGCCGGTCTATCGAGTCGCTGTCGTAGCCGTTGCCGGCCACGAGCCCTTCGGCGACCTCCGCCTCCCCGAGATCGAGGCGGGCGGCGAGGTCGGCGACGGACGGCTCGTGGCGGCCCTCGCTCTCCAGCTCCTCCCGGGCGCGGGCGAGGTCGATACGGAGTTCCTGCAGGCGCCGCGGCACCCGCACCGACCAGGTGGTGTCGCGGAAGAACCGCTTGATCTCGCCCTGGATGTAGGGGACGGCCAGCGTGGTGAACTCCACGTCGCGGGAGGGGTCGTAGCGGTCGATCGCCTTGATCAGACCGATCGTCCCGACCTGCAGGACGTCCTCCATCGACTCCCTGCGGCTGGAGAAGCGGCGGGCGACATAGCGCACCAGGGAGAGATTCATCTCGATGAGGGTGTTCCGCGCGTACTGGTACTCGGGGGTCCCCTCCTCCAACTCCTGCAGTCGCAGCAGGAATTGCCTGGACAACTCCCTTGCGTCGGAAGGGGCGACGCGCTGCGGAACCCGGATCTGCGGCAGCACCGTCGGAGCCGGAACGGCACACTCCGTCGACGTGGTCTCCGGCTCCGTTCCCGTGGTCAAGGTGCTGTTGCTGCTCATGCGCTGGCTCCCGCCTGTTGCTGAGCCCCCGTCGCCCGCTCCCCTACCCGCCGCCGCCACAGGCATGTCCCGCCGTTTCCCTTGACCGCCACGGGCCGCCGGCGTCCCCACGCCGTCGAGGGCATGGACGGTCGGGTGGGGCCACGGCCGGCCGACGGGTGTGCCGGGTTCGTCCTCGCCGGTGAAGACGTCCCCCGCCGCCCACAGGACATGGAGCGGCCCGCGGCCCGCGCGGGACACCTCGCACGCGTACAGGTCCGGGTGGCCTTCGGCCGTCAGGAGCCGGCATGGACGAGCAGTTCCAGCTCAGCCCGGCGTTCCTCCTCGACGGCATCGCGGCACGCCGGCCACGGGAGGAGAGGTGTTTCGCGCGTTGAGAGCCTCGCGAAGGGGCGCCATGAGGGGGCGCGCGGGAGCCCGTGCGGGGTGGCGCTTCCGGGATTGTGGCGCTTCCGGGCTGGCGCTTCCGCCGGGCACCGCGGCTCGCCGCCGTCACACCGCCGCGCGCGAAGTCCCGCCCGGAATTCCCTTGCCCGTGCGGCGGCCTTATTCCCTTGCCCGTGCGGCGGCCTTCGTGACACCATCATTTAACGCAACACTTGTAGTAGTAACGAAACCCAGGGAAGTGTCCGCCCGATGGCCCGCCGTGCCCCCTCGTTCCAGCAGATCCCGGTCTCCGACGCCGGGTCAGGCCCCTACGCCCTCACCACGGGCCCCGACGACGCGCTGTGGTGCACCCTGGTCCACGCGGGACAGATCGCCCGCTTGACGCTCGACGGCCGGCTCGACCGCTATCCGCTCGATTCCGCATCCTGTGGGCCCTCCCTCATCACCCCGGGATCCGATGGCGCGCTGTGGTTCACCCGGAGTCAGGACCACCGGATCGGACGGATCACCGTGGCCGGGGAGGCAACCTCGTTCCCCCTTCCATCCGAGGGCGGCGGCCCGTTCGGCATGGTGTCCGCCCCCGACGGCGCACTGTGGTTCACCCAGCTGCACACCGACCGCATCGGGCGTATCACCACGGACGGCCGGGTGACGGAGTTCCCGCTGCCCCTCAGCGGTGCCTTTCCCTCGGCCATCACCACCGGTCCCGATGACGCCCTGTGGTTCACCCTCAATCAAGCACACGCGATCGGCCGTCTCGGCCTGGAGGGCGACATCACCCTCCATCCGCTCCCGACCGCGAATGCCGCACCGGTCGGCATCACCTGCGGTGCGGACGGCGCGCTCTGGTTCGTCGAGATAGGCGCCGGCCGGATCGGCCGGATCACCACGGACGGTCAGATCGACGAGTTCCCCCTGCCCGACCAGGCGTCCCGGCCGCACGCGATCGTCGCCGGCCCGGCCGGTGACTGCTGGTTCACCGAGTGGGGAGCCAGTCGCATCGGGTCCATCACCCCCGACGGCCGCATCGAGGAGTACGACCTGCCGACCCCGTCCTCGGAGCCGCACGGCCTGGCCTTCGGGACGGACGGCGCCCTCTATGTGGCACTGGAAATCGGAGCGATCGCCCGCATGGAGTTCTAGCCGGCGGCGGGCCGGTACAGCCGCTCCCGCCGGACGCCGCGCCCCCGCCGGCGACTGGCGGCCGTGCGGTGCGCTCCGGTCATGTGGCGGAGCGGCCGGCGGGCCGGCGAAGCGGCAGGCGGCGCGGCCGGCGGCGCGGCGCGGCGCGTTCACATCGGCAGCCCCAGGCCACCGTCGCGACGCCGGCCGACGCATGCGGGCCGTTCGCCCCCGTATCTCACCGCGGTGTCGCTCTCGGCAAGCTCCGTCTCGGTGTCACCATCGAGAGCACACGCATCGCCGCTGGGAGCAATGCCGGCCGACGGTGCCACGACATGGACAGCCCACGGGGCGAGCGCTCGGCGAGCTGCAACCCGAGGAGAGGTGTCGAAATGAGCAGTCCAGCCGCCCGGGGGCGGATGCTGGCGGACCTGATCGCCGCCAGCCATGTGATCACGCTGGAGCAGTTGCCGGATGTGGTCCGCAAGCACGCGGCCCGGGTCGGCTGGCTGGACGTGCAGATCTACCTGGCCGATCTGCAACAGGACGTCCTCTGCCTGCTCGCCGGCCATGGGGACGGTTCCGAAGGGGAAGCGCCGCCGCCGGAGGTGGTGCGCGTGGAAGGCACGCTCGCGGGGAGGGCGTTCCAGACAGGGGGCATCGCCGCCGGCGCCTCCTCCGCGGCCGGCCAGTGGTGGGTTCCGTTGCTCGACGGCACCGAACGCCTGGGGGCGCTCCGCGCCTCTGCGGCGCCGGGCGCGGAGATGGATCCCCAGGCGGGCCAGGACCTGCGCAACCTCGCCGGGCTGGTCGCGCTGATGATCGTCAGCAAGCGTGGGGCGAGCGACACCTACGCCGGGCTGGTACGGCGCCGGAGGATGAATGTGGCCGCGGAGATGGAGTGGCGCATCATGCCGCCGCGGACCTTCGCCACCGACCGGGTGCTGATCAGTGCGGTGATGGAGCCCGCCTATGAGGTCAGTGGCGACGTCTTCGACTACGCCATCGCCGACGAGACCGTGCACCTGGCGCTCTTCGACGCCATGGGCCACGACACGGCCGCCGGACTGACCGCCAGTCTCGCGGTTGCCGCCAGCCGCAACCGGCGCCGGCAGAGCCCCGGAATCCTGGAGATCGCCGAAGCCGTGGAACAGGCCCTGGTGGAACAGTTCGAGTCGAGCCGCTACGCCACGGGCCTGCTGGCCGAGCTGAACGCCGCCACCGGAGTGCTCACCTGGACCAGCCTCGGGCACCCGCCGCCGGTCATCATCCGCAAAGGCCGCACCGCCCTGAGCCTGTCCTGTCCGCCCGCCCCTCCCATGGGTACCGACCTGGGTCTGCGGCCCACCCTGCGCCGGGATCAGCTGGAGCCCGGCGACCGCCTGCTCCTCTACACCGACGGCATCACCGAGGCCCGTAATCGTGAGGGCCGGGAGTTCGGCCTGGCGGGCTTCACCGACTTCCTCATCCAGCACCATGCCGACGGGCTGCCCGTGCCGGAGACCCTGCGGCGTCTGATCCGGCGCCATCTCGCCTACCACGACGGACTGCTCGGCGACGACGCCACGGTCCTGCTGCTGGAATGGAGCGGCCCGACCCCCTACCGTCCCGCCCGGGTCGAAGCCCTCGCAGGTCTCCCGGAACACTCCACCGTCGGCGACGCCCCGCCCGCCCCCTGGACCACGCCCGCCAGAGACGTCCTGTGAGGCGCCGGAGCGTGGGGCGCCGTACGGGAGGCGGGTGAAGGACCCGGGGCGGTGTCCCCGGCCAGGAGGCACCTGGAGTGCACCCCCGACGACGGGGCAGAAGCGCTCTGGAGGTCACCCATGCCATTGACTACTGCGGTACCCCTCTTCGGACGACGCACCGCGCACCGTGCCGCACACAGCTCGGCGGTCCGGGCCGCGGCACGCGGCGGTTTCGTGGCCCGGGGCGTGATCTACCTCCTCGTGGGCGTGCTGGCGCTGCGGATCGCATTCGGCGACTCCGGTGAGCAGGCCGACCGGGGCGGAGCACTGGCGGAAATCGCCGCCCGGCCGTTCGGCAGCGTGCTGATATGGGCACTCGGCCTGGGGCTGGCGGGAATGGCGCTGTGGCGCCTGTCCGAAGCGGGGTTCGGCGCGGCCGGCCCCGACGGGCACAAGGCCGGGACACGACTGCTGTCCCTGGCCCGCTTCCTCTTCTACGCGGTGGTGTCGTTCTCGGTGCTGTCGTTCGCGGCGGGGAAGAAGGGCAGCGGCAGCGGGGCGAGCGACCAGCAGTCCCGGGATGCCACGGCCAAGGCCCTCGAACTGCCCGACGGTCCCTGGCTGGTGGCCGCCGCGGGTGCGGGCATCACCGTGGCCGGAATCTGGATCGCGGTGCGGGCGGCCCTGCGCAGGTTCCACAAGAACCTCGACCGGAGCGGAATGTCGCGCCGCGTGCGGCGCGGTGTCGATGTCCTCGGTGTATCCGGTGGCATCGCCCGCGGTGGTGTGTTCACGGTCGCCGGTACGTTCGTCGTCAAGGCCGCGGTCACCTACGACCCCGGCAGCGCCAAAGGGATGGACGACACACTCCGCTCCCTGGCCGGCACCTCGGCCGGTCCCTGGCTGCTGGCCGCCATCGCCGCAGGTCTGGCGCTGTTCGGCCTCTTCTCCTTCGCCATGGCCCGGTGGCGGAAGGTCTGACTGAGGGACGAGACCGGCTCCCGCCGTCTCCCCGTATCGTCACCGCATGTCCGGCACTCCCCGCCCCACGACAGGAGCTCCCGTCGCATGACCGAAACCGAGCAGAATGCCCCGGCAGCGCGGGCCGTCTTCCGCGCGGAGGCCTTTGTACGCAACGGCCGCTGGCACCTCGAAGTCGCCAGCCTCGACAGCGAACCCGACACCGGCGACACCGAAGCCCTGCTCGTCACGCTGTGGCCCGTTGAGGACACGCCCGACGGCAGCGGCTTCCCCGCCGCCGCCCTCGGCGAGAAACTGCTCGACAACGGTTTCGCCCTCGCCGACCCCGGCCGGGGCACCGGCGGCTGGACGCCCGCCGGCGACCGGGGCCGTTATGCCGCCTCGTGCCATGCGACGGACCAGGCGCCCGCGTGACCTGTCGCAGGCTTCTTGGCCGGCGAAGGCCCGGAGGCGGTACCGGACGGCCCCGGCCATGACGAACCCCCGCCCTGCGCGAGGCAGGGCGGGGGCGGGTGACGGGGCTCAGGCGGGTTCGGGACCCGTCGACGGCTACAGGAAGCTGACGTTCTGGGCGAGGGAGAGCCGGCCGGAGTAGTTGATCGTGTTGGTGGCGGAGCGCATATAGGCGCGCCAGGCGTCGGAGCCGGACTCGCGGCCGCCGCCGGTCTCCTTCTCCCCGCCGAAGGCACCGCCGATCTCGGCGCCGGAGGTGCCGATGTTGACATTGGCGATGCCGCAGTCGGAGCCCTCCGCGGACAGGAAGAGTTCGGCTTCCTGCTGGTCGCGGGTGAAGATGCTGGACGAGAGGCCCTGCGGGACGTCGTTGTGCAGGGCGATGGCCTCGTCCAGGGTGTCGTAGGTCTGCACGTACAGGATCGGCGCGAAGGTCTCTTCGCGGACGACGTCGGTCTGTGCGTCGACGCGGACGAGGACCGGCTCGACGTAACCGGCCCGGGGCGCGGCGTCGGCGAGGCGGCGGTTGCCGCCTGCGAGGATCTTGCCGCCCTCGGCCTGTGCCCGGGTGAGGGCGTCCTGCATGGCGTCCAGGGCGGCGGTGGAGATGAGGGGTCCGACGAGGGTGGTCTCGTCGAAGGGGTTGCCGATGGGGAGCTTCTGATAGGCGGCGGTCAGCCGTGCGAGGAGGGTGTCGGCGATGTCCCGGTGGACGATGAGACGGCGCAGGGTGGTGCAGCGCTGCCCGGCGGTGCCGGCCGCGGCGAAGACGATGCCCTGAACGGCGAGGTCGAGATCCGCGGAGGGCGCGACGACGGCGGCGTTGTTGCCGCCGAGTTCGAGCAGGCTGCGGCCGAAGCGGGCGGCGACGCGGGGGCCGACCTCGCGTCCCATACGGGTCGAGCCGGTGGCGCTGACCAGCGCGATACGGGGGTCGTCGACGAGCTTCTCGCCGACGGTGCGGTCGCCCAGCAGCAAGCGGTGCACCTCGCGTGGCGCACCGACCTCCTCGGCGGCCCGGTCCAGCAGCCGGTCGCAGGCCAGCGAGATCAGCGAGGTGAATTCGGAGGGCTTCCAGATCACGGTGTCGCCGCAGGCCAGGGCGACGGCGGTGTTCCAGGACCACACCGCGGCGGGGAAGTTGAACGCGGAGATGACGCCGACCACGCCCAGCGGGTGCCAGGTCTCGGCGAGCCGGTGGCCGGGGCGCTCGGAGGCGATGGTGCGGCCGTAGAGCTGGCGGGAGAGGCCGACGGCGAAGTCGCAGATGTCGATCATTTCCTGGACCTCGCCGAGCGCCTCGGAGCGGATCTTGCCCGCTTCGATGGTGATGAGGTCGGCCAGGTCGCTCTTGTGGTCCCGCAGCAACTCGCCCAGGCGGCGCACCAGTTCGCCGCGTCGGGGCGCCGGGGTGGTGCGCCAGGTGAGGAATGCCTCGCGGGTGGCGGCGATGGCCTCCTCGGTGTCCTCGGCGGTGGCCGCGCGCAGACCGAAGAGGTCTTCGCCGGTGAGGGGGCTGCGGGCGGAGAAGTCGTTGCCTTCCGGCACGGTGACGCCGAGGGCGGCGAGGCTGCTGCGGGCACGGGTGCGCAGGTCCTCGGTGGTGGGGAGGATGGTGCTGGTCATGATGCTCCCTTGGGGTGTGGAGGGGTGCGGGTGGCGGGTCGGGTGGGTCAGCGGGGTGTGCCGTCGAGTCCGAGGTCCCGGGCGGCCTGCGCGAGGGAGCGGTTCTGCTGCCCCTCGTAGAGGTCGAAGGGGTCGAGGACGTCGCGGCCGAGGGCGTCGGAGAGCCATGCGCTGTCGTAGGCGGCGCCCTGTTGGTCGTTGTTCCTGGAGCCCTCGTCGCCGAGGTTGGACTGGAAGATGCCGGCCGCGGAGCGGGGCAGGAAGTCCTCGTAGACCACGGGTTCGGCACGAACCCAGCCCTGCTCCACCAGGTCACGGAGCCCGGCGGGCGGCCGGCTTCCGTCCCGGGGCCGGTCGGGCACGGCGTGGTAGGTGAAGTGCGCCAGGCCCTGTACGGCGAGTTCCTGCTCGGTGTCGGGGAGTTCTTCCGCCCACAGGGCGCGGGCGAGGCCGGCCCGGTCGGCTCCGGGGTTGTGGGCCGCCCGGTCGTCGACCCGGGCGAGCAACCGGTCGTAGCGGGCCCGGCCCTCGCGGCTGAGGGCGATGCCCCGGGCTTCGACCTCACCGAAGCGCACCCGCAGCGCTCCGCTGGTCACGCTGCCGTCCGGGGTGCGCATTGCGCGGGGCTCGGCGAGCGCACGGAAGGAGGTCTGCCGCAGCAGGACGTCGGGGCCCTTCCAGCGGGGAGGCCCCTGGATGGTGTCGATCATTTCGATGCCGCGCTCGGTCATCCGGCGGTAGAGCTCGTCGATGTCCAGGACGCGGGGGGTGAGGTGGTTGATGTGGGTACTGCGCACGCCCCCGATGTCCGCGGCGACCGCGGAGACCCGTTCCAGGGTGGCGTACCACGCCTGGTCGACGGGTTCCCGGGACAGTTCGAAGGCCGCCACGGCGAGGTGGAGGAACCGTTCGGCGTCCGCTTCGGGCAGTTCCCCGGCGGCTTCCGCGCGGTCGGCGAGTGCCAGCAGTTCCGGGGGGAAGAGCTGACGGCCGGCGAGGAAGTTCTCCAGGCGGGCGCGCAGATCGGGATCGAAGAACCGGGGGTCGGCGGGGGTGAGCATGGAGGTGAAGACGCGGAACGGGTTGCGGGCCAGTTCCCCGCCGTCGACGGGGCGGAACGCGGTCGAGACGACGGGGACCGCGCTGGCGGCGGCTTCCCGCAGATCGTAGAAGCCGACCGGGTGCATGCCCAGGGCGCCGAAGATGCGGGCGACCTGCCGCAGTTCCCCGGGGGTGCCGACGCGGATGGCGCCGTGCCGTTCCGCGGTCACCCGGCTGATGGACCCCAGGCGTTCGGCGTCGGCGCCCTGTGCCCGCAGCACGTCCTCGTTGACCTCGCGGGAGACCTCCACGAGCGTGGTGTAGGCGGGCACCTCCCGGCCGTACATGTCCGAGAGCCGCTGGGCGAACGCGGCGCGCAGTTGCCACTGGCTGATCATCGGCAGGTCATCCTTCCGTCGGGGGGATTCACACCACATGGATTTCGGGGCGGATCTCGGCACCGGTCGTGAAGCGGTCGGCACTGAAGGAGGTCACATCGACGAACGGTGTGCGCTCCAGGTGGATATCGCGCATGATCTCGCCGACGGCCGGGGCCTGGAGGAAGCCGTGGCCGGAGAACCCGGTGGCGTACAGGAAGTTGTGCGGCGCGCCGGCGCGTCCGATCAGTGCGTTGTGGTCCGGGGTGACCTCGTAGAGCCCGGCCCAGCCGCCGGCGGTCTCCATCTCGGCGAGAGCGGGGGCCCGGCGCCGGGCGGCGGCGCGGAACAGGTCGAGCCACTCCGGTGTCCAGGTGGTGTCGAAGCCCTCGGCCTGGCCGGGATCGGCGAGGCCGAACAGCAGGCCGTCGTCGCTGTTGTGGAAGTAGGCCGTCGAGGCGAAGTCGATGGTGAAGGGGATGCGCGGGGAGGGCGGGGCAAGCGGTGCGGTGAAGGCGAGCTGGCGGCGTACCGGGCGCACCGGGAGGTGGACGCCCGCCATCGCGCCGAGCCGGGCGGACCAGGCGCCCGCGGCGCAGATGACCGTGGAGCAGGAGATCCGGCCGTGATCGGTGTGGACGGCCGTGACCCGGTCCCCGGTGGTGTCGAGGCCCGTGACGGTGGTGTGCGTGGCGAACGTGACGCCGGCTCGGGCGGCGGCGCGCGCATAGCCCTGGACGGCGAGTCCGGGCCGGGCGTGGCCGTCGGTCGGGGAGTAGGCGGCGGCCACCAGCCCGTCGGTGGTGAGGTAGGGGCACAGCTGCTGTGCCTCGCGGGGGCCGATCATGCGGCTGGGGACGCCGAGGCTGTTCTGGATCCGGACACCGGCCTCGAAATCTGCGGCCTGCTGATCGCTGGTGAGCAGGAAGAGATAGCCGACGCCGTCCAGCCGGACGTCGGCGCCGGGGCGCTGTCCGAAGTCCTGCCAGGCGCGCAGACTCCTGCTGCCCAGAGCGATGTTGAGCGGGTCGGAGAACTGCGCCCGGACTCCGCCGATCGGCTTGCCCGAGCTGCCGCTGCCCAGCTCGCCGCGCTCGATGACGACGATGTTGTGCACCCCGGCCTCGGCCAGGTGGAACGCGATGCTGGTGCCTATCACACCGCCGCCGACGATCACGACGTCGGCGGTCGGCGGAACGGTGCGGGAGGTGGATGACATGGACAAGAGGCCGATCCCTTCCAGAGGCCGAAGCCGGCGCCGGGGCGTCCGTCCGGCGCGTGGCTGGGGCTGTCGGTGCATGGCGAGAAGCGCTGATCAGCTAGCTGCCCGTCATCGTGCAGCAATGGAACCGTTGACGTCTACGAACAGTTGGTGCGTCCGATCTATTAGGATCTCTATATGGACTGGACGAGTGCCCAGCTGCGGTCCCTGGTGGAGCTGACCAGGCGCGGGACGATCACCGCGGCGGCACAGGCCCTTGGATACACGCCGGGTGGCGTCTCCCAGCAGATCGCCGCGCTGGAGAAGGCCGCGGGCATGGAGCTGCTGCGGCGGGTCGGGCGGCGGGTGGAGCTCACCGATGCCGGCCGGACGCTGGCGCGTCACGCCGAGCGGATCCTGTCCACGGAGGCAGAGGCCGTCGAGGCCCTGGAGCGCACCCGTCAGGAGGTCTTCGGGGTGCTGCAGGTGGGGCTGTTCGCCACGGCAGCCGCCGAGCTGCTGCCGCCGGCGCTGCAGGAGGTACGGCGGCTCCATCCCGGGCTGACGGTGCACAGCCGCGACATGGATGTGGACGAGGTGCACGACGCGGTCGCGTCCGGCGCGGTCGATCTGGCGCTCGGCCTGGACTACCCGGATGTGCCCATTCCGCGCGAGCCCGCCCTGCAGGTGCGCCGGCTCTACCGCGAGCGGTTCTCGCTGGCGGTACCCACCGGGTCGATGGACGGACGCGAGGTGGTCGGCCTGGCGGAGACCCAGGATCTGGGGTGGATCCTGCCGTCGGCCGACAGCTACTACGGCCGCGCGGTGCGCACCGCCTGCCGACGAGCCGGCATCGAACCCCGGGTCCAGCACGAGGTGACCGACACCGCGGCCACCCTCGCGCTCGTCGAGGCCGGTATCGGGGTGAGCACCGTGACGGATCTGATGCTCGGCCTGCGCGCGTCACGGCTCGATGTCGTACGGCTGCGGGAGAAGGTCGAGCGGCACATCGTGGTGATGTGCCGCTCCTCCGCCGAACACCGGCCGACGGTGGCGGCGCTGGTCGGCGTCCTGCGGGTGGTGTCCGGGGCCCGGACACCACCCCCGGCCCGCCACGATCCGTAGCACGGGCTCCGGCGGCCACGCCGCCAACACCCCTTTCCCCACGGTGAGTTGACCTGCCCGCCGGAACAAGATGCCTGTTGCACGAGAATCCGCTCTCCTCGCGCTGCGGCGCCCCGTCACCAGTTCCGCTTGCCCTCAGCCCCGCAAGTTGTCGCGCTGCAGTCCCTTTTGCCAGGGAGGATCGTGAGTGAGGGTTTCAGGCCAGTGGTGACCCACGCCACGACGGTGGCCCGTCGTGCCGCCGTTGCCTGACAGGGAGCGAGCAATGTCCCCCCATCACACCCCGAAATCTCCTCTTCCCGCGTTGCTGGGAAGAGGCCCCCAGGGAATCTTCAGGCGCACACTTCCCCATGAACAGCCCACCGGTGAGCGCATGGTGCGCACCCTCGGCCTCACCCAGCTGACGATGATCGGTATCGGCGCCATCATCGGGGCCGGCATCTTCAGCCTGGCCGCGGCAGTCGCCCGGGACGTCGCCGGCCCCGCCGTGCTCGTCTCGTTCCTCGTGGCCGGCGCCGCCTCGCTCTGCGCGGCCTTCGCCTATGCCGAGTTCGCCGGAATGGTGCCGAAGGCCGGATCCTCCTACACCTACTGCGCCGCGGTGCTCGGGGAGATCGTGGGCTGGATCGTGGGCTGGGATCTGCTCCTGGAGTACACCGCCATCGTCGCCGTCGTGGCGATCGGGATGTCGGGCTACCTGGGATTCCTGCTCCAGGCCGTCGGCATCCACCTGCCGGCCTGGGCCCTGGGCGCCCCCGGCACCGGAGCCGGCCACCGGGTCGACCTCCTCGCGATGGCGATCTGTCTCGGCGTCGCCTGGCTGCTGAACCGCGGCACCCGTACCTCGGCCCGGGTGGAGACGGTGCTGACCCTCATCAAGATCGCCATCGTGCTGCTGGTGATCGTGGTCGGCTTCACCAAGGTCAAGACCGGCAATCTGCACCCCTTCGCGCCGTTCGGTCTCGGCGGGGCGTTCACCGGCGCGTCGACGGTCTTCTTCGCCGTGTTCGGCTACGACGCGCTGAGCACGGCCGCGGAGGAGTCGGTGGAGGCGCGGCGCAAGCTGCCCAAGGCGATGATGCTGTCGCTGGCGGTCTCCATGGTGCTGTACGTGCTGGTCTGCATCGTGCTCACCGGGATGCAGCACTACAGCGAGCTCAACCCGAAAAGCGGCATCGCCAGCGCGTTCCAGAGCGTGGGGCTGAGCGGGCTGGCCAATGTGATCGCCGTCGGCGCGGTCATCGGCATCGTCACCGTGACCTTCTCCTTCATGATGGGCGCCTCCCGCCTGTGGTACGCGCTCAGCCGCGACGGGCTGATGCCGGCGTGGTTCGGCGCCATCCACCCCCGGCGCAAGGTTCCGCACCGCGCCACCTGGCTGATCGGCATCGTCTCCGCCGTGCTGGCGGGTCTGCTGCCCATCAACGCGGTCGCCGAACTCACCAATATCGGAGTGCTGCTGGCGTTCGTGGTGGTCTCGGCCTCCGTACTGGTCCTGCGCTACCGCAAACCTCATCTCAAGCGCGGCTTCCGCTGCCCGGGGATGCCGGTGGTGCCCGTCCTCGGCATGGCGTTCTCCGTCTGGCTGATGTCGTTCCTGCAGTGGCAGACCTGGGTGCGGCTCGGCGGCTGGCTGATCGTCGGGCTGGTCATCTACGCCGGCTACGGCTACCGCCGCACCCGAAAGGTCATGCCGGGTGGCTCGGTGGACCTCGATGCCCTGGACGACCTGTCCGATTCCGACGAGCCCGAGCCCGCACCGGTCCGGTGACGGGCGGTCCGCCGCCGACGCCGGGGCTCCGCCGCTCCCCCGCCCGGGGAAGGGACGGAGCCCCGGCGTCGCCGGGACGTTCAGCCGGCGGCCGCCGGGTGCAGATACGGCTCACCGGTGGGGACCGCGCGCCGCAGACAGCTGAGGACGGTGGGCAGCAGCGGATTGCTGTTCTCGCTGCGGTGCAGCGCCATCACCGTGCGGTGTGCGGAGCGCTGGGTGACGCGGGTGGCCTCGATCCCCTCGCCGGGGAGATGGCCGAGCGCCGGGACCACGGCCACGCCGAGCCCCGCCGACACCAGCCGGCGCACCACATCGTAGTTGTTGCTCCGGAAGGCGACGGCGGCGTCGAACCCCGCGGCCGCGCAGAGGCGGAGGAACGACCGGGCCCCGGCGGTGTCCTCCCGGCTGGTGATCCAGCGGGCCCGGGACAGCTGGGGCAGCTGCGCACCGAGGTCACTGCCGCGAGGCCTGAGCAGGAGGAGGTCCTCGCGCAGCAGAGGGTGGCAGGTCAGGCCCTCGGGCCACTGGCGGGGGCTGAGCCCGTACTCGTAGACGAGCGCGACATCGAGATCGCCGTGGCTGAGCGAGGTGATGAGCTCTTCGGGTTCGCCCTCCTCCAGCTGGATCTGTGCCCGCGGATGGCTGTCGACGAGCGCGGACAGGGCGGCGGGCACCAGCCGGACATCGGCCGTCGGAAAGCTGCCCAGCCGCAGCCGGCCGGTGGCGCCGGTGGCGAGCTCCCGCACCTGGTGCTCCAGGTCGTCCATGGCCGCCAGCACATGGGTACTCAGATCGACCAGCCGGTGGGCCGCGGCGGTGGGGCGGATCCCGTGCGCCTCCCGCTCGAACAGCGCCAGCCCGGTCTCCTTCTCCAGGGCGGAGATCTGCTGCGAGATGGCGGACGCGGTGTAGCCGAGGTCGCGGGCCGCGAGGGCGAACGAGGCGCTGCGGACGACGGCCTTCAGGGTGAGCAGATGCAGTGGCTTCAGCAACGCGGGCTCCCAAGGACGCGGGAAGCGAGCATAAGCACCCGCGGCCCTCGAAGGCGAGGGTAAGCATTTGTTGCCCTCAAGCATGAATTCTTTCGTCCTGCTGGGTCTTGTCCCCCGCCCCGGGCGGCCCACATCGTGGACGGGACCAGGCCGAGCATGACCGGTGGGCAAAAGGAGCGAGCACGGTGACCATGACAGCGCAGGGCCTCGGCGGCCTCGACGCGGCAGCTGTGGCCGAAGCCCTCGGCCAGGGGGATTGCGGCAAGGTGGCCGGCGACGCCGGCCACCGGGCGCGGTACGCCGCCGATGCCTCCAACTACCGCCAGGTCCCGCTGGCCGTGGTCTTCCCCCGCGAGCGGCAGCATGTCCTCAACGCGCTGCGGGTGTGCCGTCGCCTGGGGGTGCCGGTCACCGCACGTGGAGCGGGCACCAGCACCTCCGGGCAGGCCGTCGGGCCGGGCGTGGTGCTCGACTTCTCCCGCTACTTCAACCGGCTGGTCGCGCTGGATCCGCACGCCCGGACCGCCACCGTGCAGCCCGGCATCGTGCTGGACGAGCTGCAGAAGGCAGCCGGCGAGCACGGTCTGCTGTTCGGCGCCGACCCCTCCACCCACAGCCGCTGCACCCTGGGCGGCATGATCGGCAACAATGCCTGCGGCTCGCACTCGCTCGCCTGGGGGCGCACCGCCGACAACATCGTGGAACTCGAAGTGGTCACCTACCGCGGCACGGTGGTCCGGCTCGGCGAGATGACCCGTACGGAGATCGATGAGGCCATTGCCGCGGGAGATGACCGCGGAGAGCTGATCGGCGCCCTGTTCCGCCTCGCTCAGCGCAACCTGGGGACGCTGCGCACCGAGCTGGGGCGGTTCCCACGGCAGGTGTCGGGCTATGCGCTGGAACAGTTGCTGCCCGAGCGGCGTTTCCACCTCGCCAAGGCCCTCGTCGGCAGCGAGGGCACACTCGCCGTCGTCCTCTCGGCCACCGTCCGCCTGGTCACGCCCCCGCCCGCGCGGGCCCTGGTCGTCCTCGGCTTCTCGGACGCCTGTGCCGCGGCCGACGCGGTTCCCGCACTGCTCCGGCACGAGCTGCTGGCGCTGGAGGGACTCGACCACGCGCTGACCGATATCGTCACCCGGCCCGGCACCCGGGCCACCATCGACACCCTGCCGACCGCACAGGCCTGGCTGTTCGCGGAACTCGGCGGTCCCGCGGACGCTCTGCCCCAGCAGGCCGAGGCGCTGGTCCGGACCGCCGACCGGGCCGCGGGCTGCACCGGCAGCGAGGTCATCACCGATCCCGTGCGGGCCCGTGCGCTGTGGCGCATCCGCGAGGACGGAGCGGGCCTGGCCACCCGGCTGCCCGACGGATCCGAAGCCTGGCCCGGATGGGAGGACGCGGCCGTCCCGCCCGGTCAACTGGGCGCCTATCTGCGCCAGTTCACCGATCTGCTGCACCGCTATGAGCTCCAGGGCGCCGTCTACGGCCACTTCGGCGAAGGCTGTCTGCACGTGCGGATCAATTTCGACTTCACCACCGAGCAGGGCACCGCCGTCTTCCGCGCCTTCCTCACCGAGGCCGCCCGGCTGGTCACCGCCCACGGCGGTTCGCTGTCCGGCGAGCACGGCGACGGCCAGGCCCGTTCCGCGCTGCTGCCGCTGATGTACGGACCCGGCGTCATCGCCCTGTTCGAGGAATTCAAGAACATCTGGGACCCCGACAACGGTCTCAATCCCGGCATGATCGTGCGGCCGCTGCCCGTCGACGAAAACCTGCGGGTCAGTCCGCACCGCGCCCCCCTGCCCCTGGCCACCGTCTTCCCCTTCCACGCCGACGACGGCGACTTCGCCAAGGCCGGCCGCCGTTGCGTCGGCGTCGGCAAGTGCCGCTCCACCGAACCCCGCGGCGGGGTGATGTGCCCCAGCTATCGCGTCACCCTGGACGAGAAGGACTCCACCCGCGGCCGGGCCCGTCTCCTCTACGAGATGACCCGCGGAGAGGTCATCACCGACGGCTGGCGTTCCACCGAGGTCCGCGACGCCCTCGATCTGTGCCTGTCGTGCAAGGGATGCAGTGCGGACTGCCCCGTCGGGGTGGACATGGCCACCTACAAGTCGGAGTTCCTGCACCACCACTACAAGGGACGCCTGCGGCCGGCCTCGCACTACACCATGGGCTGGCTGCCGCTGCTGTCACGGCTGGCCGCCCGGATTCCCGGCCCGGTCAACGCACTGACCTCCTCCCGCCTGGCCCCGGCCGTCAAACGCCTGGGCGGCATCGCCCCGCAGCGGGACATCCCGCGCTTCGCCGGGCAGACCTTCCTGAGCTGGTTCCGCCGCCGTACGCCCCGGGGCGACGGCGGGCGCGGCCCGGTCCTGCTGTGGGTCGACTCGTTCAACAACCACTTCAGCCCCGATGTCCTCAAGGCCGGCGTGGCCGTGCTGGAACACGCCGGATTCCGGGTGCAGGTCCCCGAGGGCACCCAGTGCTGCGGGCTCACCTGGATCACCACCGGGCAGCTCGGCGTCGCCCGCCGTATCGCCCGGCGGACCACCGCCGCGCTGGCTCCCGCGGTCCGCGCCGGCACACCCGTCGTCGGACTGGAGCCGAGCTGCACCGCGGCCCTCAAGAGCGACCTTCCCGAGCTTCTCGACGGCAACGAGGACGCCCGCGCCCTCTCCCGGGCCACCCTCACCCTCGCCGAACTCCTCGTCCACCACACCCCCGGCTGGCAGCCCCCACAGGTCGAGGCCCACTCGCTCAGCCAGACCCACTGCCACCAGCACGCCACCTCCGGCTTCGGCGCCGACAGCACGCTGCTGGCCCGCATGGGAATCGACAACACCACGCTCGACTCCGGCTGTTGCGGCCTCGCCGGCAACTTCGGCTTCGAACGCGGTCACTACGACGTCTCGGTGGCCGCGGGCGAGCAGGTCCTGCTCCCCGCGGTGCGCGCGGCCGCCGCCGGCACCCACATCCTGGCCGACGGCTTCAGCTGCCGCACCCAGATCGCCCAGCAGACGCCTCGCAGCGGCACCCATCTCGCCGAGCTGATCGCACAGGCGCTGCCCCCGGCCGACACCTCCGCCTGACCCGCGCACCCTTCCTCCCTACGGACAAGGAACACTCCTGTGACTGATGCACTCTCCCTCGTCGACGAGTGGGGCCCCGAGAAGATCGTCGTCGTCTCGCACCGGCGCACCGGTATGAAGGGCGTCCTGGTGATCGACAACACCGCCCGTGGCATCGGCAAGGGCGGCACCCGGATGAGCCCCGGCGTGACCGTCGACGAGGTGTCCCGGCTGGCCCGCGTGATGACGTGGAAGTGGGCCGCTGTCGATCTCTTCTACGGCGGCGCCAAGGCCGGCATCGTCGCCGATCCCGCCTCCCGCGACAAGGAGGCGGTGCTGCGCGCCTTCGCCCGCGCACTGTCCAACGAGGTGCCCCGCGAGTATGTGATGGGACTCGACATGGGCCTGACCGAAAGCGACGCCGCGATCATCCAGGACGAGCTGGGCGACCGCGGCGCCGCCGTCGGCACCCCCGAGCACCTCGGCGGCGTGGCCTACGACAAGCTCGGCGTCACCGGCTACGGCGTTGCCGAGGCGGCCGACGCCGCGGCACAGCACCAGGGACTGACGCTGTCCGGCTCCCGGGTCGCCCTCCAGGGCTTCGGCGCGGTCGGCAGCGCGGCCGCCCGGCGCTTCGCCGAACTCGGTGCCACGGTCGTGGCGGTGTCGACCGCCCACGGGGCGCTGCACGACCCCAGCGGACTCGACGTCGACGCCCTGCTGGCGGCGCGTGACGAGCACGGCGACCACTTCGTCACCCGTCACCCGTCCGGTACCGCGCTCGCCCCGGGTGCCGAACTCACCGTGGACTGCGACCTCTTGGTGCCCGCCGCGCTCCAGGACGTCATCACCCGTACCACCGCGCACGCCATCAAGGCGAAGCTCGTCGTGGAGGGTGCCAATCTGCCCACCTCCGCGGAAGCCCAGAGCGTCCTCGCCGAGCGCGGCATCACCGTGATCCCCGACTTCGTGGCCAATGCCGGCGGTGTCGTCGCAGCCGCCTTCGCCATGGACGCCCGCTACTCCGGGTTCCGGCCCGACACGTCCACCATCGTCGAGACGGTCTCGACGAGGCTGCGGGCCAACACGGGGACCGTCCTGGACGCAGCCCGGCACCAGGACGTCACCCCGCACACCGCCGGCCGCCGCCTGGCCGAGGACCGCGTCCGCGCCGCCATGCACAGCAAGGGGCGTATCCCACGCCACTGATACGCGGCCGGCAAGGCGGGCGCGCGCACCGCTACCGGCATGCCTCCCGGCGCTTGACCACGGTGAGCGTGACCCGCCGGTCCTGTAGCGGTGTGCCCGCCCGCGGGTTCTGTGCACAGACCTTCCAGCCCGCGGGCCACAGCACATGACGCCCCGTGCCGCGCCCGTCCTTGAGCCGGACGGAGGTGTCGTAATGGAGCGCCGCGTAGGCGGAGACCAGCCCCTGGCCTGCCACCTGCGGCATCCTCTCGGGGCCGTCGGCACGGGCGGGAACGGCCGGAATCAGGCAGCACAGGGCGATGACCGAGGCAGTAACGATTCTGTTCACCACCGGAGAACGACCACCACGGGCAACGGTCACCGCAGGACTTACGCACCCGCGTTCGGGGCCGTCGGCCCCGGCCCCGGTCCCGCCGGCATCAGGAGAGCGGCCGGCAGAGCAGGGCATCGGGGCTGCCCTGGTGTCCGGGGCGGCTGGTGTAGGCGATGCCTGCCGCGTACGCGTCGGACGGGCACTGGCCTTTGTAGCGGCCGTAGGCGAAGTCGCCGCCGGGGTCGCCGGGCGGGCGGTGGTCGCCGCGGTCGAACCAGCGGGTCTCCCCCGCCGTGCCGAGGGAGGTGCGGGCGGGCATGCACAACGCGGCGGAGACCTTTTCCCCGCGCAGGCTGTAGCCGGTGAGGAAGTGGCCGTCGGGGCACTGGAGTTTGCTGTAGCCGGGAGCCCAGTCCCCGCCCGCAGGGACGTAGCGCTCGTCGCGTACGACCTCGGGGGTGCTTGCGGGGGTGCGCAGGTCGGCGGCGGCGGGGGCATCGGTGCACAGGCCGCGGCCTTGGGTGTGGCTGATGCCGATCAGCCGTTCGCCGTCGGGGCAGGCCGCCTTGCGGGCTCCGCTGTCCCAGTCGCCCAGGGCGCGGGTGCTCAGGGACTGGACGAAGTCGCGGTGGTCGAGGGTGAGCATGTGCCATGCGGGGGTCGGTGGCACCGGTCCGGTCCGCCCCGGTGCCGTCCGCAGCCGGTTCCAGGCGGTCGCACGCCAGTCGTCGCCGTCCAGTATTCCGGTGCGGCGCCCGGCGTTGTCGTAGCGCAGCATGGCCCAGCTGTCCCCGGCCGGGCGGCCCTGGGCGTCGGTGCTCCAGCCGACGACCGGCCAGTAAGCGAAATCCGTGTCGGTGGCGGCAAGGTAGTCCGTCAGATGGGCGAACCAGGTGCGGGCCGCCGGGCCCCGCTCGTCGGAGCCGATACCGAATTCGCTGACCCACAGGGGTGCGGTGAAATGCTGCCCGGACCCGTCGGAGACGAAGAAGGCCTGATCGTGCAGGACGGCGCGCAGCTGGTCGCCGGTCAGGTCCTGATAGCGGGGGTCACTGGTCTCCCCCAGGCCGGTGGCGCCGCTGTGGTGCGGGCCGGTGTAGCCGTAGAAGTGGGCCGAGTAGACGAGCTTCCCGGAGATGACGAGGGTGTGCGAGAGCGTACGGACCGGGGTGAGCGTGGGGCGGCCGTGCGGCAGCCCGTCCACCGGCAGCCCGGTCCAGTTGATGCCCTCGATGATGAGGAGAAGACGGGGGTTGGCCTCCGTCTGGATCCGGTCGGCCGCCTCCTGGGCGGCGGCCTGCCAGTCGTGGTCGTCGCCCAGGCCCCAGTTGGGGTCGTCCCAGATGTCGCGGCGCACCTCGTTGTAGAGGTCTGCTCCCACCACACGGCTGTTGTCCTGATAGCGGCGAGCCATGAAGACCCAGTCGTCGGCCCATTGCCGAGTGGTCCGGTGGCTGTTCCACCGCTCGTTGCCGTCGAGGGCGCAGCACCAACGGGTGGTGTTCGTGTGGTTGTTGAGGATGACGGCAAAGCCGTCCGCGGTCAGGGCCGCAACCACGGCGTCGAAGATCTGCAGCGGTGTCCTGCCGCGCAGCTCCGGGTTGGCGGCGACCGCGGCATCGGGCACCGGGGCCGTGGAGTGGAGCATCTCGTTGGAGAACGGCAGCCGGATGCTGTTGAGGCCCAGGGCATGGAAGTCGTGCAGCAGGGTGGTGAGCGCCGCTCGGTCAAGGCCGAGCGGGATGCCGTGGGAGTTCTGGCCGCTGTGGTGGTTGGCGGCATCGTTGATGTCGCCCGAGCCGTTCCAGGAGCCCTGCGCACCGTCCCAGTTGCCGGACTTCAGCCGGAACCGCTTGCCGTCGGCATCGACGATATAGCGGCCCCTGGTGGACAGCGGAGCCGTCCACGCCGCGGCGGTCTTCCGTACGGCCGGCGGTCCGGCGGCGGAAGCGTCCGGAAGGACAGGGGCTGCGGCCGCACCGGGGAGACCGATGCCGGTCATGACGACGGCGAGGCACAGCGCCCAGGCACCGCACGCCGAACGTAAGAAGGGCTTCACGTCATCTGCCTGCTTCGTCGGGGGTACCCGTCGGGTCCGTCCGGCGGGCAGCCCCGCGGCAGGGACACCGCCGACGGGGCATCCACAAGTTACCGGCGAGTGACCGGCGGGGCCATACCCGTGCGGCCGGTTTTCCGGGCCCCGGCTGCGTCCGGGCCCGGTGCCGGGCACGTCCGGACCCGGTGCCCTTGCGCGCCGCCCCGGGAGGCCGGAGCGGTGGGTGACGCGACCGGCTGGGGCTTCGCCGCCCGGTGGGGAGGCCACCCTAGGAGCCGGGGTCGATACCCTGAGGTCATGACCACGGCTTCCAGCCCAGCCCCCCGGCCGCGCCCTGGGGGGCGCACGGCACGTACGCGTGCGTCCGTGCACGACGCCGTGCGGAAACTCCTCGCCACCGGCAGAACGGATCTCACCGTTCGGGAAGTCTCCGAACTCTCGGGCGTGCACGAGGTCACGATCTACCGCCGCTGGGGATCCCTCGAGACGCTCGTGCTCGATGTCGCCACGACCCGGCTGAACGAGGAGGCGCCCTTCCCGGACACCGGCGAGTTGCGCACCGACCTGCTCACCTGGGCGAAGGCCGTCTCCTCGCAGCTGCAACGCAGCGACGGATTCGCCTTCTTCAAAGCGCTGGGCTCCGCCGCGTCTCCCGCGTTCGGTGCCCGCCCCGAGGACGCCCACCTGCACGCGGGGGACTACCTCCGAAGCCGCACGGTGGAGATGCAGCACGCCCTGGACCGCGATGCCGAGAAGGGCGGCAATCCGCCGACGGTGGACATGGTGCTCGACTTGGTCCTCGCGCCGCTTTACCTCCGGGCCCTGTGGGGCTACGCGCCCCACAGCGAGGTCGAGGTGCTCATCGACCGTGCCCTCGCTGCCGCGCCACCGAACCACGCCGGCCACAAAGGCCCGCGGCGTTCCACCGGTCACTCCCGCGAGTGAGCCGCGGGCTTCGCTGCACCATGCCGCGGTCGCGCCGCGGCGCCGTACGCCGCGCCGAGCGCCCCGTCGCGGCGAACCCCGGCTCCGCCCGCTCGGGGAGGTCTCCCCTCAGCGGGCCGGCGCCGGGGTTCCGTTTCAGCGGTTGACCGGGGTGCGGTCGTCGAGCCAGTCGAGCATCCTGCCGAACGCATAGCGCTGCCCGCCGAGATGGCAGTGGGCGTCTGCACCCTCCTCTTCGGTGAACCGCAGCCAGGTCCTGTCCGGGGCGGTCAGCGCGTGGTAGACCTGTTCGGGCTGGCCCTGGAAGAACAGGTCGTCGGCCGCCTCGCACACCAGCACGGCGCATGACACGCGTTCCGCGATCCCGTCGCGCAGGTGGTAGTCCAGCATCCTGGCCGCGCACTCCCGCGGCGTGGCGCCGCCCATCACGAACTGCCCGTGCTCGAAGGCCCAGCGGGCGCTGGGGCTGCTCTGCATCGCGGCGGAGAGGGCGGCGTCGATTTTCGGGGCCGACTCGGCGGTCAGTGCCCGTTCGATCTCCGCACGGTCACCGTCGAGGAACTTCATGACGAAGGCGCCGAGGTCGTACACCCCGTCGTTGGCGATGACGGCCTTCAGCCTCGGTTCGAAGGCGGCGGCCCGGATGCACAGCTCCCCGCCGAGGCTCATTCCGTGCAGACTGATCTTGTCGGGGTCGACCTCTCGCCTGCCGAGCGCGTGGTCGATCACGGGGCCGACGACGTTCTCCCAGTCCGGCCTGAACAGCAGCCCCTGGCGGTGCCGGGTGCCGGGTTGGCCCGGTCCGTCGAAGCACAGCACGTGGTAGCCGCGCTCCTGCGCCGCAAGCCCGCCGCAGAACGTCAACTCCTCGGCCGTGCCGTCGAACCCGTTGTGCATCACGATCAGCGGCTGACGGCCGGGCAACGGGCTCGGATAGAAGTATCCCGGCAGGGTCGTGTTCTCGTACGGGATCTCCACCCGCTCGATTCCGCGGCCGGACAGGTCGACGAAGCGGTGGTACGCCTCGATGGACTTGTCGTACGCCGCCCGGATCCGGGGATCACCGGGGTCGCCGTGCAGGAAGAACTCCGCGGTGCGGTAGTAGTTCGACACACGCAGATAGGTATCCCGTGCGGTGACGGCATGGCCGCCCCGCTGCGCCTCAGCGGCCACCTGCCACAGTCGCTCCGCGGTCGCGGACCACTCCTCGTACCAGCTGTCGTAGTCACCGGACTTGATCCGGTCGGCGGTGAACAGAACCTCCCCGAGGTCCGCACCGCCGTACGCGATGTGCCCCAGCGATCGCAGGGTTTCGTACCAGAAATTCTCGTGCTCGTGGAAGAACAGCTGCTTCACGACCGCCACTCCTAATGCAAGGGATGCCTACATTAAGCAGCATGGCAGCGATCCGCCGCTAAGGCAAGATATCCTGCGTTAGCGTGGGTCATGCGACCACCGTCGGCCGTGCCGGCGGTCGGCGCCGGACGTCATACACATCGGCCTCCTGTCGCACCCCGCGAACAGGGCCAGGGTTCGCGCAGACGACCCGAGGGCCCCTGGCGGGGGCACCGCACGGCACCACACCCGGCGCCGCACAGGGCCGGGCGGCGTACAGCCGGGCCCGTCACACCACGGCCACCATCGAACCGCAGCAACAGGTACGTAGAGTGACCGAGCCATCACGGAATCGGGTGCTCCGCGGGCACTCGGTCCCACCGGAGAAAGGGACATGCATGCGCGCTCGCCATCTCGCCACGGCTGCCGTTCTGGCGCTCACCACCGCTCTTCCCGCAGCCGCCCCCGCCCCGGCACGCCCTTCCACCGCCACCGTCCCCACCACCCCGTCCGGCAGCCGGACCACCGCCACCCGCCTCGCCGGAAACACCGAGGTCCCCGTACAGGGCGGCTCGGCCCGCTTCGACGCTCCCCGCACCCTCCTCGCCGCGCTCAAGGCCCGCGGCGTGGTGATCGCGGAGATCGACACCCAGGGCCGGATCAGCCCCCGCTACCCCACCGGCGGCATGAGCCTCCGCATCAAGGGTGGTGCCGTCACCAACAGCGGCGGCAAGGTCGGCGGCGAACTCCGGTTCACCCGCGCCGGTGTCGCGCTGATCAACATCAAGACCAAGAAGGTCGTCAGGCTCACCGGCTTCGTCGGCGACCTCGGCCAAGGCACGCTCGCCGCCGTCCTGGACCGGGGCGCGAGAATTACCCTCGGTACCTTCGCCCGGCCCCGCATCACCTCATCCGTCGACACCGATGCCGCCGTACTGCGCATGAAGACCGGCATCACGGTCACCGCGGTCGCCGCCGCCAAACTCAACACGGCTCTCGGCACCAGATGCTTCACCGGCGGCGGACCCCTGCTGCACGTCCGCATCCATGCGGCTCTGGACCCGTCCGTCGACCTCCACACCGCCCTCAACCTGGGCCACCGCACACCCCGGCCCGACGAAGACGAAATGGGCCGGACGACCCACGACGCACCGGGATGAGCGACACCGCCCGGAACGAGAAGCCGGGCGTCCCGGCGTAGCGCACAATCCCCTTCCCCCCGTACGACAACTCCGCCCGTGGCACGGCCCGTTGCCTCGGGGTGGCCGCCGGCCTGGTGACGTCCGTCTGCGCATCCGATGACGAGGCATCGGGGGCCGGCCGGGAGGCGGGCACGCCGCCTCTCCCGGCCGCCGACAAAACGGCCTGGAGGCAATCCCGGGATCACCACCCTGCCCGCGCTGATCCCGCGGCATGCCGCCCCTCACTTCTTGCACAGAGCGGTGTCGAGGAGCGCATCGGCGTTCGTGAATCCCTTTGAGGTGGGCGCCCAGTCGGCGGTGACGACGATCGTGGCGGCGCGGCCGTCGTCGGTGACCCCGGGGGCCGAGTGGTAGCCGGGGGTGTCACCGCCATGCCCCCACATCACGCCGCCGCAGCTCAAGGGCCTGCTTGTCAGCCCCAGCCCGTACCGGAGGCCGACCCCCGCATCGAAATCATCGGGGACCTTGACGGTGGTGCGCATCTGGGCCAGCTGGGCGGGCTTGAGGAGTTGGCCGCCGATCAGGGCGGAGAAGAAGCGGTTCAGGTCGCTCGGGGTGGAGATCAGCTGCCCTGCGGCCCATCCCCAGGAAGGGTCCAGCGCTGTGAGGTCTTCCAGCCGCGCGCCGGGCTTCGTTGCGTGGTAGCCCCGGGGGTGGGCTTCGCGGATGTTCTCGTCGCCGACGTCGGGGAAGTAGGTGTGTCGCAGTCCGATGCGGTCGATGATCCGCTTGGTGATCTCCTCGGCGAGGGGACGGCCGGTGACTTTCTCGATGAGCAAGCCGGCCAGTATGTAGTTGGTGTTGCTGTACGACCAGCTGGTTCCGGGAGCGAATTCCGCTTTGTGGGCCAGCGCCGTGTCGAGCAGGGCGCGGGCCTGGTAATAGGTGTGGCGGCCCTTGCCGAAGACGGCTTCCAGCATGAAGTTGGTGTAGTTGGGCAGTCCGCTGGTGTGCTGGAGCAGCTGGCGTACGGTGATGTTGCGGCCGTCGATGCCCTCGCCGCGTACCAGGTTGGGCAGGTACTCCTCGATGGGGGCATCGAGGCCGACCTTGCCTTCACCGACCAGTTGCAGGACGACGGTGGCGGTGAAGGTCTTGGTGTTGCTGCCCGCCCGCACCTGTCCGTCGACCGGAACCTCCGCCTTGGTCTTCAGGTCCGCGACGCCGGCGGTGTAGTTGCGGGCGCGTCCGTCACGGTCGACGGTAGCGGCCAGAGCGGCGGGAAACTGGTCGTCGGTCACCAGCCGCTCCAGGCCCTTGTGTACGACATCACCAGAGCCGTGGGACTCCGCCGCCGCGGGCAAGGCGGTACCGGCCACGGTCAGGGCGACAGCCATGACCAGTGCCGCCCCGGCTGCCTGCCGCGGCCTGCACGGTGATGTGGTGTGAATGCGCCGGAACTTCTGAGAACGATCCGCCATGTGTGCACTCCCCTGTGAATCCTGCTGGTTGAGTCGGAGGGCCGAATGCATCCAGCCTGCGCGCACAAGATCCACCAATCCAACCGGGCAGCACGCCCATCCAACGTAGGGACATCCCCCGGGTTCTCGGGGGGCCTGTCCCCAGTTGCCTCCAGTCCCGCGCCGCTGGCGCTTCCCCCCGCTCCCGTCAACCCGGCCCCGAAGACCTGGGCGTTCGGCACTACGACGCGGAGGCTGTCCTCACGCGCGGTTTCGTGAACGGCACGGTCTGCCTCGGACTCGACTCGGCGGATCTCACAGACCGGGTCCAGGCTGCTGGACGCCGGGGAGCAGTGGGGATTGCCGGCAGCTCTCTTGCCGACGGCCTTCTCCCCCACACCAACTGCTTGACAGCAGGCACCGGGAATCAGTCACCCCTCACTCCCGTGAGTCATAGCGTTCGAAGCGCAGGATCGGGAAACTCAGCAGAAAGCCTTGAAGGCCGTTGGAGAGCCCGGTTCGCACAGCGCGGCGCGGACGCCGCTGTGCCACCGCCGGGCGCGTGGAGCCGCAGTCCGGCCGGGCAGGAACGCATCAGCGCATCACCATGGCACGACTCCCCTGTCGTCGAACAGCCGGCCGGTGGGGCCGTCGTCGGGCAGTGCCGCCAACCGGATGGCGATCACCGCGCCCTGTTCAGGGGTCTGCGTGCCGCTGAACCCATTGAGGTCGGTGGCCACGTAGCCGGGGCAGGCGTTGTTGATCAAGATGTTGGTGCCGCTCAGCTCCTTGGCGTACTGGATGGTGACGGCGTTGAGGTAGGTCTTCGTCGGCGCGTACGCCCCGCTGATCCCTCCGAGGTCGACACCGGGCGTGGTCTGCAGGGCGAGAGAGCCGACATGGCTGGACTGGTTGACGATCCGCGGGTGCGCCGAGTGGCGCAGCAGCGGCAGCATCGCGTTGGTGACCCGGATGACGCCGATGACATTGGTCTCCACCAGCCGCCGCACGGCCTCGAGGCCAAGGGTTGACGGCTCCTCCGGCCAACCGCCTGCCACGCCGGCGTTATTGACCAGCACGTCAAGGCGCCCCGCTCGCTCCTCGATCAGCTGTGCCGCGGCGGTCACGCTCTCGTCGTCGGTCACGTCCAGGGGCACGCCGAACGCATCGGCACCCGCCGCGCGCAGATTCGCCACGGCGTCCTTCCTGCGCTGCTCGTCTCGAGCGCCGACACCGATGCTCCAGCCCAATGCGCCCAGCCCGGCCGCGATCTCGTAGCCGATTCCCTTGTTCGCGCCGGTGACCAGCGCGATGGTCTTCTCACTCATGACAGCGAGCATGGATGCGCTTCGACCGGGCACCAACACCCTCTCGGTCATGCAGCAATACCTGAGCGACATCAGTCGACTATCCGCCGCAGTTACTGTGCATGCATGGAGATACGCGAGCTGCGGTACTTCGTCGCCATCGCCGAGGAACGGCACTTCGGCAAGGCCGCCCAGCGTCTGGAGATGGCCCAGCCGCCGCTGTCCCGCGCGATCGCCCGGCTCGAACGACAGCTCGGGGTCACGCTGCTGGAGCGCACCAGCCGTAAGGTCATGCTCACCGAGGCCGGGGCCGTGCTGCTCTCCGAGGGGCGCGCGATCCTCAGCGCGGTAGCCGCAGCTGAGCGACGTACCCAGCAGGCTGCGCAAACACGCCCCCGCCTCGTCCTCGCCGTCAAATCCGGCACCGCCGACGAGCTGTTGGCCAAACTGCTCGACGCCTACCGCGCGGAGTCCGGCGCAGCCACCGTCGATCTGTTGCTCTGTGAGGCACATCAGCAACACAAATTGCTGCAGGACGGGCAGGCCGACGTCGCTCTGCTGCACTTGCCCTTCGATTCGACGGCCGGACTCGACACCGAAATCCTGTGCACCGAGGGACAGGTGGCGATCCTGCCCGCCTCTCACTCACTTGCCGGCCGCTCTCAGATCCGGGTAGCCGAGGTCGCCGCACTGCCGGAACTCCCGATGGCTCGCTGGCCCGGTCCTGGCGGCAGCTACCCGGAGGGACCGGGGGCAGAGGTACGGAACCTCACACAGCTCTTCCAGCTGATCGCGCTCGGCCGTACCACCGTGATCATGCCGGAGTCCGCCGGCACCGACCTGCGCCGGGATCTCGCCGCGGTGCCCGTCCTGGATGCTCCGCCCGTGACAACGGTGATCGCTTGGCCGTCGCAGAGCCGACTTCGCGCAGCCGCCGACCTGATCCGCGTAGCAACACGTCTTTGACCGGCTGTGCGCTGTCCGCTCGCGGGGAATGCGGCCGGCTGTCCGGATCGTCGGCCGGCAAACCCGTCAGACGGCCCGGGACGCTCATGGAGCGGTCCCGGGCCGGAGGGCGACACCGGACCGCGGGCATCCACCCGTGCGACACCGGCACAGCGGCATTCATGGCACCCAGCGTGCGGTGCCGTCGCGTCGGCTAGCGGACGACGTGGATGGTCACCGGTGCAGATACGCGGTCCGTCTTCGCGTGCTGGTGGTGCTTGTCGGTCGAGTACAGCACCGAACGGAACTGCAGCTCACCCGTGTGTCGGACCTTGACGTTCGCGCGCGCATCGCCGCTGGAGTTCCGCGCCACGGTCTGCCAATGGCCCCAGTGGCCGGGCTTGCCGGACCTCTCCTGTATGACGAGCGTGGTGAACCGCTCGGCGTCGTCCCCACCCTGGCCGTGCACCTTCACGACGTGGCCGACATGCACCGTGTGGGGAGTGGCCTGGATCGAGATGTCGCTCTTCGCGAACGCCGGGGATGCTGCGAGTCCCGCCGAGGCCACACCCAGCGCGCCGATCACCGCGAACCGCTTCAGACCAAGCTTCATACTCGTGTCTCCTTGGATACCTATGTTCCCAATGCTCCAACCAAGACTCAAAAGTGCCCAGTTGGCGCGCTTTCAGCGAGATAGAGCGGTTAGCGCGCCACGAGGTTGACTCCCGATTGTCACTACCTCGTAACTGCGGTCGGCCCATTCCCTCTGACGGTCACCCCGGCCACGTACATGCCGTGCTCGTCGCGGAGAGGCCGGCCAAGCCGGAGCACCTGGACAGGTGGTCACCCGGCTGAACGACGATGAGGTGCACCCAGCCAACGACCAGGTCCGTGATGTCCATGCCCATGCCCATGCCCATGCGACGAGGCCGGGCCGGCCGTGATCGCCCAGGCGCGTGCCGCCCTTCGGCCTCCGTCCAGGCTGGTTCCGGTGGCAGACCACCGTCAGGCTGGAGCGCCAGAGGTGATACGCGTCCTCGCGTGCGACTGCTCGCTTGCGACTGCTCGCTTCCGATCGCACCTGTCAGGCATCTTGGACGCAGGTTCCCTGGTGATAGAGGACAGTCCACCCCTCCGCACCCTGCTTCCAGATGGTCACCCGTCGTGTTCGGCGTCCTCCGAGGACCAAGGTATACGTCAGCAGATAGACGCCAGCGGCAAGTTCCCGGCAATGGAAGTCGGATGTCTCCCACTCCTCAGCCGGCGCAGCCTTGTAGCGCTCCACCAGGACATCGAGGACGATCCACCGCCGAACGTAGCCGCCCCGTCACCGACCGTACTGACGGGCAATGGGTGTGCCCAGTTCCGGGCCCGTTCAGCTTCTGGCCACGCTCCGCGCCCAAGCTCTGGAACAAGACATTCCGCTTGGTGACACACCGCTGTGGTCAGGCATGCCGGCCACGGCACGGAGGGCCTTATGGCCGGCATGGAAACCCACACCCCCACCAACCGTCGTCGCTTCCTCCTCACCTCCGGTGCCGCCGTCGCCGGAGCCGGTGCCACCTGGGCACTGCCGAGCCGGCGCAGCAGCAGCGCGGCTCCGGACACTGCACACGCGCAGCCCCTCACCCGTACGTCACCGGCCCACCCCGGTGCACGACGCGGGGCACCGTTCGGAGTCACCACCCTGGACACCACGGCCCGCCTCGTCGGCAGCGGCAGCTACCGCCGGATCACCTCCGGCCCCGGGTGGCCGCTGGCCGTCCGGGGTGAACTCGCCCCCGCCGCGGCGGGACGCCAGGACCGGCGGACCGCACTGGCATGCTTCGTCCAGTTCACCGACCTCCATGTGGCCGATGTACAGAGCCCCTTGCGCACCGAGTACCTGCGCGCCGGATCGCCGGGATCATGGCGGGCGCAGGAGGCACTGTCGGTGGCCGGTGCGGTGTCGTTGGTGGAGCAGGCCAACGCGATCGGCGGCGGGCCCCACACCGGCCGGCCGCCCGCCTTCGTCATGTCCACGGGTGACAACATCGACAACCACTCCATGGTGGAGCTGGAGTGGTTCCTCACCCTCATGAGCGGCGGCCGCATCACCCCCAACACCGGTGACCCGACGTCGTACGAAGGTGTACAGAACTCTGGCCTGGCGCTGTACTGGCACCCGGACGACAGCCTGCGCGACCAGGACAAGCGACGCGGCCTGCCGGCGATACCCGGCTACCTCGAAGCCGCGATGCGCCCGGTCACCAGCCCGGGTCTGCGGCTTCCCTGGTACTCGACGCCCGGCAATCACGACGACCTGCCGGGTGGCTGTCTGGCCCCGCAGGACCCCGTACTGGCGGATTACATCACCGGGGCGCGCAAACTGTTCGCCGTCCCGGACGCCGATGTGGCCGCCTTCGCCAAGGTGCTGGACAGCGGCGGCGACCCCAAGAGCACCGTGCTCAAGGAGATCCTCAGCCGCAACGCCGCCGGAGCACGCACCGTGTCCGCCGACGAGCGCCGCCGGATGTTCTCGCCGCACGAGTACCTGCGGGCACATCTGGACCCGGCCTTCGCCGGAGCGGGACCGGTCGGGCACGGCTACACCGACAACCACCTCGACGGTGACCGGATGTACTACTCCTTCACCATCGCCGAGGGCGTCATCGGCATCAGCATCGACACCACCTACCGCAGCGGCCACTACGAAGGGTCGCTGGGGACCGAGCAACTCGACTGGCTGGAGCGGACGTTGGCCGCCCACAGTTCTCGCCATTACGACGCGGACGGCCGGCTGGTGCGCAACACCGGTGCCGACGACGCGCACATCCTGGTGTTCAGCCACCACCACAGCCCCAGCATGACCCGGCGGCCCGACGCGGCCCGCGCGGAGGAGAAGCGGCACGACGGCGAAGAGGTCATCGCCCTGCTGAACCGCTTCCCGAACGTGGTGGCATGGATCAACGGCCACAGCCACGTCAACCACATCACACCGCACGCCCACCCGACGCCCGCCCGCTCCTTCTGGGAGGTCAACACCGCCTCACACGTGGACTATCCCCAGCACGCGCGGATCATCGAACTCGTGGACAACCATGACGGGACGCTGTCCCTGTTCACCACTCTCATCGAGTCCGCCGCCCCGCACCACACCGACTTCGGCGACCTCTCGTCCGTCGGCCTCGCCTCGCTCTACCGCGAGCTGTCCTACAACGCCCCCGGCCTCGCCGCCGGTCTGACCGACGGCGTCCATGAAGAGATGGCGGGCACCGCGGCGGACCGCAATACCGAACTCCTCGTCCGTCGGGCGTGATACGGCCCCACCCCCACCGAGCCCTTACGGTCCCCACCGATCCCTGCCGATCCCGCCAACCCCTACCTGTTGCCGGCCGTCGTCCTCATCCGCTTCCCGCATCCGCCTCCCGACGGCTCGGGCAGCGGGGCGGCGGCGCAGGAGGTGTCGTGCTCCGGAGCCTTTGCGTCGAGGAGATAGGCATTCACCATGCCGTCCACGCACGCATTGCCGTTCTGGTACTGGCCGTGGTCGCCGCCGCCCGACACCGTGACCAGCCGTGACCCGCGCAGTGCACGGTGCGCCGCGCGGGCGCCCTCGTGGTACGTGGCGGGGTCGGCCGCGCGGTGCCGGGACACCTCGACGGTGAGGCCGGACCCGGTGCCCGGGTGGTGCCAGTCGCGCGGCACGGTCGTGCTCGCGCATTCCAGTGAAGGTTTCGCCGTACAGGGCTGCCAGTGCAGCCGCTGGTGGGTACAGCGCGCCGGTACGGGCGGTCCCGAACGGTCGGCGGCCCTTGCCGGCAGGACGCTGGGCAGCACCGCGGACATCAGTGCGGCGGCCACCGTTCCCGACAGGGCGGCCGCCGGCCACCGTGTTTTTCTGAATGCGGACATCGATGCGTCAGGGGCACCCCGACCGACGTGGCGCGCATCCCTTCGGCGGTGACGCACAGTACCTTCAGGGGTCAGAGCGATAGCGGCATCAGCGGTCGATATACGACAGATCAACACCATTGGTGGAGTCTGCATGTCACCCTCCGTCACACATCGGACAGCCCGAAGGCGTATCGCCGGCACCCTGGGCGTTCTGCTGGCCGTCGGCGTCGTCGTCACCGGTCTCGTCCAGGCCGCACCGTCCTCCACACGCCACACACTCGACCCGCGGATCGCCGCGATCGTGCGGAAGCCGGACTACCGGCATGCCCAGTGGGGGCTGTTCCAGCAGAATCCGGAGACCGGAAGGGTGACGCAGTCCCGCCGTGCCGACCAGTTCTTCATCCCCGGGGCAACGGCCAAACTCTTCAGCGTCAGCGGCACCTGGCACACCCTCGGCAGCGCCCATCGCTTCGTCACGCCGGTGTACGCCGTCGGCCGGCGCCGGAACGCGACGCTCAAGGGCAACCTGGATCTGGTCGCGCAGGGCGACCTGACCCTCGGCGGCAGAACGCGCAAGGACGGTACCGTCGCTTTCACCACCGTCGACCACACCTACGCCAACGACGTGCCGGGTGCCACCCTCACCCCGCAGGACCCGCTGGCCGGTATCCATCACCTGGCCCAGCAGGTACGCGCCTCGGGCATCCGCCGGATCGACGGCGACGTGGTCGTCGACCCGCGACTGTTCCAGCCCGATCCCGGGCTCGACCCGACCCCCACCCCACTGATCATCAACGACAACGTCATCGATCTGCTGACCTTCCCCGGCGCCGGAGCGGGCACCCCCGCCGGCCTGGACTGGCGCCCGAAGGTCGCGCCCTACCACATCACGTCCTCCGTCCGGACCGTCGCGGCGGGCAAACCGGCCGACATCGCCGTGAGCAGTTCCGCCGACGGCACCCGTATCCGTCTGTCCGGCACCATCGCCGCCGGCTCCGCTCCCGTCCTGCGGGTGTCCGCCGTCAAGGACCCGAACGCCTTTGGCCGGACCGCCATGATCGAGGCATTGAAAGGGGCCGGGGTCGAGGTCCGCGCGAAGGCGATCGGCCCCAACCCGGCCCGGCAGTTGCCGAAGTCCTACCAGGGCGCGCCCGTGGTGGCCCGCTACACCTCGCCCTCGTATGCCCAGTACGCCAAGCTCATCCTCAAGGTGAGCCACAACCTCGGGGCGAACCTGGGGATCTGCTTGATGGCCACCAGCAGAAGAAGCACCAACTGCGAGGACGGCTTCCCCGTGCTGGCCGCGTTCCTGGAGCAGGCACAGGTGGACCGCAAGGCCGTACAGCTCGCCGACGACCGGGGCGGCAACCCGGCCGACCGGGCCACCCCCCGCGCCCTGGCGCAGATCCTGACGTACTGGCAGCACACCCCCGAGGCACGGCTCTTCCGCATGTCGCTGCCGATCCTGGGCGTCGACGGGAGCCTGGCGGATTCCTGCCGCAGTTGCCCCTCACACGGCAAGGTCTTCGCCAAGACCGGCACCGCGGCGGGTGGTGACACCCTCAATGACCGGCTGGCGGTGGGCGCGGAGACCACGGCGGGATATCTGGAAACGCGCCGGGGCCACTTCGATGTGTTCTTCGCCGGAGTGAACGGCGCCTCGACGCCCCACGCCGATATCAACGGCGTCCTGGCCATCGCCAACGATGTGGCCGGTGTTGCCGCCTACCTCCAGCAGCAGGCCTCAGCCCGCCGCTGAACGGCGAGGCGGCGACGCCGACACGGTTGCGGCGGTCACCGGGGGTCTCGCCGACGGGCACTACGTCCTGGACGCGATCCCCGCGCGCTGGACGACACCCTGCAGGTCCGCTGCCGGGCATCGCGGGGCTCGTGTGCTGAATCTGTCGGACCTCGTCGATCCGGCTCACCGCCTCACGGCGTGAGCCCGTGGTACGGGCTCGGGACGAGGTGTACTGGCTGATGACCCCTGCCCTGATCGCCATCGGGCTGGCCATCGGGAGGTCTTCCAGGTCTTCAGCCGTGGAAACGAGACCCTTCTGACGAAGCAGAATCCGCAGGCCCTCGCGGCTGATGAAGGGCATTGCCCGCAGCCGGTACGGACAGCATGATGCGGAGGATGACCAGGAAACTGCCTTCAGCGTCGCCCACCGTCGTCCGGCTCGCGCGGTACACGAAGACGGAATTGAGCGAGATCGTCGGGGACGACGACGATCCCTTCGGAGTCTCCGGGACCGGTCTGACCTGGCTGCCCAAACAGGAGCACTTCGGCATCAGACTCGACGGCCGTCTCGTGGCGCACACGGGTCTCCTGCCGGTTCCTCTTTCGGCCGGCCCGGTCGCCACACCGGCGGTCGGCTTCGGCGGGGTGGTCGTCGCCCCCGACCTGCGGGGACACGGGCTGGCACGGCTCGTTGTCACCTCCGCACTGGAACACGCCCGCACGATGGGGCCGGAGTACGGGCTCCTCTTCTGCCGGCCGCACCTTGTCCCCCTGTACCAGCGGCTCGGCTGGCGGACGCTGGACGAGGACGTACACGTCGAGCAACCCGAAGGGCCCGTGGTCATGCCCTTGCGGACCATGTGGACACCGCTGCGCGACGGGGCGCACTGGCCCGAGGGGCCCGTACGTCTGCTGTCCTTCCCCATGTGACCGGCAGTCCGGCACCGCGCGTTGAGGGTCGTGACGCGTGACGGTGTGCGGCCGCCGGTACCTGGACGGGCGGCGGCCGCCGCACCTCACTCCCCACTCCCCACTCCCCACTCCTCAGTCCTCACTCCTCACTCAGAAGTTCACCGTCCACGAAGCGGGGGGAGGGTCCGGCTCGTGACCCTGCCTTCGCGGTGGTGGCGTGCTGACGTGACGCAGCGTCGGCCCTGCATTCCCATGGGAGTTCGGATTTGTCCTTCGTCCGCGTGGAGGCCCGGCGCGTCGTTTGGACAGCCCGCAAGCCTCCGACACCGTGAAGACGTGCGCCCACTACTCCTTCGCCTCGCCGCAGCGGCGGCCGTCCTCCTGGCCACCAGCAGCTGTGTGTCCCTTCCGGCCGGCGGATCCCTGCATGCGCCCGGTCGCGCACCGGGCGGACGCACGGTCGCTCCGGCCCGGCCCTCACCGCTGCTGCTGCCCACGCACGGAGCGTCGCACGAGCAGCTGGTGGAGATCGCATCCGCAAGGCGGAAGCCGAAACGGCCTTCGAAGCTGCTCAAGGGAAAGGAAGGCGCCTCCCCCCGGCACGCGGCGCCGGTGGCCCGACGGCAACGGCCCGGCGGACCGACGCTGCCGCGCCCCATTCACGCCACACCATCGAGGCCACATCCGGTACCCGTTGGCGTCATCGATCTCACGGCCGTCCGGATTGAAGCCCACCGAGGTCACGTGGACGCCCGGGGTCAGCCAGGAACGGCGGATCACCGGGTCGACGGCATGGGTGGTCGCGGCGGCGATCTCCGCGCCGTCGAGTGCCTCGGCGTAGGTCGCTGTCGCCTCGGTGGGGACCTGGAGTTCTGATGACAGCGCGTCGGCCAGCGCCCTGGCCTTCGCCCGGTCGCGGCCCGCCACGCGGATCTGCCGGATCGGGCGGACCCGGCACATCGCCTCGGCGTGCGACCGGGCTTGTGCTCCGGTACCCAGGACCGCCAGCACCGAGGCGTCCTCGCGGGCCAGCAGGCGCGCCGAGAGCGCCGAACAGGCGGCGGTCCGCGCGGCGGTGATGGCCGTGCCGTCCAGCAGCGCGGCGGGTTCCCCGGTGTGCGGGTCGAAGACGGCGATGAGTGCTTGGTGGGTCGGTAGGGGGGTGCCGCCGTTGCGCGGGAAGACGGAGACCAGCTTGCTCATGAGCACACCGGCCGAGGGGACGAATCCGGGCATGGCTGCCAGGAATCCGTCCCGTTCGGGTATCAGGGCGGCAACGCGGTCCGGTGAGGAAGCGCGGCCCGCGCTCAGGTCCGCCATCGCCGACGCCAGGGCGTCGATCAGCGTATCCAGGTCCAGCAGCGCCTCGACCTGCGCACGCCCGAGAACCAGCATCCGTCTCAACCTCCTTGATCACAGTGGTACGGGCGACGTTACGCCGGGCTCTCAACGAGACCCTTGAGTTCGCCGGTCTGACCGACACAGGCCTGCATCCGCTGTCCGGTACTCCGGCCCGGTCCAGGCGAGCGAAGGCGCCTCGTCGAGATCACGGATTTACCGAGGAATGCCCTCATTCGGTGAGATCGCCGCACGAGCCACCTGATCCCGGCTCCGCCGGCCTGCCGAGGCCACCAAACGCTCAGTTACTGACGCCGCCGGCCAAGGACACAGAACTCGTTACCTTCGGGGTCTGCCAAGACAACCCACGATGGATCACCCTGGCCGATATCGACACGCTGTGCGCCATGAGCCACCAGACGAGCCACCTCGGCGTCCTGGTCATCAGGCCTGAAGTCGAGATGCAGGCGGCTCTTGACCTTCTTGCTCTCATCAAGCCGGACGAAGTCCAACCCCGGCAGGCGATCCGGCTCCGGGCGGATCTCGAACTCCTCATCAGAGGAGTGGACCACAACCCAGCCAAGGGCTTCGGCCCACCACTGCCCCAAGGCCGCCGGATCCACCGAGTGAACAATTACCTGTTCCCATTCCAAGGTCATCCGCGGAGCTTAGACCAGCCAGGTCTTCAACAACAGATGCGCATGAAGGGGCAACTGGACTGCAAGTCCGCTGAGTTCGGAGAACGCGAAGAAGACTCCGAAATTCCCTTTCCCGTCGGCAACACCGGCCCGGCGCTCCTGCAGACCGAGGAGCCCAAGGCCGTCTGCCGCCTTCTTCGGGGTAGCCGTGTGGCGCGAGGCGAGTGGGGACCCTTGGTGCAGCTCAGCGCCGGTGTGAGCGGCACGTGTGGCGCGGCGCGTGTGGCGCGGCGCGTGTGGCGCGGCGCGTGTGGCGCGGCACGTGTGGCGCGGCACGTGTGGCGCGGCACGTGTGGCGCTACGGCCGCTTCGAGGGTTCGCCAATCGGCGACCTGGCCGGGGCATGCAACAGCCGCCCGCCGAGTAGCACCGCGCAGGCCCCGACGGTCAGCAGTCCACCGGCGAGGAAGGTGCCTCGCACGTCGGCGAGCGGGAGGATCAGTCCCCCGAGCGCGGCGCCGGCCGCGATACCGGCGTTGTAGGCACCAGAGTTCGCCGCGAGTGCGATATCCGTGCGGCCCGGTGCGCAATGCAGCATGGCGTTCTGGGTGGTCATGAAGACCGGCCCGAGCGCACCACCCATCAGCGTCAGGAACACCACCGCCGCGACCGGATCGGTGCCGGCCGCGTACAGGCCGAGCATGCCCACCGCCTGCACGGATACGGCCGTGGTCAGCGCGGCCTGCGCAAAGCGGTCCAGCAGCGCCCCGGTGATGCTCACCCCGGCCAGACACGCGAGGCCGAAAGCCACGAACAGGGCGCTGACCGTGCTCGGGGAGAACCCGCTTACGTCGCCCAGGAACTTCACGATGTAGGTATATCCGGCGAAGGCCCCGGTAGCGGACAAGGCCCCGGCCGCCAGCACGATCCCGAAACGGCGGGTATCGGGACTGGCTCCGTACGCGGCCTGCTCTCCTTCCGGACGTGAGACCGGCAGCAACATGGCGATCGTCACCAGAGAGATGAGCCCCAGACCCGCCGGCATGGCGACGGGCACCTGCCAGCCGCTCTGCCGGCCCAGCCAGGTCCCGGCGGGAACACCGAGCACGACGGCGAGTGAACCGGCGACGGACAGCGCCCCGACCACACGCCCACGGACCTCGGGTGCGAACAGCCCCACCGCGACAGGTCCCATCACGGCCCAGAACAGCGCCTGGGCGAGCGCGGTCAGCAGCCGCGCCAGGAGGAGCAGCCAGTAGGAGGTCGCCAGCGCCGCAACCAGACTGGACACGACGAGCGCGGCCAGTAGTCCCGTGAGCACATGACGTCGAGGCACTGCCCGCATGACGTGGGCGAGCGGCACAGACGCGGCGGCCACCGTCACGCCATAACCGGTGACCAGGAGACCGATCGCTGACACTGACACCCGCAGGCCGTTGGAGATGAGTTCCAGAAGGCCGATGGGCAGGTTCTCCGCGGTGTTGAAGGTGAAGGCGGCCAGCATCAGAGCCACGAGCACCGCCGGCCCGTGCCATCGAGCCGGTTGCGGCGTGACCCTGCGGACTCTTCCCGACCTCGCCCATTGCGCCTGCTCCGTGGCACCGTCCATGGAGCTACCTCACCGGGCTCACGGTCTTGCCGCAACCGATTTCCCATGCCGTGTGAGGGGACGCTCACATGCTCAAGCATGACCTTCGGGGTCGCCCCTGCACCCCCGGTCCGAAAGGCACTCACTCAGGCGCGCTGGTTCAGCGCTCCGGTCAGGTCCCGGTTGGCCGCCCGCTGCATCGAGGTCGGACCGGGCTTCTTCCAAGACGGCGGTCAGCTCGACGTTCTGCTGCTCCAGCCTGCTGATCTTTCGCTGGAGTTCGTCGATGTCCGTCGGGGCTCCCCGCCCGGACTCCTGCCATGCCTGAGCGCCCGGGTGGCCTGCCGGCCGTCTCGCACGGTGGGTACAGGGGTGCCGCTTCGGCCTCGTCGGCAGCCGTTCCGGCAGGTCCGGGGCCGGTCGGAACCCAGCATGGAGAGCAGCGCCGGCCGGGACATGGAGTGGTGGGTACCGGGTGTGCCGCCTGTGCGCCTGTACGCTTTCGTCACCCCAGGCGGTGGCCGCGTGAGCGCGGCGACGGGCACGCGCTGTCATGTGCCGGAAGGACGTCACCATGCCCACGGATGCACACCCCGGACCGCTGCGCGTCCTCGTTCTCGGCGCCGCCCTGCGGGCCGGATCGACCAACGCCCGTCTGGCTTCCCTGGTCGGCCGCATGATGAGCGATGCCGGCGCCGTCGTTGACCTCGCCGCGATGCGGGAGTTCGACATGCCGTTGTACGACGGTGATCTGGAGGCCGCACAGGGGGTGCCGCAGGGTGCTCTGGCGCTGCGTGACCGGCTGGAGCGATCCGATGCCTTCGTGCTGGCCTCTCCCGAGTACAACGCGTCCGTGCCGGGAGTGGTGAAGAACGCGATCGACTGGGTCTCGCGGATCCGGCCGCAGCCGTTCAAGACCAAGCATGCACTGCTGGTGTCCGCCTCCCCGTCCCTGGTGGGCGGCAACCGGGGGCTGTGGGCGCTGAGGGTTCCGCTGGAGCACCTCGGTACCCGTGTCTACCCCGACATGTTCAGCCTTGCCGCGGCCCACCAGGGCTTCACCGAGGACGGGCGGCTGACCGATTCCGCGCTGCAACAACGGCTGAAGGAGACCGTCACGGCCTTCCTCCGTCTCGTCGAGGCCGATGCGCGCTATGTCTGTCTGCAACGCCGGTGGTACGAGTTCCCCGGAGACCGCACCGAGGCTCCCGTCACCCAGCGGGCGGAGGACTGAACCGGGTCTCCTGGGCGTGCCGGTCGTGGCGGCGGGCTCACCCGCAGGGGTGGTCGGGGCGCATCGTGCGCCGGGCCCTTTGCACGTAGTGCGCTACGCCCCTTGCTCTCCGTACGTACGCCCCGCCGTGATGAGGGCGGGGCGTACACGCATCGGCTCCGCCGAGCGGCCCTGAGGCCTGTCTTCAACGTCGCGTCGATCGCCCGTAGGCCAGGCCTAGCGGTCCGCGGCCGAGTCGGAGTCCGCGGCAGCCGCCGCGCTCTCGGCACCGTCCACCAGTTTGCGCATGTCCGCGAGGTCGGTGGGCGCCGGCGAGGCGGTTGACGGTGTCGCGTGAGGGGCGTCGCCCTCGGCGCGCACGCCGTTGCCGCATCCGGCGACGAGCAGTCCACACAGGAGGGTGGTGGCCGCGAGCACCGTGGCCTGGCCGGCGCGGGTCACGAGGAGGCCGCGTTCTGGTGCGTACGGCACCAGGTGGCGACCTTGGCGAGGTCCTTCTGCCGCTTCTGGAGGGTGGGGATGAGGGACTTGCGGTGAGTGAGCTTGTCGTTGAGGAAGGTCGCGATCTCGGTGTGGCCGGCCGCCTTTGCCTTCTCCACCCGCTTGTCCAGGCGGGCGACCGAGCCGCGGACCCCGGCCTTGCCCTGCAGACGCTGAAGTGCCCGGTGGATGCGCTTCTCGATCCTCGGGACGCGCTTGCACAGGGCCTGCGCGCCGTCGCCCGTGTGGGGCTTGGCGGAGGCGGACGGTGCCGGGCTGCTGTCCGCGGCGACGGCGGTGCCCGCGACACCGAGCAGGGCGGTCGCGGCAGCCGCCGAAGTCAGGGCGATGTTCCGGGTACGCATGAAGATCCTCCTCACAAGCGGGACGGGCACGGTGCCCGTCCGCGAGGAGAAGTTAGAGACGTTCTTTGTGGAAACCTTGTGGCCGGTCCGCGGGGGCCGCCAGCCAGTCCCGGTGCGCGGGCAGTGTCGTGTGCGCAGGACGGTGGGCGGGCGCGGCGGGGAACGCGACCTCGAACCGGGCTCCCCGGCCCCCGGGGCCGTCCAGGACCCGTAGCCCGGCCCGGTGCAGGGCGGCCTGCTGGGCGACCAGGGTGAGGCCGAGCCCGGAACCCGGACTGTCCGGACGCCGCTGGAAACGCTGGAAGACCGCCTCCCGGCACTGCGGCGGCACCCCCGGCCCCCGGTCGTCGACAGCGAGGACGACGCGGGGCGACCCGCCCTCCTCGCCGGCGCGCAGCGAGAGCGCAACGTGGGCGCCCGCCCCGGCGGACCGACCGTGGACCAGGGCGTTCGTCAGGAGGTTGTCCAGCATCGAGCGCAACCCGGGCTGCCATCCGTGGATCGTCAGCCCCGGGCTGCTGTGGACCACCACTTCGGCCCCGGGATGCCGGCGCCGGAGGTCCGCGGCGGCCTCATCGGCGAGATCCGCCGCATCGATGACGGCAAACGAGTCCGCCTCGACCAGATCGCCCTGTGCCAGGGCCCTCAGCATCACCAAGAGGCCCAGCAGACGGGCATGTTCGTGCCGCAGGTCGTCCACCGTCTCCGCCCGGTCGGCGGCGTCGAGATCCTGGAACGCGTCGAGGATGTCGAGATTGGTCTGCATGCTCATCAGCGGGGTACGCAGTTCGTGGGACGCCGCGGCGGAGAACGAGCGTGCCGAGGCAAGCGCCTCGGCGGTGCGGGCGGCCTGCTCGTCGTAGCGGGTCAGGAAGGTCTGCAGCGTCCGGGCGAGGTCGTCGACCTCGGTGATCCGGGTCGGGGCGTGATCCAGCCGGGCGGCGCTGGTGTGCGGGTCGAGACCGCCGGCCGCCTGTTGCAGCCGCCGCAACGGCCGGGCGGCGCGGGCGGCGAGCAGCCAGGCCGCGGCACCGGCCAGGGGTGCGGCGAGCAGCGCCACCGTGACCACTCTCCGGCGCACCATACCGAGCTGTGCCTCGCGCGCCGTGTCCGCAGAGAACAGCCACAGCATCCCCTGCACCCCGGGGTCGCGGCCGGTGACCGGCACGGCGAGCACCCGCCAGCTCTTGCCGTGTGAGCGCACGGTGGACGGACTGTTCGTCTGCGCGGGCAGGGGTACCGGTGCGGCGGGCTGCGGGCCGTCCCTGACGGTGCCGGCGGGGCCGGAGAGCCGGACGCCGACGTCCAGGGCCGAGGTGAACAGCTTCCGCTGGTGGGCCTGCTCGGCGCGCGGCCGGTCGTGGGAGGTGGCGCGCAACAGACCGCGCGCGGCGACGGCCACGCTCTGCGCGCGTTCGGTGAGGCGCCGGTCCGCCTCGGTGCGCAGATCCTTGCCCACCAGCTGCACCAGGAGCCAGCCGGACACCACCACCAGCAGCGGCACCACCATCCCGACCACGAGCGCGATCCGGGTGGACAGCCTCATCGCGCCGACCCGCTCTCGTCGTCCCGCAGTACGAAGCCGACACCGCGCACCGTGTGCACGATCCGGCTCCGCCCGCCCGCTTCGAGTTTGCGCCGCAGATAGCTGACGAAGGTGTCCACGGCGTCGGTGCGTACCTCGAAGTCGTAGCCCCATACGCGTTCCAGAAGCTGGTCACGGGTGAGGACCTGTCCGGCGTTGTGGGCCAGCACCTCCAGCAGGGCGAACTCGCGTCGGGTCAGTGCCACCTCCCGGTCGTCGAGCCGCGCGCGGTGCGCCGCGGTGTCGAGCGCCAGTCCGCCGACGCGTACGGCATCGGTGGGGGCGGGCGGCCGGCGGCGCAGCAGGGCGTGCAGGCGCAGCACCAGCTCGTCCAGGGCGAACGGTTTGACGAGGTAGTCGTCCCCGCCTGCTTGCAGTCCGGCCACCCGGTCGGTGACCTCGTCGAGTGCGGAGAGCATCAGCACGGGTATGTCGTTGCCGTCCTCGCGGAGCTTGCGGCACACCCCGATGCCGTCGAGGCCGGGCATCGAGATGTCGAGCACCATCACGTCCGGCGGTGCCTCGGCCATCCGCTCCAGCGCGGCCCGGCCGCCCTCCGCCAGGCCCACGGTGAAGCCGTTCAGCCGCAGCCCGCGTCCGAGCGACCGCCGGATCGCCGCGTCATCATCCACCAGCAGGACCCGGCCGGTACTGCTTTGTCCGTACATGCGTGCCTCCGTGATGCCGCCGACTGACGACATCATCGGTCATGGGCCCGGCGGGCCCTCGGCCGCGGTCCGGGCCGGTGAGGGGCGGGATTTTTCGGGGACGGGCGGGCGACCAGACGCCGGGCGCCGGGCACCCGGCGCCGGAACGCCCAGGGCACGTCACGGAGGCGTAATCGACCGGGCGGCTCCTGGGCGGTGGGCGCAGCTGCACCCGGAGATCTTGCACCGCGCCCCCTACGGGATAATGCGGGGCATGCGGATTTCAGCCAGAGCGGACTATGCCGTGCGGGCGGCGCTGCAACTCGCCGCTGCCCGGGATGCCGGGCCGCTCAAGGCGGAGGCCATCGCCCACGCACAGGACATTCCGCATAAATTTCTCGAAGGCATCCTCAACGATATGCGTCGGGGCGGACTCGTCCGCAGCCAGCGCGGCGGCAACGGCGGCTACCGGCTGGCCAAGCCCGCGGAGGACATCAGCATCGCGGATGTCATCCGCGTCGTGGACGGGCCGCTGGTGTCGGTACGGGGCGTCCGACCGCCGGAGCTGTCCTACACGGGCCCCGCCGAGTCACTGCTGCCCCTGTGGATCGCGCTGCGGGCCAACGTCCGCCAGATCCTCGACGGCGCATCCCTGGCCGACGTCGCCTCGGCCGAACTCCCCGCCGGGGTGTCGGCGTTGGCGGAGGATCCCGCTTCCTGGACCAACCCCTAGAGGCTCTCCCCCGCGGGACGCGCCACACGCCGGCATGTCCGGATGCCAAGACTGGACTGTCCGCGCCTTGAACGCCCCTTGATCCGCCCGCAGTCCGGAAGCCATTCTTATTTCCCATCAATCCAGTGGGAAAACTGGGGAAGCCGGAGGGTGGGCATGGGCGACGTGGGCGAGCGGTCATCCATGCGTTCCGGGGCGCCGGCCGGCGGCCCGGCCTCGCTGCCCGTGCCGGAGACACCCGACAGGACGGTGAACGGCACCATGCCGAAGAAATCCGCAGCACGGCCCGCTTTCATGGAGCTCCACCACCTTGCCGATGAAGGGATCCGGCTCCGTGTCACCCGGGAAGTCGCAGAGGATCTCGCCGTCGATGCCCTCAGCCGCGACCGGGCGGGCAAGCCTCCGTTCGACGAGGTCTCCCGACTGCGCGAAGCGGGGCTGCCCGCCCTGCTGACGCCACCCGGTCCGGCCCGGCGCGGCACCGACTGGCGTACCGCCTGCGCGGTCATCCGGGAGATCGCGGCGGCCGACAGCTCGATCGGCGAACTGCTGGGCCGGCACTATGTGTTGTCGTGGAGCGCACGGTTCTTCGGCACCCCGGAAAGGGCCGAACGGCTTGAGCTGCGGATGGCCTCGCAGCAGTGGCTCTGGGGCGGGAGCGCCGACCTGCCGGACCCGGAGGCGGCCGCCGCTCCCGACCTCACTCTCACACCGGCCGACGGCGGGTACCTCCTCAACGGCTGCAAGACCCTGGCCGCCGGCGTCCAGGTCACCGACCGGCTGGTGCTCGGGGCGGTGTGCACCGGTACCGGCGAGTTGCTGGTCGTATGCGTCGACCCGGACCGCCCCGGTGTGGTGGCCGACACCGAGGACGACCGTCTCGGCCAGCGGCTCACGGGCGCCGGCCGCATCAGCTTCGACGACGTCCCGGTCCCTGCCGACCAGGTGCTCGGGGCCGTCCCCCACGACGAACACGCCGTCTCCCCCTTCGCCACGCTCGCCCCGCCGGCGCTCCGGCTTGCCCTCGTCCACGTCGGCCTGGGAACGGCCGAAGGCGCACTGGCCGAGGCACGGGACCTCAGCCGGGCCGCACCACGCGGCTGGCCGGCCACGGGCCCGGACGACAGCGGGTATGCGGACCGCCCCGGTGCGGATCCCTACCGCCCCGGCGCGGATCCCTACCTCCTCCTCGCGTACGGGGAACTGGTGACGGCCGCTCATACCGCCGCCGCGGTGGTCGAGTCGGCGACGGAGGCGCTGGCGCGGGGCCTCCTCGCGGGGCAGGGGCTCGGTGTGGACGAGCGCGCCGACATCGCGGTCCAGGTCGCCGCGGCCGAGGCCGTCGCCCACCGGGCCACGATGGACATCACCACCCGCATCCTGGAACTCACCCAGGGCGCCGGCTCCCCGGCCGGAGCCCCGGGGTTCGACAGGTTCTGGCGCAACGCACGCACCCTGACGGCGCCGGTCTCCCCCGCCCGCCGGCTCCGCGACATCGGCGACCACTATCTGAACGGCACACACCCGCCCTTGACCTTGCGCGCCTGACGGGCCGGTGCCCGCAGGGGCGTCCGTATCTCCATGCGGTGCCGCGTGCCGCCGCGCCGCCGTGCCTCGGTCCTCGGTGCTCGGTCCTCGGTCCTCGGTCCTCGGTGCGAAGGTAAATCGCGGGCGCCGTCGGCGTAGCTTCGGACGGATCCGTACCGGGGGCTGCTACATCTCGTGTGTGCACCCCGAAGCGGGGGAACCCCCGTCGGTCCTGTGAGGTGGCGTCTTGTCCGTACGTCGCAGCGATTCCCTGCCGCCCGCCAGACGGGCGGAGCCCCTGCAGCGGTTGCTGTTCGGTGGGGTGTACGGTTCGGTGCTCGCCAGCGCACTGGCGGCCGCGCTGGGCCATGACGGTGCGCCTTCGGACCCCGGGTACGACGCACTGTGGGTGGCGCTGGCGGCCGTGGCGTCGGCCGCGGCGCACGGCTATGCCCACTCCATCGCGCACCGGACGGGCGAGGACAACCAGGTCACCGCCAGCGCGGTGCGTTCGATGCTGACCGAATGGCCGCTGGTGGCCGCGATGGTGCCGACGATGGCCGTGCTGCTCGGCGCGTACCTGAAGTGGTGGGGCGAGGAGAGCGCGATCGAAGTCGCCCTGTCCCTCAATATGGTGGCGTTGTTCGGCTGGGGGGTGTGGGCGGCCCGGGTGGCGGGCCGGGGCTGGGCGGGGGCTTTCCGGGTCGGTGGCGTGGATGTGCTGATCGGGCTGTTCATCGTGATCGCGAACGTTCTGAGCAAGTAGCCGGAAGGCGGCGGCAGGTGGCCGGAGTGCGCCGGGTCCGGGGGCTCGGGCGTAGCGGCGCGGGCGTGGGCGTACCCGGCCGCGGGGACAGGGGAGGACGGCACGCCCCTCGCCCTCGCCGTGCCGCGGTCCGCCGCGCCGGCCACCGCGGCGGGTCATGCGTTGGGTTCCACGGCCAGCCAGGTGGCGATGGCCTGGGCGATGGGCTGGTCGGTCTCCAGTTGGACGAAGCCGAACTGGCCACCCTGGTTACATTCCAGGAACCACCAGGTCCCGTCCGGGTCTTCGGCGAAGTCGAAGGCGCCGTAGGCGAGTTGGGCGGTGTCCATATAGCGGCCCACCGCCCGGTGGACGGAGTCGGGCACCTCGGCAGGTTCCCAGGTGCCGTGCTGGGTGAAGCGGCTGTCCACTTCGTCGGGATCGGCCTTCTTGCGGGCGGCGAAGAGATGCTCGCCCACGCAGGTCAGCCGGATGTCGGCCTCCTTGTGGATGTGCTGCTGGAGCAGGGTCGGCCCGGCCGCGACCCCGCCGAAGTCCGTGTCCGGGCTGATGCGCGTGGTCGGCAGTACCAGCGGTGGGTCACCCGGGTGCTTTCCGCTGACCGATTTCACCACGAGGTCCTGATGGGCGGCGGCGAACTGCCGGGCGACCGCCGGGAATGTGGTGATCAGCGTGGGGGGCACGAGGAAGCCGCTGCCACGGGCGATGTGCAGCTGCCAGGGCTTGTTGCGCGCCTGCACGGACGCCACCGGATGGTTCATCCAGCGTGCCGGGGTGCAGGCGAGCATGCCGTAGAGCGCCTGCTCGGACTCGGCCGTGATCCAGGCGGACTGTTCCGGGGCGCGTGTCCCGGGGGTGCCGGGGCGGCGGACCCACACCGAGCGCAGGCTGCTCAGGCTCACCATGCGTTCGCCCGATTTGAGAAATCCGTGGAAGTCGTTCTCGGCGTACTCCGCCGACAGGGCGACCCTCCCGGGCAGGTCGGCGGGGTCGAGGCGGACGAGCGGGACACCGAGGTCCTGCAGCGTCGACACCACGATGTCCGCCGTCAAGTCTTCCTCGCAGGTAAGGACCAGGACGGTCATCGGCGCTCAGTCGTCGAAGTGGGTCTTGGAACCGGCAGTGGAGGCGGTGGTGCCGGTTGCCAGCAGCACCGCCCGGCTACAGGTGGCCGGGCGCCCGTCCGGAAGGACGTTGAGTTGCCGTGTGGCGTCGTAGCTGTAGGGGGTGGTGGTCGGTGAATTCACCGCCGGACGGGCGTAGCTCAACGCAAACGGTCGCATACCTTCTCCTTCGAAGCCCGGTTTCTGAGCCCTTGGCGCGGGGCACACTTGTGGACCCCGTTTGATGACTCTGCACGGAAGACGCGACAATCTGATCAGTAAGTTGCTTCTTTTGTTCGTTTACGGCGATTTTCTTGACTGGGAAGCGACGATCACGTAGTCGCCGGTGGTGCCAAGTACCGCCGCCGAGGCATGCCTTGACGGCCCGTTCGGGCAAGGGCGTGCTCGGCTGCCCCCACCCTGGAGAAGGCTTCCCCGCCAGGGACTTGGGCACGCGGAAGGGCCCCGGCGCGGTGATCCAGGGGCGTCATCCCGCGCCGGATCGTGGGCACTTCCGCCGGTGTCACCGCCCGGTGGGCGACCTGCGGGGCGGCGGCAAAGCACCCGGGGGCGGCGCGGGGAACGGCGGGCCGGCCGTGGGACGGCCGGCCCGCCGGTCTCACCCGTCGTCTGCGGAGGTCACACCCGCAGGAGGCCCAGCGGCGGGCTGGTGGGACTGCCGGAGCCGCCCGGGGGCTCGGCCGTGACACCGACGCCGTCCGCGCCCTGCGGTCCGCCGGTCAGCAGCATCGTGCCCGTGGAGCGGCCGGGCTCGACGAGACCGGCGGGCACCATGGTGCCGTTGCGGCTGTACCAGAGTTCGTAGACCCGCTGACCGGGCAGGGGCGGCAGGCCGTGGTAGAGGAAGGCGGTGCGTCCCATGCGCTTGGAGGCCACCACGGTCCCGCTGCCGCCGCCCCTGAAGGCCGTGGTGTGGAAGGTGGCGTCCGGCGCGGCCATCAGGGCGCTGACCGCGGCCGCTTGCTCCTCGGCGCGGGCGGTGCGGTCCCGCTGCCGGTCGGCGTCGTTCCGGGCGGTGACGGCCAGTCCGCCGGCGACCGCGGCGAGGGCCAGACAGGCGGCGGCAGCGAGGTAGGGCAGGCGAGGGCGCATGCGCCGGCGCAGCGGGACCACGGTGGCTTCGCGCTCCATCGGCGGCAGCTGCCGGACCTCGGGCAGGGCAGCCATCACCCGGGTCCGCAGGTCCGCCGGCGGCACCTCGGCGACCGCCAGGGCGAGCCGGGCCGCGGTTTCCTGCAGCTCCCGCACTTCCTGGGTGCATGCCTCGCACCGGGCGAGATGGCGGGTGAATTCCGCCGCCTCCTGCCGGGACAGGGCGCCCAGCGCATAGGCGCCGGTGAGTGTGTGCAGATCGACGGTGTTCATGCCGACACCCCCAGGCAGTCGCGGAGCCGGATCAGACCGTCGCGCAACCGTGTTTTGACCGTGCCCAGCGCCGTGCCCAGCAGGTCGGCGGTCTCCCGGTAGGTGTAGCCACGGTAGTAGGCGAGCGTCACCGACTCCCGTTGCAGTTCGGTCAGCCGGCCCAGGCAGCGGCGCACCTGTTCGCGCTCCAGGCGCCGCTCGACCTGCTCGCTGACCTCGTCGAAGGCCGCGGTGTAGGCCTGCAGCCCGGCCCGGTGGTCGCGGTCGGCCGCCGCCTGGACCGAGCGCACCCGGTCCACCGCGCGGCGGTGGGCCAGGGTCATGATCCAGGCCATGGCGCTGCCCTGCCGCGCGTCGAAGCGGGCCGCGGACCGCCACACCTCGATGAGCACCTCCTGTGCCACCTCCTCGGACTGGGCCGGATCCCGCACCACCCTGCGCACCAGGCCCAGTACGGAGCCGGCCACCGCTGTGTAGAGACTCTCGAACGCATGCTGGTCACCGCGTGAGACGCGGTCGAGCAGTGACTCCAGGGCACCGGTATGCGGCGCTGAGGATCGGTCGCCGCGGGCTGCGACGGGCATGGACACCTCCGGGCTGTGACATGGTCACCAGTGATTCGGCGCCGGGCGACACCTGGATTGGTCGGAAGGGATTCTGGCGCATCGCGCGGCGGGCGCCGCACACGGGCCGGGTGGGCGCGGTGCCGTCCTCGTGGAAAGTCCCGGCCGGCCGGGCCGCCTCCCGGCGTCCGGCCGGACCTGCGGGCGCGCACGGCGGCTACGGTCACCCCCACGACGGCCGGTCCACCGGTTTCCCGCGCGTCGTACCCCTCTTCCCGCCCCGGTACTGCGGAAGGATCACCGTCGGGGTCACCGGGGCACAGGGAGGACGGGGCGTGCGGGACGCGGATGCCGTGATCGTGGGCGCGGGAGCGGCCGGGCTGTCGCTCGCCTACCGGCTGTGCGAACCGGTGTCCGGTGCCCGGCCGCTGCGGGTGCTGCTCGTGGATGCACCGCCCGGACCGCTCACCCCCCAGGAACGGACCTGGTGCTACTGGGAAGCGCCGGGCGGTGTGTTCGACGCCGCGCTGACCGCCTCGTGGGAACGGCTGCGGGTGCACGGCCCCGACGGGGCGGCGACGCAGGGGCGGCCCGCGCCCCTGCGGTACAAGATGCTGCGGTCGCGGGACTTCGAGTCCCTCGTCGGCGCCCGGCTCTCCGGCCGGGACACCGTCGTCCGGGTCCGGGCGACGGTGGAATCCGTACGGGACGTCGCCGGCGGTGCCGAGGTACGGGGGCGGGACGCGGCGGGGCGGCCGCTGGCCCTGCGGGCACGCTGGGTCTTCGACTCCCGGCCGGCCGTACGGCTCCCGCCGGCCCGTACCACGCTCCAGCAGCACTTCCGGGGGTGGTTCGTCCACACCCGGCATCCGGCGTTCGATCCCACGACCGCGGATCTGATGGACTTCCGCACTCCGCAGCCCGCGCACGGCCTGTCCTTCGGGTACGTCCTGCCGCTGAGCGAGCACACCGCGCTGGTGGAGTACACGGAGTTCTCCCGCCGGACCCTCGACACCGCCGCCTACGAGCAGGCGCTGCGCCACTACACCGCGCGCGTGCTGCGGCTGGACGCGTTCCGTGTCACCGCTGCCGAGCAGGGCGCGATCCCGATGACCGACGGCCGCTTTCCTCGGCGGACGGGCCGGTCGGTGTTCCGCATCGGGACCGCGGGGGGCGCCACACGGCCGTCGACCGGATACACCTTCGCCGCCGTGCAACGGCAGTCCGTGCTCATCGCGGCCGCCCTCTCGGCGGGCCGGCCCCCGCTCCCCCCGCCCGCGCACCCGGCCTGGCACCGGGCGCTGGACGCCGTGTTGCTGCGCGCGCTGGACAGCGGCCGGGTGGACGGAGCCGAGTTCTTCACCGGGCTGTTCCGCACGGTGCCGATGGAGCGGCTGCTGCGGTTTCTCGACGGCCGCTCCCGCCTGTGGGAGGACGTCACCATCGGCCTGCGCACCCCGGTGCTGCCCATGCTCCGAACGGTCGCCGAGCTTCCCCTGCTGCCACGCCGGGCCGCCACACGGTGACCGGGCCGATTACGCGTCCCCGGACCGGAGGAGAGACATCCATGACACTGCTGCACAACGGCGGACCGCCTGCGGTGCGCGTCCTCGGGGAGGGACCGTGACCCGCGGACGTGATCGCGACGGGGCGGCGCGGCGCGGGCGTGACCGCCGGGCCCAGCGGGTGCCGGGGCCGCCGGGGCGGGAGCGGGCCGCGGCCGGCGGCCCGGTCGTGGCGGTGATCGGCGGCGGGATCGCGGGCCTCTGCGCCGCGACCGCGCTGGCCGAGCGGGGGGTGCGGGTGACGCTGTACGAACGGGAGGAGAGCCTCGGGGGACGGCTGGCGGGCCGGCCGGTGCGGCTCGCCGACGGCTCGGCGGCGACCATGAGCCGCGGGTTCCATGCGTTCTTTCCGCAGTACTACAACCTGCGGGGGCTGCTGCGCCGGATCGACCCGGGACTGCACCTGCTCCGGCGGCTGCCGGACTATCCACTGCTCCACCGTTCGGGCCTGCGGGACAGCTTTGCGCGGGTACCGCGGACACCGCCCTGGAGCGCGCTGGGTTTTGTGGCGCTCAGCCCCACCTTCACCTGGCGGGACCTGGCACGGATGCGTCCCGGCGCGGCCCTGCCGCTGCTCGACGTACGGGTGCCGCAGGTCTACGAGCGGCTGGACCACATCAGCGCCGGCGACTTCCTCTCCGGTATCCGCTTTCCCGACGCCGCGCGGCACCTCGCGTTCGAGGTGTTCTCCCGGAGCTTCTTCGCCGACCCGTCGGAACTGTCTGCGGCGGAACTGGTGTTGATGTTCCACATCTACTTCCTCGGCTCCAGCGAAGGGCTGCTCTTCGACGTGCCCGCCGAGCCGTTCCCGCAGGCGCTGTGGCAGCCCCTCGGCCGGTATCTGACGGGGCACGGGGCCGGGCTGTGCACGGGCACGGAGGTGACGCGGGTCGAGCCGGTGGCGGGCGGCGGGGTGCGCGTCGTCGCCCGGGGCGAGGACCGGCGGTTCGACGCGGTGGTTCTTGCGCTGGATCCCGGAAGCCTGCGTCAACTCGTCGCGGATTCAGCGGGGTTGGGGGACGCCGGTTGGCGGGAGCGGATCGGGCGGCTGCGGACCGCGCCGCCCTTCCTGGTGTCGCGGCTGTGGCTGGAGCGGCGGGTGTGCGCCGACCGGCCCGGTTTCCTGGGCACCAGCGGGTTCGGCTCGCTGGACAACGTCAGTGTGCTGGAGCGCTGGGAGGGAGAGGCGGCCCGCTGGTCCGCCCGCACCGGCGGCTCGGTGCTGGAACTGCACGCCTATGCCGTGGCCCCGGGGACCGACCGTGCGCGCGAACAGCGGCGCCTGGTGGAGCAGTTGCACACCGTCTACCCGGAGACCCGAGGCGTCCGGATCCTCGACCAGCGGCACGAGTGGCGCGCGGACTGTCCGCTGTTCTCCGTGGGCGGCTTCGGCGACCGTCCCGCCGTGCACACGTCCGACCCGCGGGTGGTGGTCGCGGGCGATGTGGTGCGGACACCGTTCCCGGTGGCGCTGATGGAGCGCGCCGCGACGACCGGTTTCCTCGCGGCCAATGCGCTGCTGGCGCAGTGGGGCGTGCGCGGCCAGACGCTGTGGACCGTCCCGGGCAGGGGCCGTTCCGCGGCGCTGCGGTGGGCGGCCGAAGTGGCGGAACGGTGACGGGGGCGGGATGACGGACGGGTGACCGGGAGCCGGATGGCGGTCCGGTGACCGGGAGCCGGATGGCGGTCCGGTGACCGGGAGCCGGATGGCGACCGGGAACGGGGACCCGGCCGACCGATGGCACCCGGGGGCCGGCCGCCGCTCGGTGTCAGCCCGGGTGCCGTCCGCCGCTGCGCAGCTCCCAGCGGCGCTCGGCGTAAGCCAGGTCGTCCCGCCACAGCCGTCGCGAAGCGGCACGCATCAGCGGACGCAGGGCGGGCGCGGCGGCGCGGGCCAGGGCGAACCCGGGGCGCCGGGAGGTGGCGACGATCGCCTCGGTGACCGCGGTGCGCGGGTGCCCCCGGTCGTCCGGGCCCAGCGGTGTGGCATGGGTCTCCACCACGGAGCCCTGCCCTTCGCCTTCCAGGATGTGCATCACCACCGTGCGGGGCTCAGGGGCGGTGAACAGCGCCGTGACCGGCACCACGGCGCGCCCGGCGACTTTGAAGGAGACCTCGACGGCAATGCCGTCGGACCGCTCCCCGCCGCTCGCCGGGGAAGCGCCGACGACGGTGAGGTCGACGAAGGAGTAGGGGTGGAACCATGCGCCGTGCCACGGGTCGAGGCGGTTGGCGATCACGTCCTCGGGTTCGCACCGGCCGGTGGTGGTGTGGACCGCGGTGACGGCACCCGACGGCCGGGGCCGGGAGGGGATGACCGGCCGCCGCAGCGGCCGCTCGCCGCCGGCCTCGTCGAGGCGTACCCAGGCCAGCAGACCGTCGTCGTGGGCGGGGAACGGCTGCCAGCCGGTGAACGGGGCACCGTCCAGGGCGAGTCCGTGCCAGCGGCAGCGGAGGATGCCGCAGTGCACGGGGCTCCGGTCCAGCGGCGCGCCGAGGTGGGGGCAGGCGCCGGGCCCCGCGATCAGCCGGCCGGCCGCGTCGCGCCAGGCGACGACCTCGACACCGGCGACGGTGCGGCCGAAGGCGCGGTGGGTGCCGACGGCGTGTGCCGCGCCGAGGACGAACCAGTTGCCGGACGGGCGGGCGAGGGCGGCCTTGACGGCGTCGGCGATGCGTGCGGGTTTCGCCTCGCGCCAGGTCGGCCGCTGTGCTTCCCAGCGCACGGGCCCGCGGCGCAGCCGGAGCGGGAGGTGCGCAGGGCGGCGCGGCTCCCGGGTCATGAGGTGTTCTCCTGTACGTGGTGCGGCACCCCGGCGCGCCGCGCGGCAGGGCGGCGGGCGGCGGTACGCGCGGCGGCGACCCGGGCCAGGCCGCCGAGGGCGGTGGCCGCGCGGCGTCTGCGGGAGACCGCCGAACGGCGGTGCAGCACGGCGTATCCGTCGTCGCGCACGGCGTCGAGGATGGCGCGGTAGAGGACGAAGGCGGTGCGGATGCAAGGGCGCGACACCGGGTCGAGCAGGGCGAGGCCGGGTTCCGCCTCCCGGTAGACGCCGCGGGTGAGGTCGGCGGCCGCCGCCATGGCCGCGGTGATGCGCGGGTCCTGGTGGCCGGTGTCCCGGCTCCACCGGAGTAGTGCGCGGTCCACGCCATGTGCCGCGAGCAGGTCCGCCGGCAGATAGATACGGCCCCGGTCCAGGTCCTCTCCGACATCGCGCAGGAAGTTGGTGAGCTGGAAGGCGACGCCGAGGGCCGCCGCGTGCGGGGCGGCTTCCTCCTGCGGCACGACGGTGCCGAGCACCGGGAGCATCTGAAGCCCCATCACCGCGGCCGAGCCGTGCATATAGCGCCGCAGCTCGTCGTACGTCGGGTAGTCCGTCACCGTCAGATCACTGCGCATCGACGCCATGAAGTCCGTGAAGTGCCGGTGGCCGATGCCGTACACGGCAGCGGTGTGCACCACCGCGCGCACCACCGGTTCGGTGCTCCCGCCACTGCGCAGCCCCTCTTCCAGACGGTGCTGGAGCGCATCGAGCGCATGGGTGCGACGGGCCGTGGACCGGTCCGGGCCGGGTTCGTCGACGAGGTCGTCGGCCCAGCGGGCGAAGCCGTACAGGGCGTGTACGGCAGGTCGCCGTTCCGCGGGCAGCAGCCGGGTGGCGAGGAAGTACGTCCTGCCGTGCCGGGCGTGCAGCCGGCGGCAGTGGGCGTAGGCGTCGCGCAGGAGCGGATCGGTGATGCCTGCGGCGTCCAGTTCGCGGGCGGTCATGCCGGGATGCCTCTCGGGGTCGGGCGGGCGGAGCCTGTGGCGGAGCGGGCGGGCCGCAGGCCGGTGATCCGGGCCGCGGCGAGCTTGCCGGAGATCACAACGGTGGGGATGCCGACGCCGGGCGTGGTGCCACAGCCCGCCAGCACGGCGTTCGCCGTGCCCCGCACGAGGTTGCGGGGGCGGAACGGACCCGTCTGCGCCAGGGTGTGGGCGGCGGAGAAGGGTGTGCCGGCGGCGAGCCCCTGCGCGGTCCAGTCGGCGGGCGTGACGAGGTGGTGCCTCTCGATGGCGTCGCCGATGCCGGTGAGTCCCCGGCGCTCCAGTACGGAGAGCAGGCTGTCGCGGTAGCGGGGGGCCAGCTCGTGCCAGGCCCCGGCGCCGGGGCCGGTCTCGGTGTTGGGGCAGGGCGCCAGGATGTAGTGCAAGTGGCGTCCCGGAGGGGCGAGTTGCGGGTCGGTGGCCGTGGGGCGGGTGAGGAGCAGTGAGGGGTCGCTCATCAGCTGCCCGGTGCGGGTGAGTTCGTCGAAGGTCCGCTCCCACGCGGCGCCGAAGAGGATCGTGTGGTGGGCCAGCCGCGGCCAGGTCCGGTCGGTGCCGGCATGCAGGATCACCGCGGAGGGCGAGTGACGCAGCCGCAGCGGGCGGCGGGGCCGCCGGCCGAGCAGCCGGTGGACGACCGGCAGGTCGGGGGTGAGGACCACCGCGTCGCACGGGATGCGCTCGTGCTCGGTGACCACCGCCGTGATCCGGTCGCCGCTGCGTTCCAGGTGGGTGACCGGGTGGCCGTAGCGGAATACGGCGCCGGCGCCGGCGGCCGCGTCCGCCATGGCCCGGGGCAGGGCGTGCATACCGCCGCGGGGGAAGTACACCCCGGCGACGGTGTCCATGTAGGCGATGACGGCATAGGCCGCGAGGGCGCGCGCGGGCGGTACACCGGCGTACAGCGCCTGGAAGGAGAAGACTCTGCGCAGCCGCGGGTCGGGCAGGAAGCGGCCGATACGGTCGTCGAGCCGGCCGAATCCGCCGAGGGCGGCGAGGCGGACCAGGTCCGGGTGCATCAGCTGGAGCGGGGAGTCGAAGTTGGCGTCGATGAAACGGTGCCGCTGCACCGCGTACAGCTGCTGGAGCCAGTGCCGCAGCCGCCGGTAGCCGTGGGCCGCCGGGGCGCCGGCGAACCGTTCGACCTCGGCCTCCATGGCCTCGGCGTCCGTGTGCACCTCCAGCTCGCTGCCGTCGGCGAACCGGGCGCGGTACGCGGGGTGCAGCGCCAGTAGTTCCATCCGGTCGGTGAGCCGTTCGCCGACCGCGGCGAACGCCTCCTCGATGAGGTCCGGCATGGTCAGCACGGTCGGGCCGGTGTCGATGCGGTAGCCGTGGCTCTCGATCCGGCCGGCCCGGCCGCCGGGCAGCTCCTCGCGTTCGACGACCGTCACCCGCCGGCCGGCGCCGAGCAGATGCAGTGCGGCGGACAGTCCGGAGAGACCGGCACCGACGACCACCACGTGGTCGGTGGACCCGGTGACGGTTCTCATGAGCCGCCCCCCACGGCCCTGCGGGCGGGCACGTTCCCCGGCGGCCGGGCGGCGGGCGGCTGCCGCGTACCGCGCCGCTCGTCGCCCGGCCCGAAGACCGCGAACGGACGCGGGCCGGCCCAGTTGTCGAGCACCGCGGCGAGCCGGGCGCTGAGGCAGGCGGGGTCGGTCAGCGACGGTTCGCCGGAGCGGGCTCCCCGGCCGGGCAGCGGCACGGAGCACGGCTCGACCCACGACGGCAGCAACGATGCCCACCGCAGAGCGCAGTCCGGACCGGACCCGGCGGGCGGCACACGGTACAAGCGCAGCGCCGCCTGTGGACGGGCGGCCGGCACCACGCGTTGCGCCACCGCCGACGCCGCGACCGTCACCGACGTCGACTCTTCCGTGAAACCGACACCCACGGCACACGCCCTTCGCCTCGCGCTCCACCGGTCCGGGCTCCGCCCTCGTACCGTCGGCGCCCCGAACGGGGCCGCGTTCGGCCATGGCGTCGGGGCCGTCGCGGCACCACGGCCGGTCGGGCACGGGAGCCGGCCGGCCGGGCTCGGGACCGGTGCCCACGCCGACCCTGCACTCCCCCGCCGTCCCACTCCACACACCACGCACGGCACCGCCCCCCTCTGACACCAACGGCGGCAGCTTCCGCGCCCGCCGCGTCGCACCCGCCACGGGCTGCTCAGCACGCGGAGGCAGCCGGGACCGGCCACGCGGGGACGTCGGCCCCGGCTGCGTGCCGGGCGTCCTCACTCCTGCTCATCCAGCATGAAGGACCCATATCGGGGCTTCCCCGCCCGTTCGTAGGCGCAGTACTGCACGCCGGCGCCGGTGGTGCGGGACTCCGTGAGCGTCCAGGCGGTAGGGACGGCCCCCTCGGCGAAGAGCCGCTTGCCGGAGCCGACGATCACGGGATTGACGAGCAGCCGGTACGCGTCGACGATTATGTGGAATCCGCGATGTCAAGCGGGCCCACCCGCTGGAGCTCTTCTGCAGGGCAAGGTGACGGCTAAGGACTGGCCCGTTATCTGGACGCAGGCGGGCGGTCTGTTCGTAGCTGATCTGGCCGGGCGTGACCGTCCGCGTTCTTCCGGCTCACAGTCGCCGGCGTTGGGAAGGGCTGGTGTCGGCCGTATGCGCGCAGCATGACCGCGAGGTGGTTGCGGCGCCCCAGGCTTCCGGGCCGGGGCGGCCTCACCCGGCACACCTTCAGTCGTTGAACCGTGCTTGGGAGGACGTTAGTTGGAGACATCAGTCTCCAGGTGTGGTTCGCCCAGATCGTCTCGCATGGCGTGGCGCAGTTCGCGCAGGACGATCCCGTAGGACTGAATGGCGTCCGCCAGCTCCGAGGAGTCGGGCATAGCCCCGGAACCGACGACGTCGCGGAACGCCTTCAGCCGGTTGAACGCCGTGTCTGCAACGGCCACAACCTGCTCGCGACCTGACAGGGCAAGTCGTTCCCGCACCGCATCGACCTGTGAGCTGCACGTGCCGCTGATGACGATTGTTGCCTTCGTCTGCGGTGCCGAGCTGCGGGATAAAGGATTGCGGTGCCGGGTGGGAGCCAGCTCTGTGCCGTTCGATCTTGCGTTTTCAGTGGTGGGTGGGTGCTGGGGGCCGAGGAAGATCGGAACTCGGCTGGGATTCCCACAACAGCTGGGACCAGCCAGGGTGCAAAAGACACCTGCTCCGGCGTTTGTAGGACACTGGAGGTATAGGGACGCGGTTATTTCGCGACCTCGATCCGAGGCGCCGAAGCGGAAGGCCGCAACCGATCCGTCGGCGGGCCCTCGGTTCGCGATCATGGATGCCGCGGTCGAGGAGTGCTGCGATGCCCACCGCGACCTGACCGGCCAGGTCAAATCTCCACCGGATGGTGCGATCACAAGGGGCCGAGCAGGAGAGGCAGGAGTAAAGGAAGGTGCTGCGATGTCTGGAGCACCGGCACAGCACAAGTCCGTCCGGTATCTGCCGATCGCTGAGCACGGCTTGATCGGGAATCTGCGCACGGTGGCGCTGGTGGCCACCGACGGCACCATCGACTGGTACTGCTGCCCCTCCTTCGACTCCCCGAGTGTCTTCGCGGCCATCCTGGACGCGGACCGGGGCGGGGCATTCGAGCTGGCTGCCACCGTGCCGGCCGGCACCAAACAGTTCTACTTCCCGGACACCAATGTGCTGATCACCCGCTTCTTCACCGAGGACGGGCTGGGGGAGATCCAGGACTTCATGCCCGTGGCGGACTCCGGCGCATCCGACTGCGACCGGCTGATCCGGCGGGTGGTGTGCGTCCGCGGAACGATCCCGTTCCGGGCTCGGGTGGCCCCCGGTTCGGCTACGGCGCCCATCCGCACACCGTACGGATGCTGGACCGGACCCCCTGTTCGCCTCCGAGGAGCTGTCGCTGATGCTGACCGCCACGGTGCCGCTGGAGTACGACGAAAAGGACGTGTGGACGGAGTTCGAACTCTCTCAGGGCGACACCACGGTCTTCGCCCTGGAGCAGGTCAGCAGCGAGGCTCCGCCGCGCCGCTGCCCGCACGCCGAGGCCGAGCGGGAGTTCACCGCCACGGTCGCTTTCTGGCGGCGCTGGCTGCAGCAGTCCCGCTACCGCGGCCGATGGCGGGAGATGGTGCACCGCTCCGCCCTCACCCTCAAGCTGCTCACCTACGCCCCCACCGGCGCGATCGTGGCAGCCCCTACCACCAGCCTGCCCGAGCAGATCGGCGGCGGCCGCAACTGGGACTACCGCTACGTGTGGGTGCGCGACGCCGCGTTCGCCGTCTACGCCCTGCTCAGGCTCGGCTTCACCGAGGAGGCAGAGGCGTTCATGGGCTTCCTCACCCGGCACACCGACCGGCGCGGCAACGGATCGTCCGGCCCGTTGCAGGTCATGTACGGCATCGACGGACGCACCGAGTTGCCCGAACGCGAGCTGCCCCACCTGGAGGGTTACCGGGGCTCGGCGCCCGTGCGGATCGGCAACGGCGCGGCCACCCAGCTGCAGCTCGACATCTACGGCGCCCTGCTCGACTCCGTCTATCTGTACGACATGTGGTGCCGGCCCATCTCCAGCGGCCACTGGCGCGCGGTGTGCGCACTGGTGGACTGGGTCTGTGAGCACTGGGACCAGCCGGACGAGGGTGTGTGGGAGACCCGTGGCGGGCGCAAGAAGTTCCTCTACTCCCACCTGATGTGCTGGGTGGCCATCGATCGCGCCATCCGCATCGCCCAGCGCCGCAGCCTCCCCGCCGAGCTCGGCCGCTGGGGGCCGGTCCGGGACGCGATCTACTGGCGGATCATGGACAAGGGCTGGTCGCCCGCCCGGCAGGCGTTCGTCCAGCACGAGGACGGCGATGTGCTGGATGCCGCGGTGCTGATGATGCCGCTGACCAAGTTCGTCTCCCCCAGCGACCCTGTATGGCTGTCCACCCTCGACACCCTTGGCGACGAACTGGTCTCCGACTCCCTGGTCTGGCGCTACGACCCCAAGGCCAGCCCGGACGGCCTGGAAGGCGAGGAGGGCACCTTCTCCATCTGTTCCTTCTGGTACGTCGAGGCCCTCACGCGTGCCGGGCGCCTGAATGAAGCCCGCCTGGCCTTCGAGAAGATGCTCACCTACGCCAACCACCTCGGCCTGTATGCCGAAGAGATCAGCCACACCGGAGAGCAACAGGGCAACTTCCCCCAGGCTTTCACCCACCTTGCCCTGATCAGCGCCGCCTTCAATCTCGACCGCGCCTTGGGGTGATCTGCCACGCTCCGCATCTTTTCCATTACGTTCAGCTCAACGAACCCCCGCCTTCCTCGACTCGTTCGGCAACCCGAACGCGGTCCGCAGCTACGGGATCGGGGTCGGCAAGGCCGCGGAGCGGATCGGCGAAGGTCGCCCGCTGGCGTCGGTCGCGGAAGACGAGATCGGCGAGGCTCTGGGGCACCGCGGCGGGCAACACCTGGACAGCCGGGTGGCGGTACTGTCCTGGTCGGCGGGTGCGCCGAGTCTCAGCGGCTTCAGCCGGCTCGGTCTGCCGGGGCCGTATTGCCTCCACAAACGCTCGTGATCACGGTTGCCGCTTCCGTGCGGGCAGGCACTCCGGAAGCCCCCGGACCTGCACGAAACGGTCAGTGATCAAGCATCACAGCTGCCCTGAGAGATGGTTTCCGTAACAGCGCATTTGCGGTCGTCGGAAGACGGGGTGACCATTTTTTTAGGGGTAATGGCCGGCAAAGCTTGATGCCATCGGCATGTGTACCGCGGCCTTCGGGCCGTGAAGCTCATCGGGAGTAAGCGTCACCGCGAATCCACCGCCGTGGCGAAGAAGATCGAACATCCGGGTGCTCAGCCGGTGGCGTCGGCGGGGCGACGGTGGGCTGTCCAGCTGGGCGGCGATCGGAAGGAGTCTGCCCATGCGCATCGCCGTGGACCTGAATCGATGTCAGGGATATGCACAATGCATGTATTTGGCGCACAAGGACTTCAGATTGACTGGCCAGGAGGCGCTCACCTACGAGCCGAACCCCGATAACGAGCGGCGCCTGCAGGTTGAGCGAGCCGCTGCGGCGTGTCCAGTGCAGGCGATCGTGATCGACCGCTTGGACGGCGCGAAGGGGAGCGCGACGTCATGACCGTGCCGGCAACGGTCGCAGAGCTGGTGCGCAAGTTCAGAGCCAACGGCCGGATCGTCATCGTCGGTGCGTCCCTGGCCGGACTGCGGGCCGCCGAAGCCCTGCGTGAGGAGGGCTTCACCGGGTCTTTGACCATCATCGGAGACGAGCCGTACGAGCCCTACGACCGTCCCCCGCTGTCCAAACAGGTGCTCAAAGGCTGGGTACCGGCCGACCACACCAAGCTGCCCCGCCTGCGAGAAGTGAATGCGCAGTGGCGGCTCGGGGTGACGGCCACCGGGTTGGACCGGGCCGCCAAGCAGGTGCGCCTGGCCGATGGCGAGCAGATCCCGTACGACCGGTTGCTCATCGCCACGGGCACCCGGGCGCGACAGTGGCCGAACCCGGAAGAGGCCGCCCTGGACGGGGTCTACTCGCTGCGCTCGCGTGATGATGCCGCACAGCTGCAAAAGGCGCTGGCCGCGCCGCCGTCGCGGGTCATGGTCATCGGCGCCGGGTTCATCGGCTCCGAGGTGACCTCCGTCTGCCGGGAACTCGATCTCCCGGTGACCGTCGTCGAGCGGGGCTCGGCGCCGCTGGTCGGCGCGCTCGGCGGGGTGATCGGTGAGATCGCCGCGGAGATCCAGCGCGACCACGGCGTGGACCTGCGCTGCGGGCTGGGCGTGTCGTCACTGGAGGGCGACTCCGGCGGACACGTGCGGCGTGCTCATCTCTCGGACGGAACCACCATCGACGCCGACGTGGTGGTGGCCTCGCTGGGGTCGATCCGCAACGTGGAATGGCTGGAGGGCGCCGGGCTGGCGTCCGGTTTCTGGGGCGTGGGCTGCGACGCCGGCGGTCGCGCCTTCGACATCAACGGCGTGGTCACCGACAGCATCTACGTGGCAGGGGACGTGGCGCGCTCGCCCCACGTGCTGTACGAGTACCAGTTCCTCGCGATGGAGCACTGGGACAATGCCGTTCTCGGCGCCGAGGCCGCCGCCCACAACATGGTGAACCTCGAGCCCCACTATCGCCCGCATCTGTTGCTGCCCGGCTTCTGGTCCGGGCAGTTCGGCCTCAACATCAAGTCCGTCGGCGTGCCTCCTTTCGGCGACGAGATCGTCTTCACCCAGGGGTCCGTCAAAGAGCGCCGCTTCGCCGCCGCGTACGGTCGCCGGGGCCGCATCGTCGCCGCCGTCACGTTCGATCACGGCAAGTGGCTGGAGTACTACGGGAAGCTGATCGAGCAATCTGGTCCGTTCCCGCCTCCGCCGCCGGGCTGGGACCAGCCCACCGACATGAAGCCGGTCCCGGCCGAGTTCCCGCAACCCGGCGTCCCGACAGCGATCCCCGACGTCGTCCTGACCGGCCACGACCCGAGCGAGCGGGGGGCCGAGTTCCGGCCTCGCCCTCGTTGACGCGCCCGCCGGACCGGCGTGCAAGCGGATAGCACCGACAGGAAGAAGGAGGGAAGCCTCGTGGTCGAGGAAACCCCCTGGCAGCAGGCCCTCCGCTACGCCAACCGCGCCAATCCGTACCCGTTCTACGAGGAACTCCGCAGGACACCGGTGGCGCGGCAGCCGGACGGCACCTACGTCGTCAGCACCTACCGCGAGGTCGTCCAGCTGCTGCACGACCCCCGGGTCACCTCGGATCAGAGGAAGCGCCCCGACACGCCCTCGAACCCCTTCGAGGCGACGATCATCACCGAGGACCCGTCCGAGCACGACGTGGATCGCCGCCGGATGATGCGGCACTTCGCGCCGCCCGAGTGTCCCCACACGATCGCTGACTTCGAGCCCGAGATCCGCCGCATCTTCGGCGAGCTCCTGAACGACATGAAGGGCAGGACCCGGATCGACTTCGTCGACGAGTTCGCCTTCCCGGGACCGGTGACCGTCATCTGCAAGGTCCTGGGCGTGCCGCTGGAGTCCATCCCGCGCTTCCACGGCTGGATCGAGGCAGCCCTGGACGGGTTGGACTTCAGCCCGGAGGCGAACGACCCGGAGCAGCAGCGCCGCACAGCGGCGGTCCCCGATCAGGTGGCCGAGTTCAGGCAGTTCCTCGCCGACCTGATCGACCAGTACCGCAAGCAGCCCGGCCCGGGCATGTTCTCGGGGATGGTCAACGACAGCGGCCCGGAGGGACTGTCCCAGGAGTCGATCGTCAGAAATGCCATGCTCATGCTCTTCGCCGGGCATGAGACCACGGTCAACCTGATCGCCCACAGCGTGCTCAACCTGCTGCGGCACCCCGACCAGCTCGAGAAGCTGCACCGCCGACCCGAGCTCATCGTGCCCGGAGTCGAGGAGCTGCTGCGCTTCGAGTCCTCGGTCCAGTTCTGGCCCACTCGCTCCGCCCTCGAGGACATCGAGATCGCCGGCACCACCATCCCGAAGGGCGCGCCGATCTTCCTAGCCTACGGCTCGGCGAACCGCGACCCGGAACGGTTCGAGAACCCCGACCGACTGGACCTCGAACGCCCCGACAACCAGCACGTCGGCTACAGCCAGGGCATCCATTACTGCTTCGGCGCCCCGCTCGCCCGGCTGGAGGCCCAGACCGCGGTCGGCGAGTTCGTCCGCCGCGTGCAAAACCCCCGTCTCGTCGAGGACCCACCGCCGTACCGCCGCAACCAGATATTCCGCGGCCCGCGCCATGTCCTGGTCGACATCGACGGGATCCGCGACTGAATCGGTGTGCGTGAAGGATCGCTATGCGGGCTTTTCAACTCGTCGGATGGCAGCAACCGCCCGAGCTGCGCGAGGTGCCGGTGCCCGAGCCCGGGCCGGGCGAGGTCCTGGTGAAGGTCGGGGGTGCCGGCGCGTGCCACTCAGATCTGCACATCATGGAGGCACCCGAACCACCACCCGGGTTCACCACGGAACCACCCTTCACACTCGGCCATGAGAATGCGGGATGGGTAGAGAAACTGGGGCCGGGTGTCACCGGGTTCGCGCCCGGAGACCCTGTGATGGTCTACGGCCCCTGGGGCTGTGGGATGTGCGCCAACTGCCGCGAGGGCAGGGAGAACTACTGCCAGAAGGTCAGTGGTCAGGGCGGGGGCCTGGGAGGCGGTCACGACGGCGGAATGGCCGAGTACCTGCTGGTCCCAGCGGCGCGATTCCTGATCCCGCTGGGCACCCTCGACCCCCGCCAGGCCGCCCCGCTCAGCGACGCGGGACTGACCAGCTATCACGCCGTCAAGCGATCGGTGCACCTGCTGGGGCCGGGCTCGACCGCGGTGGTGATCGGGGTGGGCGGTCTGGGCCAGATGGCCATCCAGATTCTGCGCGCGCTCAGCGCGGCGACCACCGTCGTCGCCGTGGACACCGACGCCGGCAAGCTGGAAACCGCCAAGCGCATGGGCGCGGACGAGGTGCTGCTCTCGGGCGAGGAAGCGGTCACGCGCATCAAAAACATGACGGGGCAGCAGGGCGCTCAGCTCGTGCTGGACATGGTAGGCATCGACCCGACTCTGCGGATGGCTGGTCAGGTGGCCAGGGTGCTTGGCCACCTGACCATCGTCGGTCTCGGCGGCGGAGCCCTGCCCGTCAACTTCTCGAACCCGCCGCACGAGTGCTCGGTCGCCTCACCCTACTGGGGCTCCCTTCCCGAACTAATGGAAGTGATCACCCTCGCCCAGCAGCAAAAGATCAAGATGCTGCTCGAGCGCTTCCCCTTGGAACGCGCCAACGAGGCATACCAGCTCCTGCACGACGGCAAGATCCAAGGACGCGCCGTCATCACCCCCCACCCATGAGTACTGTCATCAAGGCGACCGGGCCGGCGCCGGACGCCGTAACTGCCGGAGGAAACGTCATGGAAGCTGTGACCGGTGCGATCGCTGGACCGAGCCGGTGGCGGACGGCACAGCCAGCAGCGGGCGTGGTAACGGCAGCTGTGCCGGCGCCGGTGACTGTGACGGGCGCCGGGCTGATGAACACGGCCTAGCGGCGCTTGCCATGACCGAGAACACGTTCCGACCGGTGGCCGCTGCACGACGGCCGTATCTGATCGTGAATCCCCGCTCGGGAGGAGGGAAGGCGAGCCGGTTCCGCATCGCCGAAAAGGCCCGTGCGTTGGGGGCTCAGGTTCTCCTGCTCGATCCTTCCCAGCCCCAGGACCTCACGACTGTCGCCCGACGCGCGGTGGATGACGGTGCGGATCTGCTGGGCGTGGCCGCCGGAGACGGCACGCAGGCACTTGTCGCCGGCGTGGCTGCGAAGAGCGGTCTTCCTTTCGTGGTCATTCCGGCCGGTACCCGCAACCACTTCGCGATGGACCTCGGCCTGGACCGTGATGACCCTTCGGCCGCGCTGGAGGCCCTCACGGACGGCGTCGAACTGCGCGTGGATCTCGGGTTCGCAGGCGAGCGGGTGTTCGTCAACAACGTGTCGTTCGGCGCCTATGCCGCCCTGGTACAGGACCCGGCCTATCGGGACGACAAGATCGGCACGACGGCGCGGATCCTCCCGGAATTCCTGGCCCGCCACCAAGGCCCGGAGCTGGTGGTACGCGCCGGGCTGCTCACTGTCGACCGGCCTGATGCGGTGCTGGTGAGCAACAACCCCTACCGGGCCGATGACCCGGCCGGACTTGGCAGGCGTGCACAGCTGGACTCCGGGCTCCTGGGGGTACTGGCCGCCAGGGCGGAGACGCCCGCCGAGACGACCGCCCGGCTGCGAGACGGGCAGAGGCACGGCCTGACCAATCTGGCCACATCTGAAGAGGTTGTCGTCGAGGCCGACGTCCCGTTCGTCCCCGTCGGGCTGGACGGTGAAGCCGTCACCCTGCCGACTCCCGTGCGGTGCCGGATCAGTCCCGGGACGCTACGGGTACGGGTTCCCCGCCATCGGCCGGGCGCCGCGCCCTCCGGGCGGCCGCCGGGCCGGGGCACCATCCGACGGGTGGCCTCGGCTGTCGGGCGAGCCGTTCACGGCCGTCATACCGGCTGACCGAACCGAACCGGGCAGAGCGCGGACTTCCCCCGGTCACCACGTGTGCACACAGCGCGTGGCCCTGGCTGGCAACGCGCCGCGCAGCAGGTTCCAGACAGAACGGGGCAGATGCGGGATCAGCCGCGATCGTGGTGGACGGCGGTGATCTGGGAGTGATGCCGAGCGGACGCCGGAGCGATCGTTGCTCCGCCGTCGCAGCGAGTTCGCTTCGCGGTAATCCGTGGCCGTGCGGCGTATTGAATCTATCGAGGCTTATCACGTTTGCCTTGGCGCACCTCCACGATGGGCAGCATGGTGACGGTGGCGGGGAGGCCGGGCTCCCGTGGTGTGGGGCCTGCGGGTGTAGGGATGTCGGTGAGCCGGGCGAGGAGCGCGTCGATGGCGGTTTGGCCGTCGTCGACCGCGGCGCGTTCGTCCTCGGTCAGCGGAATGGAGACGAGCATGCGCTGCAAGTTCTCCTTGGCTTCAAGGAGTTGGGCCTTGCTGGAGCCCTTGGGGGTGTAAAAGTCGCAGCGGGCGCAAGCCATCCGGTGGTGACACTGTTCGAAGAAGGTGTAGGTGCACCAGCCATGGCCCAGGTCGTAGTACTGCCAGGGCTCGCCGGTGGCCGCCGCGCCGGAGGCCACGGCGTCGCGGTCGACGAGGACCTCGATGGTGCGCACGTTCCGGGCGAAGTAGCCGGCTTCGCTGTATGCCTTGGCCAGCGTCTTGGGGGAGATCTTCGCGTAGAACTGGGTGGAGCTGGGCGACCGGTGTCCGAGCCATGCCTGCAGCTCGAACAGGGTCATCGGCTCCTTGGCGTTGTAGAGCTGGCTGGCGATGGTGCTGCAGGCCCGGTGGCTGGTGATTTTGCCGCGGACGTCGCTGGCGGGGACCCCGGCCTTCGTGCAGAGCGCAGGGATGATGGTGCGGTTGATGTAGTCCTTGGAGACGCGTTTGGCGCGGTGGGCAAAGAGGAACTCCACGCGTTCGCCGGTCTTGGCGTCAAGCATCGTCGGCTGCTCTGGGCGGACGGCCTGCCAGACCTCGATGGCCTGTCCGAGCAGCGGGTCGACCGGCTTGGTGAAACTCGTGCCGGTTTTGTGGGTGGGGACGTCCAGCATGCAGACGGCGTCGCGGGCGAGGACGTCGGCGGCATCCGGGCTGACGGCGGTGCCGTCATGCTGCCGGCGGACGCAGCCGGTGCGCAGGCGGCGGATCTCGTCGCTGCGTTGGCCGCTGAACAGCCAGGTCAGCGCCACGGCTCGGGATAGCTCAAGGGGATAGCGCGGGCCGCTGCTGGACGTGGGCAGGTCCTCGGAGGTGAGGTTGATGCCGGCCCACAGCAGCTTGGCCCATACCCCGTCGGCGATGACGCGGGGGTTGGGACCCAGCAGTGCGCGGATGTTGCGGGGCGTTTCCAGAGCGCGCCCGGGATCGAACCGGCGTGGGGATCCACTCCCATTCCTGAAGGTCGCGGAAGAACGCGCGGCTGGCGGTGAGCGCACTGTCCTTGGTGGATGGGGACATCGGGTCTCCGAACACGCCGCGGGTAGCGGTGCGTTCGACGTAATCGCCGATCCGCATCCGGTCCACCGTTGCCACCCAGGCCGCGCAGGTCGCCCTCGTCCACTGGGCCGGCTCGGTGATCTGCGGGTGCTCGGCAGCCAGCCACCGGCCCATGCGGGCCACGTCCTGGCGGTAGACCATGCGGACGCTGCGGCTCAGCGTGGAGGTGTCGAACCACAGGCACGCCATTTCGGCCCACGGCGCCGGCACATCCGTCCATCGCTGGGCTCGCAGCTCTCCCAGCAGCGCCTCATTGCGTGCGACGGGCGGCTCGCACCGCCCCAGCGCCGCCAGCGCCCGCTGCAGCGAATGCAGGTCACCGGAGGCCCTCCCGGTGGAACGCACTGCCCGACGCAGGCGTTCCAGCAACGCCGCGTCCATGTCCGCCAGCAACGGGCTGCGGTTGAGGAGCATCGCGTGTGCGATCAACGTGCGCACCGAGCGGTTGCCCGCCGTGTCCAAGCGGTAACCCCAGCCGCGCAGCAGGCCGTAGACGGTATCGACCTCCCGGTCCACGATCTCAGGGCCGAAGACCGTGCGGGCCAGGCGCAACCGTTCGAAGCCGAGTGAGCTGCCCCGAGTTTCGTAGCGGCCGGTTTCTGTGGTTTCAGGCGGCGTTCGGGGCTGCCTGGGATCGGTAGTGCTGGGCTTCGAATTCCTCG